>NZ_JBFBHW010000054.1:0-60601 GCF_040685395.1 Kitasatospora sp. NPDC088779 | reverse complement strand
TAATTTTTTTTTTTTTGTGTTTTTGTCTTTTGATATCTGGTTATCGGGGCCCCCCCCCCGCGAAAACCCCCCCCCCCCCGCCGGGGTGGGTTCACGTCGGCCCGGCCGACTTCCCACTCCGGCCGCCCTGCCGGCGCTCTGCGCGCCGGCGGGCCCGGTCACGCACTCAGGACGAGCCTTCACCACGGATCAGCCGCAGCGCCGGCCCTGCACGCCCGGCCACCCGCCCGGCCCTCGGCCGCCGGGCTTCCCGCTGGGCTTCCCGCTGGGCTTCCCGCTCGGCCTCCTGTTCGGCCACCAGGTCCGCCGACACGCGGGCGCCCAACGCCCGCAGCTCTGCCTTGCGCTCCTCGTCGGCCTCCTCGTCGCCCGGGTAGGCGGCCACGTACTTGACGCCGTGCTCGTCCTCCCAGGCGTAGCTGCGGTACTGCGTCGTCACCTCGTCCGCCACAGGGAACCTCCGCTCCTCGTCTTCGGGGTGACCCACCGTAGGCGACCGACCTGCACCGGGAAAGGGGCCGTGGCGCCCGCACCGCACGCCCCGTCACGCGGCTGACGGGCCGCTTGCCGCCCTCGGACCTCGGGCCACGCCCCCCTCACGGGCCGTCCGTCACCGACGGCCGTTCCCCCGATCGAGGGAAGCGGCGCCCGTCCGTGCGCTCACTCCGGGCCGAACCGAGACACTGAGGCCATGAGGATCTGGAACGGACCCGTCCTGGGCGTGGTGGCACTGGCCGCCGCCGCGATGCCGAGCCTGCTCGCCACGGTGCCGGCACAGGCACAGGCCACCGGTCCGGCGGTGGCCGCCCACTCCGCCGAGCGCACGTCCCGGCGCGACGTCTACGTGCCGCGCGTTCTCTCCCCTCGCGCGGGGACGGTCTGGCGAGTCGGCGAGCGGGTCGAAGTCACCTGGGACGTCTCGGATCCGCCGGCGCAGATCACCAACCGCACGGGGTCCATCGCCTTGCGCGCGGGCGGCGTCACCCTCCTCGACCGGGTCCTCGCCAGTGACTTCGACATCCTGCTGGGACGGATGGAGGTGACCGTGCCGGACGTCCCCCCTGGAGACGACTACCGGGTCGTCCTGTCCGGTGATTCCGGCAACTGGTCCGAGCCCTTCACGATCACGTCGGACGGACGGGCCGCCCCGCCGCCGGGTGCGCCGGCTACTCGTCGTCGGTGAAACTGACCGAGCCGATGCCGCTCTGGGTGCTCGAACCACCCGACCTGATGGTCTTGATCTCGTCCCGGCAGCCGGCGCCGAGGTAGACGGCCGCCTCCGCGTCGGTGTCGTTGTACAGCTCGGTGACGCGGCGGCCGAGGTCGTAGCACCGGTCGCCCTCGGGGTTCTCCAGCGTGTGCTCCTGGTTGTTGCTGATGTAGGTGAAAGTCCCCTCCGCGGCTTGGGCGTTGGCCGGGACTGCGATGCACAGAACCGCAGCGGCACCGACGGTGACCAGCGTCCTTCCGAGGCTCTTCACGGACTCGTCTCCTTTGAACGGCGGGCTTCCTCAGCGCTGCCAGTGTGGCCGTTCGGACACGCGAGGACGCGGGACGTCACTCGAATGGCCCTTCGACGGCGTTTCCCCGTCCCCGAAGAGCGGTGTTGGGCGATAGGGGGTTCGCCCCCGATTCGCCGGTCAACTTCTTTGTGTCATCTGCCAGTACGGCGGCCCGGCGGGGCGGAGGAGACTTTCCGCCACGGCCGCGACCCGGCGGGCGGCACACAGGAGGGGCGGCACGTGGGCGTGCAGCAGTACGACGGGATCGGCGAGGCGTTCGAGGGGTTCAAGTCCCTGCCGTTGATCCGCTACGGGGAGGTGCCGAGCTTCCTGGGCCTGGTCGGGGACGTGGACGGCCGGTCGGTCCTCGACCTGGCGTGCGGTACCGGCTTCTACAGCAGGGAGTTCAAGCGGCGCGGCGCCACCGACGTCCTCGGCGTCGACATCTCCGTCGAGATGGTCGCCGCCGCGCGCACGATCGAGCGGCGCGACCCGTTGGGTGTGCGCTACGAGGTCGGCGACGTGGCCGAACTGCGGCCCCTCGACCGGCGCTTCGACATCGCGCTGGGAGTGCAGTGCCTCAACTACGCCGAGGACGTCGCGGCGATGGAGCGGATGTGCCGCAACATCCACCGGGGCCTGGTGCCGGGCGGGGAGTTCTTCGTGCTCGCCCAGAAGCCCGACTACCGGTTCGACTGCCCGTCCCTGGACACGTACGGGTTCCGCTGCGAACCGACCGGCGAGGAGAGCGAGACGGGTCCGCGGGTGCGGGTCACGGCCCTCCTCGACCCGCAGCCGATCAGCATCGTGGGCGCGGCCCCGCGCCGCGAGGTCTACGAGCAGTGCCTGCGGGCGGCCGGGTTCGGCGAGGCCGAGTGGGTCCCGCTACAGGTGTCCGAGGCCGGCCTACGCGAGTTCGGCGAGGACTTCTGGGCCGACCTCCTCGCCAACCCGCCGCTGGAACTGCTGCGCTGCCGCGCCTGAGCGGCCGGGAGCGGCCGGCCGGTCGGGTGTCAGAGATCCGGTCAGGTGTCAGAGATCCGGCCACCTCCTCCACCGGCCCGTCAGGGCGACGTCGGTCTCCTTGAACGCGGCCTTCCACGCACCGCCCTCGCGCACCATCGCGTAGCGGGCCTCGCCGCCGATCAACCCTTCCGGCACGTACACCCAGCACCTGCCCGGCGTCTCCTGTTCGACGCGCAGGATCGGCGCCTCGAACTCCGGCGGCGTGCCGAAGCACAGCAGGTCGTAGCGCGACTGGTGCCGGGCCAGCGCCCTGGCCGCCAGGTGCCTGGCGAACACCGCCTTCACCGCCGCCAGTTGCTCGTCGCCCGTGGTGTCGTGCCGGCAGGAGGCCATCCACTCCTCCCACCGGCGCATCGCGTCGAAGAAGTCCTGCGCCGCCGCTCGGGCGCCTGCCGCACCTTGACCGCTCTGGCCGCCTCGGCCGCCTCGGCCGCCCGGTCGGTCGCCCGCTGGCATCGCTGCGCCTCAGCTCCAGTCGAAGGTCAACAGGGCGAGGCGGTCGACGGGTTCGAAGAACAGCATGATCCAGTCGGCGCCGCTGCCGCGGTAGTGCCAGCCGGGCACCGCCGCCACGAACTCGAAGCGGCGGCCGGACGGGCCGACGGGCCAGGTGCGGTCGCCGTCGTAGTCGAGCGGGAACAGGTCGGTCTCGATCCAGTTGCCGGCGGAGTCGGCGTAGCCGCCGAGCTGGTCCAGGAGGGCCATCTCGCCGGTGCAGCCGGGGTGCGGCAGGCCGTCGTCGCCGAGCAGGACGAGCCTGCCCTCGCGGCGGAAGCTGTCGCGGTGCGCCCGGTAGCTGTGCTCCTGGCGTTCGCAGTGCTCGGCGAGGCCGGCGTGGAACCCCGGCCAGGGGTCGGGGACTTCGTCCGGGCCCGCCGCCCGGGCGAAGTAGCGCAGGTCGCCGGCCAGGCGGAAGCGGTCGCCCTCCATCGTGAAGCCGAGCCAGTTGGGGGCCTGGAGCCCCGTGTGGAAGGCCGAGGTGTGGTCACCGATGAGGCCCTCCGACGGCTCCAGCGGGCTCAGCAGGTGGATCCACCCCTGCCAGGCGGGGTTGACCCGGGCCAGGTCGATCGAGACCAGCGGGTGCAGGTGCCGGGCCAGCTCGGCCTGGTCGGCGACGAAGACGTCCGCCGGGTCGGGGTAGATCCGCAGGCCCTCCCCGGCCGTCATGACGTCCTCGCGCACGGCGGTGTCCTCCACGGGCATCCGGGCCTCCTTCGGTGACCACGCGTCGGCGGTCGGTCGGCTGACGATCAGCCCCTTCCTACCAGGAGGCTCCGACAATCAGCCCCGGGCCCCGGGCCCGCCGACCGACTGTCGGTGACGGGTGCTACGTTCCGGTCCTCGTCACAACGGAGGGGAGTTCCCGATGCAGCAGCTGTGGGCGCGGATCGAGGCCGTGCTCGGGCGGATCGCCCCGAGGTTGGCGGCCGCGATGCCGCCCGGCGCCACCGACGAGCAGATCCGGGCGGCGGAGGCCGCGATGGGGGTGGAACTCCCGCCGGACGTCCGGGACTCCTACCGCTGCCACGACGGCCTGCCGGGGGTCCTGATCGGTCTGCACACCGAGCTCCACTCGCTCGACGCGATGGTGGACGACTGGCGCGAGCGGTCCGCCGACGCCGGGGATCCGCCCTGGGACGAGCGGGAGGAGGACGGCGTGATCCGCCGGGACGTCGCCTGGTCCGCCGGGTGGATCCCCTTCATCGGCATCGGCAACGGCGACGTGATCTGCATCGACCTGGACCCGCCCGCCCCGCAGCGCCGCGGCCAGATCATCGACTGGTCGCACGAGGGCTGGCGGGCCGGCTACGAGGCCGCCGGCCTGCGGGAGTTCCTGGAGGCCTTCGCCGCCGACCTGGAGGCCGACCGCTACCAGGTCGACGAGACGGGCGGCGCGTGGAGCGACGGAGGCCTGCCGCTGGTGATGCTGAAGGACTGAGGGCGCAGCCCCGTCAGAGCGCCCCGCTCCCCCGGCGCGCCGGATCGGGGCTGCACAGCCAGCCGTTGACGGCGAAGCGGCTGTCCTCGGGCCGCCGGGACGGGCACCTCACCGGGCGCACCTCGTGCCAGGCGGTGGGGCGGAAGAACACGATGCTGTCGTGCTCGGGCTCCCAGTCCCGCCAGGTGCGCTTCTCCCACTCGCCCGTCGTCCCGCCGTACAGCGGCAGGGCGGCGTCGAACACGCGCAGTGCGCCGCCGCCGAACGGCCGGGGCGTGCCGTGCAGGTAGTAGACGAAGGTGAGCAGGCGCCGGGGGGAGAACTCGGCGCTGGTGTCCTGGTGCGGCCGGTAGAAGTCGCCGTCGTTGTGCACGTTGAGGGTGTAGTCGGGCTCGGTGTTGCGGCAGGAGACGCCCAGGGTGTGCTCGACCGCCTCCAGCACCTCGTCGATGGCCGCCAGCAGTTCGGGCGCGGCGAACTCCCGGCACGAACGGGAGCGGCGGAAGCCGGGGACCAGCTCCCGGTCCCCGATCAGGGAGGGCTGCAACGCGTCGCCGGCGCGGGCGAGCGCGACGGCGCGTTCCAGCAGGGCGCCGGCCGTCCGCTCGCCCAGGAGCCCGGTGATGCGGCAGACCGTCACCGGGAGCCGCCAGATCGCGTCCGTGCTCACCGGCGACGGCTGCTCCGTCACGGTGTGCGGCCCTGTCATGATGTCCGGCTCTGTCCTGGTGTCCGGCTCCGTCACGGTGCCCGGCCCTGTCCTGGTGTCCGGCTCCGTCATGGTGTCCCGCCCTCTCGTCGTCCCGCGGCCCCGGGCGCGCTCACGCCCGGGGCCGCACCGGCCGGTGCCGCACCCGCGCCCCTACCGGCTCCAGTCCACGGGGACCACGTCCTGCTTGAGCCCGCGGTCGCTGCACACGGCACACGGGTTGCCCGGGACGCCGGGGCCCTGGTCGGTGCCGATGGTGATGGCCCCGTGGGCGCCGGCCGGGGCGTGGACGCCGTCGCCGACCATCGCGGCCTCGTAGCCGCCCAGCAGTTCCTGCAGGGTGCCGGGGCCCAGGTTCTCGGGGGCGGTGATCGCCGCGATGCCGTCGTAGTCGGTGTAGGCCGCGCCCAGCGTCCGGCCGCCCACGGTGGCGAACACGATCCGGGCGCCTCGGATGGGCTCCCCGGTCACCGCGTCCGAGGCCATCGCGTGGATGTTCTCCAGCTGCATCTGGGTGACGTTCAGGCTCGCCTGACTGGCCGAGAGCCTGGTCGGCTTGAGGCTGGGGCACTCCGCCCCGCTGCACGGCGGGGCCGGCGAGGCGGCCGCGGACGCGGTGACCGCGCTCCCCGCGCCCAGCGAGGCCAAGGCCGCGGCCATCACCGCGACGGTCTTGCGACCAACAGAGCTCATGATCCACTCCCGTGGGAACCGCCCGCGCGTGCTCCGCTCCGACGCCCGAGGGCCACGAGGGCCGGGCGCGTGCGGCACGCGACGGGTGCCGCCCCCCATCGGACGACACGGCCGAGCGTAGCCACCGCCCGGCCGGCCCAACCAGCCGACGACCACGAGTTCGCAAGATCTGATGAACAGTCAACGGCGCGGTGACAACGGCGGTCGGGGCGCACCGGCCGGTGCGCAGCGGGGCCGGCCGCCGCGGGGCGCCGGCCCCTCAGCGGGCCGGGCGCGGCGGGTAGGTGGGCGCCGTCCAGGACGCGTGGGCGTTGAACGTCAGGCCCGCCCGGTCCGAGGGGAGCGTGTGGTCCGGGTCGTTGCGGACGACCTCGATGCGGTGGCTCTCGACGTACAGCGCGGTGAGGTGCAGGCCCGGCGCGGGGGCGCGGACCTCCTGCCGCTCGCGGGTCATGGCGGCGACGAAACGCGTGCTGTCGTAGCCGAGTTCGCGGCTGAGGGAGGCGCCCGCCCTGGCGCCGGAGCCCTCGGTCTCGACGCCCGCCTCGAACCCCACGGACAGGCCGACGGCTTCGCGGCAGGCCTGCGCCTGCGCCTCGTCCACCCCCCACGGGACGGTGGCGCCGACCGTGCCCGGGCCCGGGTCCTCCCGCAGGTCGGTGACCGCGACCCGGGTGTAGAACCGCTTGCGCCGCACCGTGTACGTCGGCGAGTTGCGCAGGATCCACTCCGTGGACGCGCCCCGGTCGAGGACGGCGGTGCACGGGAGGACCACCTCCCGGTCGACGACCGGCTCGGTCCGCTCGGGCACGTCGCCTCCGTCCGTGACGGCCGGGCCTTTCGCCGTCCCCTGCCGGACCTGCCGCATCGGCACGTCCAGCACGTGGACGTCGCCGGGGTCCTCCCCCTCGTAGTCGCCGTCGAAGTAGGAGATCCAGGTCGCGATGCCGGGGGTCAGCAGGCAGCCCGTGCCGCCGGGGATCGTCTCGGGGCGGACGGTCTCGGGGATCTCCAGGCCGCCGCGCCCGCGCCAGGCGCCGACGGCCACGTAGGGGCGTCCGCCGATCTCCTCCTTCACGCAGCGCAGGTCGCCCTGGGCGACGAAGGCCGCGCCGCCGAGGTCGCGCAGGACGTCACGGGGCCCGTGGACCGTGTCCGAGGACCACAGCGCGCTCAGCGCCCGGTACCCGGGAGGGGCCACCGGCACCAGGCCGCGCAGCACCCCGTCGGAGTCGGTGACCTTGCGCCACTGCTTGGGCTCGGCCAGCGCGGCCGAGCCGCCGGTGCTCCCCCTCACCCAGGTCATCGGGGCGTTGTCGGGGATGACGCTGCACAGGGCGTGGTAGCCCTCGGGCGGTCTGGTCTCGCCGGTGCTGAAGACGAAGGTGAGTTCGCCGAACTGCTGTGGTGCCGAGTAGCTCATATCCGCTCCTCCTGTCGGACGGCTCGCGCTTGCCGGGCGGGCGTGCCGGTCCGCGGGCGGCCGTCCGGGGGCCGGCCCGGGCTCAGCGGCCCGCGGTCACCGGGTAGTGGTCGCTGTAGTCGGTGAAGGCCCGGCCGCCCGCCTCCCAGCTCGGCGAGGCGGTCTTCAGGACCTCGCTCGTCCAGGCGTCGCACGGTGGGGCGTGGCCCTTGCGGAGCAGGACGTGGTCCGTGTCCTCGGCGGGGTCGGCCGGGTGGCGGTGCAGGGCGGCGTCGTTGGCGATGGTGTCGAAGGAGTACTTCCAGCCGGTCCGGGGGCCCGCCTCGTGGAGGTTCCCGAAGCCCAGGACGTCCTGGAAGTCGGGCGAGTGGCGGTCGGTGTTGAAGTCCCCGGCGACGATCACCGGCTCGTGCGCCGGGATGCGGCGGTCCGTCAGGAAGACGTCGATGTCGCGCAGCTGGGAGCGGCGCATGATCCTCGCCTGGCCGGTCAGGCAGGCGCCGTCGTCGGACTGCAGGTGGGTGCCCACCACGTGCACGCGCCGGCCGGCGACCTCCAGTACGGCGTAGGCGAAGCCCTTGGCGGCCTCGGCGTCCCAGCCGCAGGCCACGTCGTAGACGTACTGCTCCATCCGCAGGATGGGCCACCTGCTGACGATCGCGACCCCGCCGCGGGCGTGCAGCGGGGAGATCTGCCGGCCGTGCGTGGCGGCCCAGCCCGACTCGTCCACCCCGACCACCGGCGTGCGGTGGCGGTACCCCCGGTCCTCCAGGCCCTGCATCAGTTCCTCGGAGGGGCCGGGGTCGAAGAGTTCCTGGAAGACCAGCACGTCGTGGTCCGCGACGTACGCGGACTCGGCGATCAGCCGCGAGCGCGCCGCGTTGTTCCAGTCGCCCTCGCTCTTCTGCGTCAGCCAGGACAGGAACATCACGTTGTGCGTCAGAACCTTCAAGGCCGTCCTCTCCGAACCGGCGGGCGCGGGGCGCACACACGGCGGAACCGGTCCGGGGCGCCCCGCCCCCCAAGTCAAGGGGGTCGGCCCGCGCCCGCCGGCGTCGACGCGCCGGTGCCCCGGCGGACGCAACGGGGGCGCGGGGAGGCATCACCGGCTCACGGCAGGACGTGAAGGGGCGTACACGGATGGTGCCGCGCCGGGGCCGTGCCCACCGACGGGGCGTGCGGCCGCCGTGGGGAGTCGGCCACGCCGACTCCCCACGGCGCAGCTGCCGCGAGGTGCGGCCCGGGGCTTGTTACGCGCCGCCGTGGCGGGGGGCGAGCACCCCGCGCAGCGGGACAGCGGCGAACAGCGCGAGCAGGACGAGCAGGGCGCTCGCCCACAGTGGGCCCAGCGGCCCGGCGCTGGATCCCAGGGTGGGGGCGGCGACCAGCGGTCCGGTGGCGGCGCCGACGTTGAGGGCCGCGGTCGCGTACGAGCCGGCCATGGTGGGGGCGGCGGCCGCCTCGTAGAGGACCCGGGTGATCAGGGTGGTGCCCAGTGCGAACGACAGCGCGCCCTGCACGAACACCAGGGCCAGCAGCGCGGCCGGCTCCTCGGCCAGGACGGCGAGGGCGGGCCAGCCGGCGAGCAGCAGCGGGCCGCCGGCCGCGAGGAGCAGGCGGGGGCGGTGGTCGGCGAGGCGTCCGGCGGTGGTGACGCCGAGCAGGGAGCCGGCGCCGAAGAGCACCAGGGCGACGGGGATCCAGAGCCGGCCCAGTTCCGCGGTGTCGGTGACGACGGGGGCGAGGAAGGTGAAGCCGGCGAAGGTCGCGGCGTTCACCAGGGCGCCGAGCGCCATGACCAGGAGCAGACGGGGGCGGCGCAGTTGGGCGAGTTCGGTGCGCAGCGCCGGTTCGGCGGTGTCATGCGGGGCGCTGTCATGCGGGGCGCTGTCGTGTGGGGCGGGTGCGGCCGGGATGCCGCGCAGGAGGCCGGCGGCGGCGGGCAGGCAGAGCGCGGCGACGGCCCAGAAGGTGGCGCGCCAGCCGAGCAGGGTGCCGAGGGCGGCGCCTGCCGGGACGCCGGCGATGGTGGCGAGCGTGGTGCCGGAGAGCAGGACGGCCAGGGCGCGGCCCTTGCGGTCGGGGGCGACCAGGGTGGCGGCGGTGGTCAGGGCGACGGCGAGGAAGCCTGCGCAGGCGAGGGCGGCGGCGACGCGGGTGGCGCACAGGAGCGGGAGGCTGGTGGTGATGGCGCCCGCGGCGTGGGCGGCGGCGAAGGCGAGGAGGAGGCCGAGGAGGCTGGTGCGGGCGGGCCAGGTGCGGGCGAGGGCGGCCATCAGTGGGGCGCCGAGGGCCATTCCGGCGGCGAAGGCGGGGCCGAGCAGGCCGGCCGCCCCGACGCTCACGCCGAGGTCGGCGGCGAGGTCGGGCAGGAGGCCGGCGAGCATGAACTCGGAGGTGCCCATGGCGAAGACGGCCAGGGCGAGGAGGTACAGCGGGAGGGGCATCGGGCGTGTCGGGGACATCTGAGGGCTCCGGAGTGAGGAGATGCGCGGGAGGTCGGCGTCTCGTCACCGCGGTCAGCGCCCGGGGCCTGAGGGCGTGCCCGTCCGGCTGCGGGGTGCGGCGGGAGGGCGGGGTGCGCGGCTCGGGGGTTCAGGGGGCTGACGGCGCGTGACCGAAAGCCCCCACCCTGGATGCCTCGGGGCTCGACATGGTCTGCAGGCTACCGGAGCGGTGTCCGGTGGGGCACGCGGGTTTCGGGCGTCTCCGGGGCGCGCCCGAGCCGCCCGGCGGGTGTGGCCGGGCGGCTCGGGGTGGTCGGGGGCCGGGGTTACGCGGTGGCGGTCGGGAGCTTGGCGGTCAGCGCGGTCGGGACGTTGACCACGTCGGCGGGGCTGTACTTGCCGGGGCCGAAGTCGGCTGCGGTGAGGGCCTTCTTGCCGCCGCCCGCGACCAGCCAGACGGTGGGGCTGTCGGGCGAGAGCAGCAGGGTGCCGTCGGCGGGGGCGCTCTTGGCGGCGGCCGCGCCCAGCCAGGTGCCGGGGACGCCCGTGAGCGGCTGCTTGTCGTAGCCCATGGCGGTGAAGTCGGCGTAGGTCAGGGAGACCGCCAGGCCGCCGGCCATCACGTAGACGGTGGAGTCGGTGCCGGCGGCGCCGGTGAGGACCGTGCCGTTCCTCAGGGGCTTGGCGACGGCGCCCTGCAGCCAGGCCTCGGGCACGCCCATCAGGGTCTTGGTGTTGTAGCCGTCGGCGGTCCACTCGCTGCCGGAGATGTGCAGGGCGGTGCCGTTGACCATGACGTACATCGACGGGTCGGTACCGGCCTGGCCGTTGACGACGGTGCCGTTCGGGACGGTGGCCTGGGTGGCGGAGGTGAGCCAGGCGCCGGGGACGCCCATGTCGGCGCGGGTGTTGTAGCCGTCGGCGGTCCATTCGGCGCCGGAGATGGGCAGGGCGGCGCCGGAGACGACGACGTAGCGGGCGTTGCCGCCGGCCTGGTCGTGGACGACGAGGCCGGTCGGGAGGGTGTTGGTGAGCGCGTTCTGCAGCCAGGCGGTGGGGACGCCCATGTCGGGGCGGGTGTTGTAGCCGGCCGCCGTCCAGTCCGCGCCGGAGATGGTCAGCGCCGCGCCGGCGACGACGACGTAGCGGGAGGAGCCGCCGGCCTGGTCGTGGACGACGGTGCCCTCGGGCGGGGTGGTGGGCAGGGCGTTGAAGCGGGCGTCGTCCACCAGGACGATCTTGCTCAGGTCGTAGCCGTCGGGGGCGACGTCGGAGCCGGTGACGGGCAGGCCGGCGCCGCTGATCAGGATCTTGACCGAGGAGCCGTTGGGCGACTTGACGAGCGTGCCGGTGGGCAGCGACGCCGGGTCGGGGTAGGAGGTGCCGGCCGGGTAGGGGTTGGCGTGGTCGGCGCCCAGGTTGGCCGCCGGGCCGCAGTGCGGCCAGGCGCCCTGGCCCTGCCCGGCGAGGACCTTCTCGGCGATCAGGATCTGCTGCTGCTTGGTCGCCCGGTTGGCGTAGGGGGCGTACTGGCTGCCGCCGTAGGCGAGCCAGGTGCTCTGGGAGAACTGGAGGCCGCCGAAGTAGCCGTTGTTGGTGTCGATGCTCCAGTTGCCGCCGCTCTCGCACTGGGCGACCTTGTCCCAGGTGGACACCGAGGCCGCGGAGGCCTGGCCGCCGAGGGCGAGCGGGGCGGCGAGGGCGAGCAGCACGGTGGCGGCGGCGAGGGCCGGTGTCTTGCGGGCGGCGGCGGTCATGACGGAAGTCCCCCTGGGCAGATGCGGGTTGGCTGGTCGGACGAGCGGGTGCGTGCGGGCGCGGTACGTGTGTGCAGGTGCGGTGCGTGCGGGCGCGGGGCGGCCCGGCCTGCGGTGGCCGGGCCGCCCTGGCGGGGTGGGTACGTCAGGCGACGGTGGGGAGCTTGGCGGTCAGCGCGGTCGGGACCTTCACCACGTCGGCGGCGTTGTAGGAGCCGGGTGCGGCCGCCTTCTTGCTGCCGCCGTTGACGACCTGCCAGACGGTGGGGCCGTCGGAGGACTGGAGCAGGGTGCCGTCGGCGGGGGCGCTCTTGGCGGCGGCCGACTGCTCCCAGCTGCCGGGAACGCCGCGCAGCGGCAGCTTGTCGTAGCCGTAGCCGGTGAAGTCGGCGTAGGTGAGCGGGACGGCCAGGCCGCCGGCCATCACGTAGACGGTGGAGTCGGTGCCGGCGGCGTCGGTGATCAGGGTGCCGTTGGCGAGCGGGCGGGCGACCTCGGCGGCCTCCCATTCCTCCGGGACGCCCAGGACCGGCTGGTTGGCGTAGACGGTGGTGAACTCGGCGCTGGTCATCGGCAGTGCGGAGTTGTTGGCCATCACGTAGATCGACGGGTCGGTGCCGGCCTGGCCCTTGATCAGGGTGCCGTCCGGGACGGTCTTCTTGGCCGTGGTGTTGAGCCACTCGCCGGGCACGCCCATCAGGGACTGGAGGTTGTAGCCGTCGGCGGTCCACTCGGAGGCGGAGATGTGCACGGCGGCGCCGTTGACGACGACGTAGCGGCTGGGGTCGGTGCCGGACTGGTCCATCAGGACGGTGCCGTTGGGCATGGGCTTGGCGATGGCGGCCTTCAGCCAGTCGCTGGGCACGCCCATCAGGGACTGGGTGTTGTAGCCGTCGGCGGTCCACTCGGCGGCGGAGATGTGCATGGCGGTGCCGTTGACGACGACGTAGCGGCCGGCGTCGGTGCCGGACTGGTCCATCACGACGAGTCCGGTGGCCGGGCCGGTGTTGATCGCGCCCTGCAGCCAGCTGGACGGGACGCCCATGTCGGCGCGGGTGTTGTAGCCGTCGGCGGTCCAGTCCGCGCCGGAGATGAACAGTGCCGCGCCGCCGACCACGACGTAGCGGGAGGAGCCGCCGGCCTGGTCGTGGACCACGGTGCCGGGCGGCGGCACGGTGGGCAGGGCGTTGAAGGCGCCGTCGTCGACCTGGACGATCTTGCTCAGGTCGTAGCCGTCGGGGGCGACGTCGGAGCCGGCGACCGGCAGGCCCGCGCCGTTGATGATGACCTTGACCGAGGCGCCGTTCGGGGACTTGACCAGCGTGCCGGAGGGCAGCGAGGACGGGGAGGTGTTGACGTCCTCGACGACGTTCTTGTAGCGCAGCGCCTTGTAGTCGCCGTTGGGGTGCGAGTCGAACTTCGCGGCGTTGATGGAGGCGCCGGTGATGTGCTTCACCGGGGTGGAGCCGAAGGAGTAGTAGGAGAAGGTCGTGTGGCCGGGGTCGTCCCACTTCTCGAAGAGCAGGACGTGGTCGTAGTAGCTGTTGAGGACGTCCCCGGGGCGCAGGTCGCTGCGCGAGATCGGGTAGGTCTCGGAGTCGGCGATGGACTGGGTGGTGGCGCTGTAGCCCAGGTGCCAGGCCATGGAGACGTAGCCGGAGCAGTCCTTGCGGTAGTAGCGGCCGCTGGAGTCGGGGAAGGTCGCGCCCTGGTTGTAGGTGAGGCCCGGGTTCTGGTTGAACCAGTACTGGGCGCGGGAGATGATCTCCGACCGGGTGATCTGGCCGCCGACGGTGGACGAGGCGGCGGCGTGGGCCGCGGTGGTGGTGACGGCCGTGGCGGCTATCGCGCCGGAGGCGGCGATGGAGGCGGCGAGGGTGACGCGGGCGAGCTTGGAGAGCGCGGAGGGCACGACGACACGTCCTGACAGGGTGAAAGGGGTGGTGGCGCCGGGGCCGGCGCGGGAAGAGAGGGGCGTGGCCCGGACGGAGGCGGACAGCTGCCCTGCAGGAGCAGCGGTCGGGTGGCCTCGGGCGACGGCGGGGCGGGTCAGTCCCGGATGGTGTTCACGGCGGTGGCCGGCGCGGGGCGGGTCAGTCCCAGATGGTGTTGGCCGGGGTCACGGTGACCGGGGCGGGGGCCGGGGCGTCCCAGATGGTGTTCGCCGTCGTGGCGGCCGGGGCGGGAGTGGGGCTGTCCCAGATGGTGTTCGCCGAGGCCTGGCCGGCGATCGGCAGGGCGGCGGCGAGGGCGAGGGCGGCGACCGCGGCGGCCTTGGCGAGCGGGGTGCGAAGCATGGGAGTTGACCTCTTTCGAGAACTGGACGGGTGGCGGTGAGTCCGGTGTCGCGTCCCGCGGTAGACGCTCGGCCGGTTTGCCTCCGGGCGGTGGGCCCTGCTGGCGAGTACTAGCTTCGTCGCAGTTCAGGGCGGGTGGAAGGGTTCTCCGGTGGACGGAAACGGCAGCGTCCGGATCCGTCCAGCCGGGCCGGATCAGTCCAGCAGGCGCTCGTAGAACGGCGCGACGAGCGGGGCTCCGACGCGGGTGAGCGTCCAGCCGCGCAGCGCGGGGACGGTCTCGACCGCGCGCCGGCAGAACGCGTCGACGACGGTCTCGGCGGCGCTCAGCCGGCCGGCGACCAGGTAGACGCCGAGGACGGCGCCGGGCCCGGCGCCCTCGTGCACGGCGACGTGTTCGATGCGCTCCTGGGGCCGCGCGCTCGCCAGCAGCACCCCGGCGGTGTCGGGCGCGAGCGCTGCTCCCGAGGCCGGGGCCGGGGCCGGGGCCTGGATCTCGGCGTGAATCAGGTACATGGAACGGACTCTGCCGAACCGTCGACATCCCGGCATAGAGGATCAACCTGGACGGTTCCGGCGGTGTCCGGAACCGTCCAGGACCGCTTGCTGGCCCCCTCTCGCACTCGCGTGCGATGATCGCGTACGCAGCGATTGGCGATTCAGGCCTTACACACCGGGGGGTAACGAGGCATGCTGACCGCACTCGGGCTGGATGCCGTGTCGGAGAGCGTCTACCGCAGCATGCTCGCGCATCCCGGCGACGGGGTGCGGGCGCTGGCGGAGCGGCTCGGGCGCAGCGAGGAGGAGGTCCGGCGCTGTCTGGACCTGCTGAGCGAGCTGGCGCTGATCCGGCCCTCCTACGAGCGGGAGGGCGAGCTGCGTGCGGTGTCGCCGCAGGTCGGCATGGAGTTGCTGATGGCCCGTCAGCAGGCGGATCTGGCGGCGCAGCAGCTGCGGATCGAGGCGTCCCGGGCGGCGGCCGCGCAGTTGATCGCGGAGTACGCGGATCTGCGGCCGGCCGCCTCGCACGCGGGGGTGGAGCAGTTGGTGGGCCTGGACCAGATCCGGGACCGGATCGCGTCGCTGGCCCGTGGCCTGACGGCGGAGATCATGACCTTCGCGCCGGGTGGCGGGCATTCTCCGGAGAGCATCGAGGCGTCCCGGCCGCATGACCGGGATCTGCTGGGCCGGGGGGTGCGGATGCGGACGGTGTACCTGGACAGTGTGCGCAACAGCCAGCCGACGGTGGCGTACGTGGGCTGGTTGGCGGAGCTGGGCGGGGAGGTGCGGACGGTGCCGGAGCTGCCGACCCGGATGATCATCTTCGATCGGGCGACGGCGCTGATCCCGGTGAGCGGGGAGGACACCCGTGCGGGGGCGGTCGTGCTGACCGGTCACGGGACGCTGGTGGCGCTGTGCGCGCTGTTCGAGCACGTGTGGGGTCAGGCGCGGGAGCTGGGGCCGTCGGCGGTGCGGGACGAGGGCGGGCTCAGTGCGCAGGAGGCGACGGTGGTGCGGTTGCTGGCGCAGGGGCTGACGGACGAGGCGATCGCCAAGCGGCTGGGGGTGTCGTCGCGGACGGCGCGGCGGGTGGCGACGGATCTGATGGAGCGGCTGGGTGCGCGCAGTCGTTTCGAGTTCGGGATGCGGGCGGTGCAGAACGGCTGGCTGCCGCAGCAGTTGTAGGGCCGGCGTTCGCGCGGGTGGCCGTGGCGGGGGCCGGGCGGCTGGTGCGGGTGTGGGTCCGCCCGCCGCCCCCGGGTCGCGGGGGCGGCGGGCGGCGCCGGAGGTGTGGAGCGGGGCTGCTAGAACGGCGGGAGCGTGCCGAGCTTGACGTCGCCCGTGTAGTGCTTGCCGAGCGCGTCGAAGTCGTAGTACAGGTGCACGTCGTCGCCGACCAGGTAGAACCTCTGCGTGCCGTTGACGAACGGCGACAGGCCCAGGTGGAAGGTGATGCCTTCGGTCAGGCTGCCGGAGGCGCTGCCGACCTTGACCTTGCCGAGGAGCGGCACGTTCGCGTACACCACGATGGACGCGGAGCGGGCGGTGGTGTCGAGGGTGAGCGTGGTCTCCAGCGGGCCGGTGACGTAGGTCCAGGTCTGCACGGCCGTGATGGCGGGCGTGACGTTCTGGACCACTGCGACCGGGGCCAGGGCAGGGGCCGGGGCGGCCGCCATGGCCGCCGTGCTGCCGAAGCCGACTGTCAGGACGGCGAGGCCGGCCACCACAACACCCGCACGACGTACGAAGCGGTTCTTCATGGTTCCCTCCCAGAGGTGTGAGCTGATGGTCGGGTCCCCCGGGGTGATTCCTATCAGTCAACTCGCTTGGGGTGCCAGCGTGTTGTACATCACGACCGCCCTCCGGCGTAGAAGTGGACCCCCCCGTTCGGGTGGTTTTTCTTGACTTTGCCAGCGCCTGTGTGCAGTTGGGGTGGATCTCGTCGCGCGGCCCGTTCCGGGTACGGAGCAGCCGTCCCCTCGTGCGGGTTCGGGGCTTTGCCGGGCGGCCGCGGTGCGGGGCCTGCGGGCCGGCCGGGGCCGGTGGCGGGCCCGGACGGTGGCGGGAGGGCCTGCGGCCGCCGGCCAAGTGGACCGGTCGCGCGGGTGACGCTACGCGCGTCCGTTTCCGTCCACCCGGGGGGATTTGTCGGACCTTCACTGATCCCCCATCAGATGATCACTCGGCTGCCGGAATTCCGACCCCTGGCGTACGGCGCGGTCCACTCGAATTCCTTCGCACACCGCCGAGCAGCGAAAGGCCTTCACCCCATGACCCGCCCTGCCGACCGCCCCTCCCCCGACCAGCAGCTGCGCGAGGCCGCCGCGCGGCTGGACCGGCGCCGCTTCCTCACCGTCACCTCGGCCGCCGCCGCGCTGGCGTTCACCGTCAACCTGCCGTCCGCGCACGCCGAGGACGCCGAGTTCGGCCCGCGCGCCATCACCGGCGACCCGTTCACCCTCGGCGTGGCCTCCGGCGACCCGCTGCCCGAGTCCGTCGTGCTGTGGACCCGCCTGGCGCCGCGCCCGCTGGAGCCCGGCGCCGGCCTGCCGCCCACCGGTTCGGTGCGGGTGGGCTGGGAGCTGGCCCGCGACGAGCGGTTCCGCAAGGTGGTGCGGCGCGGCAGCGCCCGCGCGCACGCCGAGTTCAACTACGCGGTGCACGTGGACGTCGACGGCCTCGACGCGGACCGGGTGTACTGGTACCGCTTCACCGTCGGTACCTGGAGCAGCCCCGTGGGGCGCACCCGCACCGCGCCGGAGCGCGGGCGCAGGCTGGACGCCGTCCGCTTCGGACTGGTGTCCTGCCAGGCCTACGAGGACGGCTACTTCACCGCCTACCGCCACCTCGCCGACGAGGACCTGGCCGCGGTGTTCCACGTCGGCGACTACATCTACGAGTACGGCATCGACGCGGCGGGCGGCGACCGCAAGTACACCGACCGCACCCTGCCGGCGCTGTTCGACCACGAGACGGCCACGCTGGAGGACTACCGGCTGCGCTACTCCCTCTACAAGAACGACCCCGACCTCCAGGCCGCGCACGCCGCCCACCCCTGGTACGTCACCTGGGACGACCACGAGGTGGAGAACAACTACGCGGCCGGCATCCCCGAGAAGGGCCAGGACCCGGCGCCGTTCATCGCCCGCCGCGCCGCCGCCTACCGCGCGTACTGGGAGAACATGCCGCTGCGGATGCCGCAGCCGCGCGGCACCGAGCTCACCCTCTACCGGCGCGTCCACTTCGGGCAGTTGGCGCAGTTCGACATCCTCGACACCCGCCAGTACCGCGACGACCAGGCCAACGGCGACGGCTGGCAGTACCCCACCCCGGAGTCCGAGGACCCGCGGCGCACCCTGATGGGCGCCGCCCAGGAGCGCTGGTTCGCCGAGGGCCTGCGCCGCTCCCGGGCGACCTGGAACGTCGTGCCGCAGCAGGTCGTCTTCTCCCGCCGCAAGAACACCACCGCCGAGCGCTCCAAGCTCTCCATGGACGCCTGGGACGGCTACCCGGCCGCCCGCGAGCGCTTCCTGGCCGCCGTCGACCGGGCCGGGGTGGAGAACCTGGTGCTGCTCACCGGTGACGTCCACGTCGCCTACGCCCTGGACGTCAAGCGCGACTTCGACAAGCCGGACTCGCGCACCGTGGGCGTGGAGTTCGTCGGCACCTCGATCAGCAGCGACGGCGACGGCGAGGAGCGGCCGTCCAACTGGCAGAACCTGATGTCGGCCAACCCGCACATGAAGTTCTACGACGGGCGGCGCGGCTACACCACGCTCACCCTGGACCGCCACCAGGTGCGCGCCGACTACCGGGCCGTCTCCCACATCACCCGCCCCGGCGGCACCGTCACCACCGCGGCCTCCTTCGTCACCGAGGCCGGCAACCCGGGCATCCACCCCGCCTGACCCGCCGCCCCCTGGTCCCGCCGCTCACGGGGGCGGCGGGACCACGTGGTGGCTGAGCCTTGAGCGTGACCGCGCCGCACCAGTCGCCTCGCATAGGCCCCCCGGCTGCTCAGGGCTGAGCAGCCGGGGGACTCGACTACGCGCGAAGGTGTTCCAGTGCCTTCTCCAGCGCATCCTCAGCGGCAACCGCCACGTCCGGCTCCACGCCAACGCCCTCCCAGTTGGTGCCGGTGACCGGGTTGATCGAGCGGGCCGCCGGCACGGTCACCGTCACATGCGGCGCGACAGGAATACGGGCCGTCGGGTGGGCGCCACCACGCGTCGTCTGCCCGACCAGCGTCGCACGCTTGAGCACCTTCAGGTTGTACGACAGCTCCTCCCCGCCGGAGAACGTGAAGTCGCTGGTCAGCACCACCACCGGACGGTCCGAATAGCGCGGCGCGGCGAGGTGCCCGAGGGTCCAGTACTGGCGGGTGGAGTCGGTAGCCCGGTCGTAGATGTCGTTGAGGTGCACCTCGTCGTCAGCGAAGAAGTAGCTGCACCACAGCTGCACACCCTCCGGTGAACCGCCGCTGCACTGCCGCAGGTCGATGACCAACGCCTCGGTGGAAGCGACCAGTTGCATCGCGGCGGCGATCGCGGGACCGCCCACCCCGGCCGGGGGAATCATGCGCAGATCGAGGTAGCCGATGTTGCCGTCGAGCTGCTCTGCCCGCCGGATGCCGTAGTTCTTCTCCCGGGCGTACCGCTCGAACCGGGCCCGGGCGACGTCCTCCGGCTCCTCGTCCATCGACTGCGGCTCCTCGCTCCACAGCAGCCGCAGGTGCTTGTCCGGACACACCCCCTGCAAGTCCTCCGTGACCCGCTCGCACAGCCCCCGCTCGTCCAGGCCCTCATAAGCGCCTTCCGCCAGCCGGTTCCGGATCGCCACTTCCATGGCCGCCGTCTTCTCGGGGAACACGTAACCAGCGGTGATCCGGGCGAGGGCGGTGTCGAGTATCGCTCCATGAGTGATCATTCGCGCGATCGTAGGTCAAGGCCGAACCGATGCCCAGCGGTTTCTCAGCGAACTCCTCACCGCCACCCCCTCCCCCGGCCCCCGCCTCAAACCCGCCCTCACCCACTGCCGCACCCAAGCCACCCACACCACCCGCACCTGAAAACCCGTTCCGCGCACAGGAAGTCGGCCCCGCCGACTTCCCGCGCAGCGCGGTCGCTCCCCGGCTACGGGGCGAGCCGCAGGTGGATCGCGAGGACGCCGAGCCGCTCCTTCTCCAGCGGGTGGATCTCGCGATAGGCGGCGAGGAGTTCGGCCCGGCTCACCCCCTCGGATCCGATCACCTCCAGGTCCTCGGCATCGAGCATCGCATCGAAGCCCGGGTACTCCACCACCTCGGTGACCCGGGCGCGGTAGCGGGCGTCCCCGGACTCGAAGACGAGCAGCTGCCCCGGATGGATCTTTCGCATGCTGGGGTAGCCGACGCGCACCCCGACGGTCTTGGTGCCGCCGGCGATCAGGTCGAGATAGGGCGGCGGATCCTGATGACGCGTTCCTGGTCCGGCATGGGGTGGTGTTCCGCTTCCATGCCGAAGAGGGAAGGGGCAGGGCGGCCAGGCGCCCGCGCGGTCGCCGGGCGGCGAGGGCTTGCCCGTGCTCGACGGCCTCACGCGCAGGGTCGCCGTCGCGGAGTTCAGCGGGTCGGACGGATCATCGCCGTCAATCGAGGCGATTCCGGTGATGGCTGCTGGGCGTTGAACGCCTGGTAGCCCCAGGTCTCGTAGAGACGCTGGACCTTCCCGTCCCCGGCGAGCGGGTTCACCATCAGCGTGACTCGGCCTTCGGTGCGGTTGGCCAGCAGTGCGTCGTGGATGCGACGGGCGGTGCCGGTGCCACGCCAGGGCGTGCGCACGCCGATCTCCTTGATGGCCAGGGTCGGCGTGTCGGTCCAGCCGTCGGGAAGCTGATCGGTCATGCGCTTCCAGTACCGGTCGCCGGCCTCGACGGTGTTTCCGTAGACGTATCCGACCGGCAGTTCACCGTCGTAGCCGAGGACGAGTTCGAAGCCGGGCTCGGCGGTATGCCGGTCAAGGCGTTCGGCGAATGCGGCGACACGGTAGTTCGGCAGGTGCAGCAGCGGGCCGCGCACGTCGGCGTAGACGTCCAGCAGATCCTGTCGGGCCTCGGGCGCCAACGCAGTGTGGTGGCGGAGTTCGACGGTCACGCGGTGGTCCTCCAAGTGTCGTGAGTGTACGCGGTCCAGGTCCTGTCCGATGTGCTGCCGGGCGCCCGCTCATGCAGGTTGGTGCCGAAGGCCGCCAGCATGCGCTTGACACGGGGGTGGGTGGAGCCTGCGGTCGGCACGGACATCGCCGTGGCGACCGCAGGCTCCAGGTCCCCCTGACCGAGCTGGGCCCTGGCGAGGCGGACGGTGGTGATCGCGATGGACCGCCGCATGGCGTCGCGCCGCTGGGCGATGCTGCGGTGGGCTCGTGCTTCGGCGTCCTCCCAGTTCCCGGCCGCCAGGTGGGCGGCGAGGGCGAGGGAGTCGAGCTCGGACTGATCGTAGAAGGCGGTTATCCACACCGATCGGGTGGCTGCCTGGTCCACCCGGTCGAGAGCGTCCTGTGCGTGTCCGAGCGAACGGCGGACCGCGTTGGAGTCGCCTGTCAGGCCGTGGATGGCCGCGTGGCGGGCGTGCCCGAGGGAGGCGAACAGCGGGTCGCGGCGGGCGATCGGCAGGCTGCGGGCCACGTCGTTGGCTGCCAGAGCGTCGCCCACCTGTCCCAGATGCCGGTACATACTTCCCGCGTGGGACCAGATCCGGAACTGGATGCCGGAGTCTCCGGACATAGCAGCCAGGGAGGCGGCCTTCCGGTGGTGTTCGAGTGCGGCATCGAAGCGGCGGCCGTCGATCGCGGCCCACATCGCCGAGGACATGAAGGCCGCCGCGCTGGCGTACAGCTGGGCCCGGATCCGCTGGGTCGCGATGCCGTTCTTCTGCAGTTCGAGGGCTTCGTCGGCGAGCGATGCGGCCTTGGACTCGACGCTGAGCCGGCCGCCGTGACGGTGGTCGCTGGCGATGACCTCAGTAAAGCGCCGTTGCAGGTTCTGCACGTCGGTGATGCCGATGCGGCTACCTGCCGACGCTGCAGGGGTAGGGGTGAGTAGGGTGACCGCCGTACCGCCGGCCGCCGCTATGAAGTCGCGTCGCCTCACGTCTTCCTCCGGTGTGGTGCGGGCCCTCCCGGTCGGGACGAAGCCCAGCTCTTCGGGCGTACAGCCGAATACTGCCTTGAGCGCGCGGCGAATCTTCTCCGGTGGCCACCGGGTCGAACCGCTCAGCCAGTTGTGCACTGTGCGCTCTGATACGGTGCCGAGCCGCCCGGTGAGGATCTCGATCTCCAGGTTCACTTCGCGGGCTAACTCGACCTTCGTCATGCGGCGTTCGGCCATCCGGTGACGGAGCTGGACGTTGACCACCATGGAGTCAACGTAGCCGCGCCATCACCTGCCGTGCAGGCGACCAGGCAATGGGACGGTCAAGTTTTCCGGCTGGGATCCGACCAGAACGCCGCCGACTTTGCCTCACCACCCGTCTCGTGATGGCCGTTCACTGGATGCAAGCCGCCCGCCCCTCGGGGCGGGTGCCCGGCACCGGGCCGCGTCCCACGTGGGCCTGGCGCCGGCCAAACCTCCCATCACCAGCTCTCTTTCCGGAGTCGCGCCGTGATCGCCACTGGTAGGCCCTCGCACGTTGTCCGTCTGCTCGCTCTTCGGCGATGGAAGGCGGCGTGAACACGACCGTTGCCCCCACCCCGGCCCTGGTGGGCGGCGAGAGGCGGCAGGCCGTCCACCTGCCCTACCGACCCGAATCGGCTTCGACAGCCCGCCACCTGGTCCGGACAGTGCTGGTCAAGTGGGGCCTGGAGGACCTGGCCGACGACGCCGAACTGATCGTCTCCGAGCTCGTCGGCAACGCCAGTAAGACCGGCTGCCAGCTCACGATGAGCGTCGAGATCGTCTCGATCACCGGCAGGGACGTGCGGATCGGGGTGACCGACGGCTGCCGGATCCTGCCTGTGAGGGTCGACGCCGGTCCGAACGCCGAGGGCGGCCGGGGCCTCGACCTCGTACACAAGCTCACCCGGGGCCACTGGGGCGCCGCCCTCATGTCCGACGGCAAGACCGTCCACGCCGACCTCAAGCTCAGGACCACACAGTGAACCGGCAGCAGCACGATCCGGTGGGAAACACCATGAAGGTCCTGCTGGTGGCCGGGCGCCCCACCTGCCTCGACCTGCATCGAGGTCCACGACGCCAGCACCAGCCACTCACCGTCCGGGCGGTCGCCCCGGACGACGAACACGGACGCGGCCAGTTCCTCGTCGACGAACTCGCCGAACACTGGGGCTGCGCCAACCGCCCTGGCAGCATCGGCAAGTTCGTCTGGGCCCGCATCGCCCCCTCCTCCCTCACCACCGTCTGAAAGACCGACTCCCCATGCACCAGCCCTCCCTGACCGCCCTCGCCCGACACGTCCTCTCCCGCGGCAGGACCCCTGCCGAGACCTACGCCCTCCTCTCCCGCCGCACCCGCAAGCCGCTGCCCTCCGCCCGCGCCGTCTGTCTGGCCCTCGGCATCCCCCTCACCGACACCCAACTCCGCCTCGACGACTGCTACGACGCCCTCCTCGCCAACCCCCGCCCCGGCTCCGAGGCCGACACCGGCGAACTCCTCGAAGCCCTCGGCGTCTTCGACATCCCCAAGCCCCTCGACGCCACCGAACTCGCCGTTGTCGACCTCTTCCTGGCCGCCATCGACGCCATGGGTGGCATCCGCGCCGGCCACCAGCACGGCCTGGCCCGCTGGTTCACCACCGGGAACCTCACCGCCGCCTACCTCTCCCTCACCGCCGCCCGCCCCCGCCCTACCGTCGGCGACCCCGCCCACTACTGGACCGCCCTCGTCGACGCCGGCGAACTCCTCGTCGCCGCCCCCACCGCCGACATCCGCATCAAGCACGCCCTCGCCCACTGCCGAGACCGCGCCGCCCGAACCACCCGCTCCTGAGCAACACCCGACCGTGCGCAGGAAGTCGGGCCCGCCGACTTCCTGCGCAGCGCGGTCGGCTCGTCCAGGTCAGCCGGACCTCAGGGCCGCCATCCGCCGACACCCTCCACTTCCACTCGCCTCGGCACCACACGGCGGTTTCTAGGGGCCTTTCGTGCGTTCTGGGCCTGTGGAATCCAACAGGCCCAAGGGCCCGCCGGCCGTTGGACAAGTCCGGCTCCTCTTGCGTGGAGGGGTGTCAGAGGTGTGGCTCTGCCCGGGTTCGTGCAATTTCGTGCATGCGGGGTTGTGCTTCTGACTCGCAGGGCTGACGGTGGTGCACGTCCCTGCAACTCCACAGACGTTGGAGATCGTCATGGCACTAGGTTTTGTGGGCATCGACCCCAGCACGGGCGGCGGAGGCTCGCCTACCGTGTGGGTCGAGGACGAGGCGGAGGAGATCGATCGCTTCGCCCGCACCGGCGAGATCGAGCTGGACCCCGAAGCGTCGTGGTGGCCCGAGTGGCTGGGACTCGTCCGCGAGACGGTCGGTCGTGGCGTGGTCGTGCGGCGGGCCCGGATCGTGTCCGAGCCGGTGACCGACTACATCCGGTGGGAGCACGCGGTTACCCCGATGAACCTGGCGGCCGGAGAACTGGTTCGGTGGCTGCCGAGGAGTCAGACGTCGAACATCGCGCTGCCGGGGAACGACTTCTGGCTGATCGACGACAAGCTGGTGCTGTTCCACTTCTTCACGGGGTACGGCGACTGGGCCGAGCCCGGGTTCGCCTTCTCCGAGGACTCCGCGACGGTTCGTCTCGTCTCCTCCGCGTTCGAGGCTGTGTGGGAGCGTGGCACCCCGCACGACGAGTACAGCGTCTGACCCGCCCTTACCCTGCGAGCACCGGACCGCCAGACCTATGCCGACGTCTCCGTCATCAAGCGCGCAAGCGGCGCGTCTTGCCCTTGCCAACCGCCTTGTCGATCTCCGCAAGGATGCCGGCCTGACGGGTAAACAGCTAGCGGTCCGGTGCGGGTGGAACCCGTCGAAGGTCTCCCGCATCCAGAGCGCGCGAACTCCTCCGTCTGACTCCGACATTCGGGCGTGGTGCACTGCTTGCGCAGCGGCTGACCAGTCGGACGACCTGATCGCCACGTCGAGAGCGGTCGAGTCGATGTACATGGAGTGGCGTCGGCTGCACCGCGCGGGGATGCGCCAGGTGCAGGAGGACTTCTACGCGCTCCACGAGCGGGCGGAGTTGTGCCGGACGTACGTCTCCAATGTCGTTCCCGGCTTCCTCCAGACGCCCGAGTACGCGACTGCCCTGATGCGCTCCATCACGGAGTTTCAGGGGACCCCTGATGATGTGGCCGACGCCGTTGCCGCGCGGGTGGCGAGAGGGCGGCTCCTGCACAAGGGCAGGCACAGGTTCGCGGTGCTGATGGAGGAATGGGTGCTCCGCTCCCGGATCGGTGACGCGGAGACCATGGCCGGTCAACTAGGTCACCTTCTGGCGGTGATGCCGCTGGCATCACTGTCGTTGGGGGTCATCCCGTCCACCGCACAGCGCGGTATGTGGCCCCTCGAAGCGTTCTACCTGTACGACGATCGGCATGCTGTCGTGGAGACGCTGACAGCTGAGGTCAACGTCACCCAGCCCCGCGAGATCGCTGACTACACCCGGGCGTTCGGCGAGTTGCAGCGCCTCGCGGTCTACGGTGCCCGGGCACGTGCGCTCATCACGTCGGCAATAGCCGCCCTCGGGTGAATCCGTGCGCGGGGGCCTCGCCGGCGCCGGGCTCCTCGGGCGGGGCGGCCGCGCGTTTCCTGGCCTGGCGCCCCGCGATGCGGCGGGGCGCCAGGCCGGTAGACGCGGGCCCGGGTCTTTCGGCTTGGCTAGGTGCGGGCGGCGGTGGTGCGGGTGCGGCGGGAGAGGGAGTCCAGGACGACGGCGGCGAGCAGGACGGCGCCGGTGATCATGTACTGGATGGCCTGGGCGGCGTGGACCATGTCCAGGCCGGTGGTGATGGACTGGATCACCAGGATGCCCAGCAGCGCGGACCAGGTCTTGCCGCGGCCGCCGAAGAGGCTGGTGCCGCCGATGACGGCGGCGGCGATCGCGCTCATCAGGACGTTGCCGCCGCCCAGTTGCTTGTCGGCGGAGCCCTGCTGGGAGGCGTAGAACAACCCGCCCAGGCCGGCCAGGAACGCGGACAGCATGAAGACGGAGATCCGCACCCGGGCCACGTTGACGCCGGCGCGCCGGGCGGCCTCCACGCCGCCGCCGACCGCGAAGATCTGGCGCCCGTAGGAGGTGCGGCGCAGGACGAAGTCGGTGAGGACGACGACGCCCACCAGCACGACCAGGGGCAGCGGCAGGCCGCGGTCCTGGTTGAGGGCGTAGGCGGTGGCGAGGGTGAGCACGGCCAGGGCGCCGGTGCGCACCACGGTGTCGGCGGTGGGGCGGGCGGTGAGGCCGGCGGCGGTGCGCCGGCGGGCGGTGCGCAGGTGGGCGAGCAGGTAGAGGGCGGGGGCGAGGACCGCCAGGGCCCAGGCGTAGGCGATGTCGCCATCGCCGAGGAAGGTGGTGTCGAGGGTGGCGATGAGGCCGCCGTGGCGGTTGTTGACGGTGCCGAGGTCGCCCAGGACGTACTCCTGCAGGCCGCTCCAGGTGAGCATGCCGGCGAGGGTGACGACGAAGGCGGGGACGCCGACGCGGGCGAAGAAGAGGCCGTGCAGCAGGCCCATGACGGTGGCCGCGGCGAGGGCGGCGAGCACGGCGAGCCATTCGGCGACGCCCTGGCGCACGGCGAGGACGGCGGCGAGGGCGGCGCTGGCGCCGGCGACGGAGCCCAGGGAGAGGTCGATCTCGCCGAGGATGAGGACGAAGACGACGCCCACCGCGATGAGGCCGGGGCCGGCGATGAAGCGGGTGATGTTGGTGAGGTTGTCGGCCTGGAGGAAGTGGCCGGTGACGGACTGGAAGATGACGGCGATCAGGATGAGGCCGACGACGACGGGCAGGGAGCCGAGTTCGCCGGCGGCCAGGCGCCGGCGGGCGGCGTCCAGGTAGCCGGCGGGGCCGGCGGCCCGGGTGTGCAGGCGGGGGTCGGCGCCGGGGACCACGGGGTCGGTGCCGGGGGCCGCGGGGGTGTCGGCGGGGGTGCTGGGCGTGGTCATGCGGCGTCCTCCTCCTCGGTGTGGCGGGCCTGGCGCCGGGCGTGGGCGTTGTCGGTGGCTCCGGTGATGGCGGAGACGATCTGCTCCTGGGTGGTGCCGGCGACGGGGAAGACGCCGTTGTTGCGGCCCAGCCGCAGGACGGCGACGGTGTCGGCGACGGCCCGCACGTCGGCCATGTTGTGGCTGACGAGGACGACGGCCAGGCCGCGTTCGCGCAGCCGCTCGACGAGGTCGAGGACCTGGGCGGTCTGTTCGACGCCGAGGGCGGCGGTGGGCTCGTCCAGGATGACGAGGGCGGGCTCGCCGACGAGGGCGCGGGCGATGGCGACGACCTGGCGCTGGCCGCCGGAGAGCGCGGCGACGGGGGTGCGCACGTCGGGGATGCGGATGGCGAGGGTGTCGAGGAGTTCGCGGGCGTGCTGCTCCATGGCGACCTCGTCCAGGAGCCCTCGGCGGCGTTTCTCGCGGCCGAGGAACAGGTTCGCGATGACGTCGAGGTTGTCGCACAGGGCGAGGTCCTGGTAGACGGTGGCGATGCCGAGGGCCTGGGCGTCCTGGGGGCGGGTCAGGCGCACGGGCTCGCCGTGCCAGGTGATGGTGCCCTCGTCGACGGGGTGGACGCCCGCGATGGTCTTGACGAGGGTGGACTTGCCGGCGCCGTTGTCTCCGACGAGGGCGAGGACTTCACCGGTGTGCACATCGAGGCCGACATCGGTGAGGGCCTGGACGGCACCGAAGCGCTTGGAGACCGAGCGCAGCTGGAGGACGGGTGCGCCTGTCACATGAACCTTCTTCTGCGGTGGTGGACTTGGACCCGGGTCGAACTGGGCGGGGCCGGGCTACTTGAGGCCGGCGGCGGCGCAGGCGGCGGCGTAGTCGGCGGTGCAGATGTCGGAGACCTTGTAGAGGCCGTCGGCGACGACCGTGGTGGCGATGTTGGCCTTGGTGACGACCTTGGCGTCCAGGAACTTGGCGGGGATGGCCTTGTCGGTGGCGCTGTCGACGGTGGCGGTGGCGACGGCCTTGACGTCCTTGCCCTTGAGGAGGGCGACGGCCAGTTCGGCGGCGGAGTCGGCGAGCGGGCGGTAGGCCTTGTAGATGGTGAAGGCCTGGTCGCCGTTGACGATGCGCTGGATCGCGTCGAGGCCGGCGTCCTGGCCGCCGACGGGGACCTTGATGCCGGCGCCCTGGAGCTGGGTGATGATGGCGCCGGCCATGCCGTCGTTGGCGGAGTAGACGGCCTGGAAGCCGTTCTTGCCGAGCTGGGTGACGGCGGCGCCGATCTTCTGGCCGGCGACGGTGGCGTCCCACTGGCCGGACTGCTCGTAGACGATCTTCTTGACCTTGGCGTCGAGGATCTTGTGGGCGCCGGTCTTGAAGTCGGCGGCGTTGGGGTCGGCCTCGTCGCCGTTGATCATGGCGACGTTGGCGTCGGCGGCCTGCGGGCCGAGGGCGTCGACGAGGGCCTGGCCCTGGAGTTCGCCGACCTTCTCGTTGTCGAAGGAGGCGTAGGCGGCGACCGGTCCGGTGGCCAGGCGGTCGTAGGCGACGACCTTGACGCCCTTGGCGGCGGCCTCCTGGACCCAGCCCTGGGTGGACTTGGCGTTGAAGGGGTCCAGGATGATCACCTTCACGCCCTGGGCGAGGAGGGTGTCGAACTGCTGCTTCTGCTTGGCGGCGCTGCCCTCGGCGTTGTTGTACAGGACCTTGCAGTCCGCGCACAGGGCGGCGACCTTGGCCTCGACGAAGGGGCGGTCGAAGGATTCGTAGCGGGTGGAGGAGGCGTTCTCGGGTAGGAGCAGCCCGATGGACTTGCCGTCTCCGGAAGCGGCCGCGTCCTTCTTGTCGCCGCCCGCCTTGCCGCAGGCGGCCATGGACAGGGCCAGTGAGATGCCGGTGGTGGCGATGAGGACGCGACGCAGTGCTGCGTTCATGGGGGTGCCTCTCCCTGACGTCGCCGCGGCTCTGCGGCGGGGTGGGGGGAGTTAAACCTGAACGCGTACATGACGTCAATAAGTAAATTCATACTGCGGGCGATGCGCCTCTACTCGTTATCTTCATGAACACTGACGGGGAGTTGAAACCTGGAGGAAGCTCCAAATGACGGAACGGCGGCGCCCGTTGCGGGGCCCGCCGTTCAAGAGTCGATCAACCTGTCGGAGTGTCAGGAAGGTGGGGCGCCCGCCGTCCCCCGTGCGGCGGGCGCCCCCGTGCGGAGGTGGTACCGGTGCGTCAGGAACGACGCGTCAGGGGCGGTCGAGGGTGATCGAGTTGATCGGGCCCAGGTCGTACCAGACGCCGTTCTGCGCCGGGATGTCGTAGACGCAGCTGCCGCCGCCCGAGCCCCGGCACAGGTGGGCGTGGGCGCCGCCGGACTGGTTGTTGAGGACCCAGTGGTTGCCGTACTGGTTGCTCAGGTTGTGCGCGCCGTAGCTCCAGTACACCTCGCTCGGGGCCGAGGCCGGGTTCTGGTTCTGCGGGTAGACGCAGACCGCCCCGTACGGACAGCCCGCCCAGGAGCCGTCGGCGGCGCCGGCGCTGCCGGCGCCCAGGGTGGTCAGGGTGGTCAGGGCCGCGGTCGCGAGGGCGAGGGCGGCGACGGCGTGGGTGATCCTGCGCATGGATGGTTCTCCCTTGGCTGGTGAGCGGCCTGACGTGGGGTCCGGCCGGTGCTCAGCAGCCTAGGAACGCGGGCGCGGCGGCGGTCCCTGACATCTGACAGGGGCGCGCCGCCGCACTCCGGGAGCCGGTTCGCCGGCTCACCGGGCTAGAGCTTGCCGAAGGTGTCGCACTGGGCGAGGTCGCCGGTGCGGTAGCCGGTGGTGAACCAGGTCTTGCGCTGGTCGGAGGAGCCGTGGGTCCAGCTCTCCGGGTTGACCCGGCCGGTGGCCTGCTTCTGGATCCGGTCGTCGCCGACGGCCGCGGCCGCGTCCAGGCCCTGGGCGATGTCCTGGTCGGTGAGGGAGGCGATCAGCGGCCGCCCGGTGGAGGGCTGCGGGGTGGTGGTGGCGTGGTGCGCCCACACCCCGGCGTAGCAGTCGGCCTGGAGTTCCAGCTTCACGGAGGCGCTGTTGGCGCCCTGGCGGTCGCTGCCCACCTTCTGCATGGTGCCGAGGAGGTTCTGGATGTGGTGGCCGTACTCGTGGGCGACGACGTAGGACTCGGCGAAGGGCCCGCCCTTGGCGCCGAAGCGGGCCGAGAGCTCGTTGAAGAAGCCGAGGTCGAAGTAGGCCTTCCGGTCACCGGGGCAGTAGAACGGGCCGACGGCGGAGGTCGCCGGGCCGCAGGCGGTGGAGACCTGACCGGTGAACAGCACCGTCTCGGCGTTGCGGTACGCGGTGCCCGTGCGCTTGGGCAGTTCGGCGCGCCAGAACTCCTGCACGCTGTTGGTGACCGCCACGATCCGGCAGTCCTGGCGCCGGTTGGCGTCCGCGCCGGTCTTGCAGGCCTGCTGCACCTCGCCGGCGGTGTGCGCGCCGCTGGAGGTGGTGGAGCCGCCGCCGGAGGACAGGCCCAGCAGCTGGGGGTCCACGCCCAGGACGACCGCGAACAGTACGACGATCAGGCCCACCGCCCCGCCGCCGATGGCGACCTTCCCGCCCGGGATCCCGCGCCGGTCGTCCACCTGCGAGGTGTCGAGGTCGCCCTGGTCGTCGAACTGCATGCCCCTGCCCGCTTCTGTCGTGTTTGTCAGTACTGGTGACGGTCTGTGCCGGTGACGGCCCGCCCAGCCTACGGGCAGCGGGCGCCGGCGCGGCGCAGCGGGGCGCGGGCGCCAGGGGCCGGTCAGGACGGGGCGGGGCCGGGCGGCGACTGCGGCCGTGGCCGTGGCCGTGGCGATCGGGCACCGCTCCCCCGAGGCCGCACGCGCCGTCCTGGGCCATCACCTGGCCCGACTGTTGGACTGTCGGTCCGTCAATTCTTGACGCGGGTCATGGATTTGGCCACGACTGAGGCTTCGGCAGGGCGGGCGGGCCCGCGGGGGCGGCCGAGCAGGACGCCGGCCAGGACCAGGGCCAGCCCGCACACCTGGCGCGCGCCGAGCCCCTCCCCCGCGAGGCCGGCGCCCAGCAGGACGCCGGCGAGCGGGTTGAGCAGGCCGAGCAGCCCGACCGTGCCGGCCGGCAGGTGGCGCAGGCCCGCGAACCAGAGGGCGAAGGCGAGGGCGGTGGCCACCAGGGCGACGTAGCCGAAGGCCGGGAGCGTGCGGGCGTCCATCGCCGGGGGCGCGCCCTCCACGGCGGCGGCCAGGGGCAGCAGCATCAGGCCGCCGGCGGTCAGCTGCCAGGAGGTGACGGCCAGTGGGTCCGCGCCCTCGCGCCAGCGGGCGGCCAGCACGTAGCCGACGCAGGAGACCAGCATCGCCGCCACCGACGCCGCCAGCCCCGCCCCGCCGGCCGTGCCGCCCGCGCCGAGCAGCGTCAGCGCCACCCCGCCCAGGCCCACCACCGCGCCGACCAGGTGGGCGCGGTGCGGGCGCTGCCCGGCCAGCGCCCAGGCGGTGAGCAGCATCGCCAGCGGGGAGGCGGCCATGACGGTGGCGGCGGTGCTGGTGGGCAGCAGTTGGGAGGCGAGGTAGAGCAGGACGAAGAACACCGCGGTGTTCAGCAGTCCGAGCAGGGCGCTGCGCCACCACCAGGGCCCGTGCGGGCGGCGGCGGGACAGGGCGAGCAGGACCAGTCCGGCGGGCAGGGCGCGCAGGGCCGCGCCCCACAGGGGCCGGTCGGCGGGCAGGTAGGCGTGGGTGACGTAGTAGTTGGCGCCCCAGGCGAGCGGCGCGACCGCGGTCAGCAGCACCCACCGCAGATTGGCTTCCATGGAAGGCAATATACCTTCCCGGGAAGGTACTGGCGGTAGGATGGCCCCATGGAGCACCACCAGCAGCACCCCCGGACGCCCTCCCCGCCGGGCGCGGACGCCGACCACGTGGCGCTGATCCAGGCCCAGTGGCGGCGCGAACGCCCCGACCTCGACGTCTCCCCGCTGGCCGTCATCGGCCGCCTGCACCGCCTCGCCGCCCGGCTGACCGGCGAACTCGCCCTGGTCTACTCCCGCTACGGCCTCGGCGAGGGCGAGTTCGACGTCCTGGCCGCGCTGCGCCGGGCCGGCGCCCCCTACGAGCGGGCCCCCGGGGAGCTCGCCGCCCACACCATGGTCACCACCGGCGCGATGACCAAACGGATCGACCGCCTCGAACGCGCCGGGCTGGTCACCCGCCGCCTCGCCGAGGGCGACCGGCGCGGGCGCCTCGTCGCCCTCACCGACGCCGGCCTGCGGCTGATCGACGAGGCGTTCACCGCCCACATGCGCAACGAGCACCGCCTGCTCGCCCTCCTGTCCCCCGAGGAGGCCGCCGCCCTGCAGACCCTCCTCACCGCCTGGCAGCACCGCCTGGACGGCACCGCACCGGGCGGCGGGCCAGCAGAATGTGACGCATGACCAGCACTCCGCCGCCGTCCCAGCCCGAACCCGAGCCCGGACCGCAGCCCCAGCCGCCCCAGCCGTCGCCGTCCGGCAGCCCGGAGAGCCCGGGGGCCCGGGCCGACCGGCGGCTGGTGGAACTGCTGCAGGAGCTGCGGGTGCTGCAGACCGGCGTGCAGATCGTGTTCGCGTTCCTGCTCGGGGTCGCCTTCACCCCGCGCTTCGCCACCCTCACCGACGGCCAGCAGGACGTCTACGTCACCACCCTGCTGCTGGCCGTCATCTCCTCGGCCGTGTTCGCCACCCCGGTGGCGCTGCACCGCGGGCTGTTCCGCCACCCCGGCAAGGCGCGGATCGTCAAGGTCTCCGCCCACATCGCCCAGCTGGGCCTGATGCTGCTCGCCTGCGCGCTCACCGGCGCCGTGCTGCTCGTCCTGGACGTCGTGCTCGGGACCGCCACGGCCCTGGCCATCACCTCCGTCGTCGCGCTGATCTTCGCCGGGCTGTGGTTCGTCCTGCCCTGGGCAGTGCGCCGCCCGCTGCACGACGACTGAACCGGCGCCCGGCGGCCGGCACCACCGGGGACAGCGCGCCCGCTTCCCGTCACCCGCGCCGCGCCGGGGGCGGGCGCGGCGCGGGTGACGGACGGGACCGGGCCGGGGCCGGCTGTCGGGCGCCGGGGGCCAGGCGAGGAAGTCCCACATCTCCCTCACCCCTCAGAGCCCGCCCGCCCCCGAAACCGCTTACCGCCCCACCCCGCGCGGCGGGTACCGTGCCCGGATGCACAGCAACGACAACAACGGCAGCGGGAGCGGCAACGGGGACGTCAACGGCAGCACCCCCACCTGGGACGTCCTGCTGCTCGGCGGCGCCTCCGGCCTCGGCAAGAGCCGCGCCGCCGCCGAACTCGCCCGGCACAGCGGCGCGTTCGTGGTCGAGTTCGACGACGTCGCCGCCGCCCTGCACGCCGCCACCACCGCCGAGGGCCACCCCGGCCTGCACCACTTCGACGGGCTCGACGACCCCGACGCGCTGCCCGCCGACCGCGTCCTGGAACTGCAGATCGCCACCGCCCGCGCCCTGGACGACGCCCTGCTCGGCGTGGTGCGCAACCGCCTCACCGTCGACGTGCCCGCGATCGTCGAAGGCGACTACCTCACCCCGGCCGCCGCCGCCCGCGCCGCCGCCGAGGCCGCCGGACAGGGCCGCGTCGTGCGCGCCGTGTTCCTGCACGAGGGCGACGCGGCCGGCATCAGCGCCAACTACGCCCAGCGGGAACCCGACTGCGGCCCGCAGGAGCGCCGCGCCGCCGTCAGCGCCCGCTACTCCCACTGGCTCGCCGACCAGGCCCGCACCCACCACCTGCCCGTCCTGGACTGCCGCCCCTACCCCACCCTCGCCGACCGCCTGCTCCGCGCCCTGACCTGACCTGACCTGACCTGGCCTGACGAAAGGGGTCCGAGATGCTGATCGTGGTGAGCGGCGGGCCGGGCAGCGGGAAGACGACGCTGGCCCACGCGCTGGCACAGGCCCTCGGCTGCCCGGCGGTGTGCCGGGACGAGCTGAAGGAGGGCCTGGTGCACGCGGGCACCCGGGCCGGGAACCCCGACGAGGCGGTGCGCGCGGCGTTCTTCGACGTCCTGGAGGTCCTGGTGCGCGCGGGGGTGAGCGTGGTGGCGGAGGCCGCGTACCAGGACCGGCTGTGGCGGCCCGGCCTGAGCCCGCTGGCCGAACACGCCGAACTGCGCATCGTGCACTGCCGGGTGGACCCGGCAGTGGCCCGCGCCCGGATCCGCACCCGCCTGACGACGCACCCGCACCGCGCCGCGCACGCCGACCGCACGCTCCTCGCCGCCCCGCCCGGCCCGGGCAACCTGCTGGACGACTTCACCCCGCCGTCCCTGCCGGCGCCGCACCTGCACGTGGACACCACCCACGGCTACCGCCCGCCGCTGGCCGACATCGCCGCCTTCGCCACCGGACCCGGCGACTGACGAACCATCAATTCTCCGGCTGCGAACAGCCCCGGCCGGCCAACTGCGCCGCCCCGCTCGGCGCCGCCACCCTCGGCGCGGTGCGCCGCCGCGGCGCCTTCGTCGCGGTGGCCGGCGGCAGCCGGCCAGCGGACCTGCGCGGCATCCGCGGCATCCGCGGCATCCGCGTGGCCAACGCGTGGATCACCGCCGACGGCCGCCTCACCCTGCGCCTGGCCCGCGCCGCCGACGCCCGCACCCGCCTCGCCGCCGGCGGCCTGCGCGAGCGCCCGGTGCTCGTCCCGTGACCAGGGCCCGCCCCTGCCAAGGCCGTTCGGGAGGCACCGGGTACCGCCCCGGCCCTCCGCCATGCTCGGCGCTCCTCGATCCGGTCGGATCAACTCCTGCTGGCAGAAGGTGAGTTCCGCACAACACGGGCGCGCCCAGCGGGTCTCGCACGCAAGGCGGCCTCGCCGGGCCCACTGCGCCCGACCGTCCGTCGGCGGGTGGAGCCCCAGGGGCGGGCGGGGGCCGCCACGATCGCCGCAGTACCGGCCGTCACTCCGACGGCCGCACCTTGACGGCCCGTCCGCTATTGCCGGCCCGTCCCTGTGGGCCGCCGGGATGACTTCCCCCGCGTGCCGAATCGGCCCGGATGGTGTATACGGCATAGTCGTTTCGTCACCTTATGGCGTATTTATGCCGCCATCCACGCGTCCCGTGAACACCCTGGGGAGTCCCCGATGCCCGAAGTCAGACGCCGCTGGGGCTTGGCCCGAGCCTTCGAGGCACCGGGGAGAGCCGCCCCGAATCGGCGCGGCTGGTCCGGAGTACTCGCGGCCGTGCTGATGCTGGCGCCGGTGCCGCTCGTCCCGCTGCTGGCCGCCCCCGCCGCGCACGCGGCTCAGGCGTGCCCGGCGGATGCCGGCTACACCGACTGCCTGTCCTTCGCCTACACCGGAAGCGACCAGGAATTCACCGTCCCCACCGGGGTCTCCTCGATCAGGGCGAAGGCCTGGGGCGCGGGTGCGGCCGCCGACGGCGACACCGCCGCGGCCGGCCGCGAGCACGCGAACCGACCGGGCGCCGCCGGCGCCTACGCGACCGCGCTACTGGAAGTGACGGCCGGACAGCGACTGACGGTGGTACCGGGTCAGGGCGGGCGCTCGCACCCCGACGACGCCGCAGACTCCCCGGCGGCCCGCAACGGCGGCGCCTCCACCATCCGGTCGGGCCAGTCCCACACCCCCGCGGACACCCTGCTGGCAGCCGACGGCGGCACGGCCACGAGCGAGACTGAGACCGCGACCGCGAGCGGCACCGGTGCTGCCGGGGCCGGTCCTGAAGACGGGCCGCAAGGCCTTGCCCCTCACGTGACCGAGCGCCAGTACGTCACCGGGGCGGCCTTCGGCGGCTTCGCGCCGTCCATCACGGACGTCAACGGCGCCGATACCGACGCCAACACCGGCGCCGACGCGGCCAAGGGCGGCGGCCACAGCGGCGACGGCGGCAACGGCCTCGTCGTGCTGGAGTGGAAGGATCCCGGCGCCGGCGCCACGACGGCGAAGGCCGACCCGTCAGCGGCCTCGACGCCCACCGGCCAGAGCAGCGCTCCAGGAGCCCCGTCCCCGGAGACCACGCCGTCCCCGGAGACCACGCCATCCGCAGCGGCCGGACCGGCCGGCCCGAGCAGCGCCGCCCCGCTCGGCCGCTTGCCCCGGGCACCCGGCGACCCCCTGGACTGCACGGGCAACACGATCTACGCCATCCAGCGCGGCTCCTCCACCGCCGCGACCGGCACCCTGCTCGCCCTGGCCGCCGGCACCGTCGGCGGATCCAGCGTGACCGCGACGACGGTCAGCACGCTCCCCGCCGGGTCGGGCTTCACCAACGCCCTCGGAATCACCGACGGCGGCACCGCCGCCTACGTGGTCGACCAGACCCCGACCGTCGCCGGGTCCGTCAACGTGTACGGCTACAACGCGGCCACCGGGGCCTGGACCACCTACACCGGATCCGCCGGCGCCACCACCGACTCCTTCGTCGCCGGCGCGGTGAACCCGGCCAACGGCATCTACTACTACGCCAGCTTCGAACCCGGCACGGCGACCACACCCGGCGTGGCCACCCTCTACGGCTTCAACACCGTCACCAACACCGCGATCCCCGGCGTGATCGCCACGTTCGACCTGCCGGTCACCGGAGCCTCCGGCCCCAACGGCGACATCACCTTCGACGCGGCCGGCAACCTCTACGTCCTCTCCTCCGTCGGCACCGACGCCGCCATCGGTCGGGTGGCCGGGCCGATCCCCACCACGGGGTCGGCCACCGGTGTGCCGCTGACCGACACGGTGCTGAGCACCCTGCCCAACCCGAACGGCAACTCGTTCAACGGGGCGGCCTTCGACAACGCCGGAAACCTCTACATCGAGTTCGCCTCGGGGAGCACCACCTACCTGGAGCAGCTCAACCCGAACACCGGCGTGATCACGGCCGGGCCCACGCCGTACTCCAACAACGCGTTCCTGTCCGTGGACCTCGGCGCCTGCTCCACCAACCCGACCCTGGCCCTGCAGAAGAACATCGTCGGCCGGTTCGCCGAGTCGACCACCTCGAACGACCAGTTCGGCCTGGCGATCACCGGCGGCGGCATCACCCAGGGCAACACCGCCACCACGACCGGCACCAGCACCGGCGTCCAGGCACCCCCCGCCGGCCCGGTCATCGCCGTATCGGGGACCACCTACACACTGACCGAGACCGCCGTCTCCGGCAGCCTCGCCAACTACACCACCGCCTACGACTGCGTCGACACCGCCAACGGCAACGCCCCGGTCGCCTCGGGCACCGGCGCGACCACGTTCAACCTGCCGTTCCCGCCCACGGTGGAGGGCAAGAACAGCCCGATGGTGCTCTGCACCTTCACCAACACCCCGGTCCCCGCGACGCCCTCGCTCACGATCGTGAAGACCGCGTCCCCCACCACGGTCACCGCCGTCGGGCAGGTCGTGGACTACAGCTTCCTGGTGACCAACACCGGGAACGTCACGCTGACCGACGTCACGGTGAACGAGACCGCGTTCTCCGGCACCGGCACCCCGCCCGTGATCACCTGCCCGGCCGGCGCGGCCTCCCTCGCCCCCGGCGCGTCGGTGACCTGCACCGCCCCCTACACGGTGACGCAGGCCGACATCAACGCGGGCTCGATCACCAACACCGCGACGGCCACCGGCACACCGCCCACCGGCCCGCCGGTGACCTCACCGCCCTCCAGCGCGACCGTCACCGCGACACCGGCTCCGGCGATCACGATTATGAAGACCGCGTCCCCGACCACGGTTTCGACCGTCGGGCAGGTCGTGGACTACAGCTTCCTCGTGACCAACACCGGCAACGTCACCCTCACCAACGTGACGGTGAACGAGACCGCGTTCTCCGGCACCGGCACCCCGCCCGTGATCACCTGCCCGGCAGGCGCCGCCTCCCTCGCCCCCGGCGCGTCCGTGACCTGCACCGCCCCCTACACGGTGACGCAGGCCGACATCAACGCGGGCTCGATCACCAACACCGCGACGGCCACCGGCACACCGCCCACCGGCCCGCCGGTGACCTCACCGCCCTCCAGCGCGACCGTCACCGCGACGTCCAACCCGGCGCTCACCATCCTGAAGTCGGTGGATGCGACGGAACTGACCGGTGCCGGCCAGGTGCTGCACTACTCCTTCCTGGTGACCAACACCGGCAACGTCACCCTCACCAATGTCACCGTGAACGAGACCGCGTTCTCCGGCACCGGCACCCCGCCCGTGATCACCTGCCCGGCAGGCGCCGCCTCGCTCGCGCCCGGTGCGTCCGTGACCTGCACCGCCAGCTACACCGTCACGCAGGCGGATGTCGACAGTGGGAAGGTCACCAACACGGCGACGGCAACGGGTACCCCGCCCACCGGCCCGCCGGTGACGTCCCCGCCGTCCTCGACCAGCGTCCCGAACACCCCGGCCCCGGCGCTCACCATCGTCAAGTCCGCCTCGCCGAGCACGGTTTCGACCGTCGGGCAGGTCGTGGACTACAGCTTCCTGGTGACCAACACCGGGAACGTGACCCTGACCAACGTCACCGTGAACGAGACCGCGTTCTCCGGCACCGGCACCCCGCCCGTGATCACCTGCCCGGCAGGCGCCGCCTCCCTCGCGCCCGGCGCGTCCGTGACCTGCACCGCCAGCTACACCGTCACACAGGCTGATCTCAACGCAGGCAGCATCACGGACACCGCGACGGCCACCGGCACACCGCCCACCGGCCCCCCGGTGACCTCACCGCCCTCCAGCGCAACCGTCACGACGACCCCCAACCCGGCGCTCACCATCGTCAAGTCGGTGGATGCGACGGAACTGACCGCCGTCGGCCAGGTGCTGCACTACTCCTTCCTGGTGACCAACACCGGCAACGTCACCCTCACCAACGTCACCGTGAACGAGACCGCGTTCTCCGGCAGCGGCACCGCTCCCGTGGTGACCTGCCCGGCCGGCGCGGCCTCCCTCGCACCGGGCGCGTCCGTGACCTGCACCGCCAGCTACACCGTCACACAGGCCGACCTGGACGGCGGCAAGGTCGCCAACACGGCAACAGCGACGGGCACTCCGCCCACCGGCCCGCCCGTGACGTCCCCGCCGTCCTCGACCAACGTCCCGAACACCCCGGCCCCGGCGCTCACCGTGGTGAAGTCGGCTTCCCCGACCACGGTCACGGCCGCGGGTCAGACCGTCGACTACAGCTTCCTGGTGACCAACACCGGGAACGTCACACTGACCGACGTGACGGTGAACGAGACGGCCTTCTCCGGCAGCGGCACCGCTCCCGTGGTGACCTGCCCGGCCGGCGCCGCCTCTCTCGCACCGGGCGCGTCCGTGACCTGCACCGCCACCTACACCGTCACGCAGGCCGACCTGAACAGCGGGAAGATCACCAACACGGCGACGGCGACGGGCACTCCGCCGTCCGGGCCGCCGGTGACCTCCCCGCCGTCCAGCGCGACGGTGACCGCGAAGCCGCCGCACGGCCACCTGCCGAGCACCGGCGCGAACACCCACCTGGCCGGGCTGGCGGGGAGTCTCCTGCTCCTCGGCGGTGGGCTGGCGCTGGTGACGCGCCGCACCCGCCGTCGCGGCTAGCAACGGCGGCTGACGGCGGCGGTCCCCGGAGCATGGGCTCCGGGGACCGCCGCCGTTCTGTGCCCGTCCGTCGTCCGTCCGTCGTCCGTCCGGCCCGTGGGTGAGGGGCGGACGACGGGACGAACCTCAGCCGAACGGATGAACCTCCGCCACCGCCAGGCCCGCCGAGCCCGCGCCGCCCGCACCGGCACGGTAAGACAGGCCGGGCCCCTCTGCGGTGACACCGGTGTGATCGTTCCTGGCGCCGCCCACAGCCGAAGGAAGTAAGAGATGCGCGAAACCAAGCACAAGGCCCGAGCGGGTGCCGCCGCCGGCATCGCACTGCTCGCCCTCGCCGCCCTGTCCGGCTGCCGCCAGCCCCACAGCGGTGGCAGTCAGGACGTGCAGGCCGCTACGGCCGCGCCCTCCGAGGACGCTGCGAGCAGCGGTGAGATCGCCGTGCTGGAGCAGCCGACGCTGCCGCCTCCGTCGTCCGTCGCCAACGACCAGGAGAAGCGCAAGCAGGTCACCATCGGCACCTGCGAGGCGACCAAGGACGGCTGGCGCGCGGCCGGCACCGCGGTGAACCCCGGCGGCCGGGACGCGGACTACCGGATCGTCGTCTACTTCACCTCGGCGAAGGCCACGGTGCTCGCCCTCGGCGACACGGCGGTGAACGTCAAGGCGGGGCAGAGCGGCGCGTGGGAGGTGCGGCAGGCGTTCCACGCGCCGCAGGGGACCCTGTGTGTCCTGCGGGGCGTCAGCTGAGCGCCCACTGCCGGGGCCGGGTTCGGATTCGGGTGTCGGCGAGGTAGCTGCCTCCCGGCGTTCTAGCGCGGTGGGGGCCGGTTCTCGTCGCAGGTGGTGCGTTGGCCGTGGAGGAGGAGGGGGACGGCGCGGTTGGCGAGGGCTTCGGCGGCGCGGGCGGCCTGGGCGGGGGCCATGACGTCCGGGAGTTCGTGGGCGGGGACGAAGCGGGCGCCGAACAGGCCACTGCGGTGCTGCGGCGGGACGGTGAGGCGAGTGTCGTCGCGCACGGTGCCGCCGTCGAAGACCAGGTTGAGGCGCTCCAGGTGGCGGTCGGCCGGGGTGAAGTCGACGGCCAGGACGTCGGCGAGGCGCAGGTTGAGGCCGGTCTCGGCGTGGAGGTGGCGGGCGGCGGCGAGGTTGGGCGGCTCGTTGGGCTGGGCGGCGCCGCCCGGGAGGATCAGGCCGTCCATGTAGTCCGGGTCGACGAGCAGGACGTCGCCGCGCGGGTTGCGGACGAGGACGAGGCAGCCGAGCCGGCACACCGGCGGCTTGGCGAGCAGACGGGGGTCACGCATCGGGCGGTTCACTTCCTGAGGGCGGCGAGGAGTACGAGGGAGAAGCCGGCCCACCAGAGCAGGCGGACCAGGAGTTCAGTCGTCATGCGTCAGGCGCTCGTAGCGCAGCCCCTTGCGCAGCAGGTCCACGACCCGCAGGAGTTCGGACGGGCGGGCGCAGCCGAGGCCGATGAGGTAGCAACCCGTCCTGCGGCCGTGCTCCCAATCCACCTCGACGGAGGGCAACTTCACCCCGCCCAGGGCAAGGACGGTGATCAGGTCGTCGAGGACGTCGGCCGCCTGGCGCCGCTGGTCGGCCGTGGCCCGGTAGACCTTCTCCCCCATCACGCCCCCACCTGCCACCGAACCTCGAACCCCCGCCAGGCGCTGAAGGCGGCGGAGAACGAGGAGAAGGAGGCCAGCTCACCCGAGGTGCCGCTGCGCAGCCACTCCCCCGTCGTCTCGTTCCGCACCCGGTAACACCGGCCCTCCGGGTCCCACCGCACCCCGTAGCCGTGGAGGCGGGGAACTTGGGCATCAGCCATGGGAATAACCTTCCGCAGTCAATCCTTCACTTTCTGTGTGGGAAAGACTTGCGGAACGACCCCCTCCTAGGGAAGCATCTGAAGTCGCCAGTTCAGCATGGTTCAGTTGGGAAGCATCATGAACCGTAAGAAGCTTGATCCTGCGTCATCCCCGTACGCGACCCTCGGGATTCAGCTCCGCCGTTCACGCGAGGCACGCGGCCTGACCCAGACGGAACTCGGAGAGGCCATCGCCTACTCCGGCGCCTACATCTCCAGCATCGAACGCGGCATCCGCGCGCCGAGCCGCCGATTCGTCGATCTCGTGGACGAGCACCTCGCCACCGGCGGCACGCTCGGCCTGATGCTCGACCAGCTCGAACACAGCATCCTGATAGAGGGTTTCCCTGAGTACGCCGACAAGGAAGCCGAAGCGACCGTCATCCGGCCCTTCCAGATCGGGGTCATCTCAGGGCTGCTGCAGACTCCCGAGTATGCGGCAGCCTATGAACAGGCCTTCGTACGGCGCGGGATCGTCACTCAGCAGCAGGCCGACGAACGCATGCGGTTCCTCCTCACCCGGCAGGAACGGATCAACCAGCCGTCTCCGCCATACATCCAGGCCGTACTCGACGAGTGGAGCCTGCGACGGCCGGTCGGCGGACCAGCGGTGATGGTGGGCCAGCTGGCCCATTTGGAAGAGCTAGCCAGTCGGCCGAACATGACCATCCAGGTAGCCCCGATCAGCCTCGGGGAGAACCGGCCGTTCGCGCACCCAGTGACGCTTCTGACGATGCCGAATCGTTCGCTGCTCGGCTATTCGGAGAGCCATCTGCGCGGCCATCTGGAGCGCGACGCCGAAACCCTCGCGGGCTGGGCCAGGGAGTACGATCGGCTGCAAGCCGAGGCACTACCTCTGGCTGCGTCGCTTGAGCTGATCCGCGCAGTACGGAAGGAATTTGAAAGTGCACATTGACCTATCCGGCGCTCGCTGGCGCAAGAGCACGTACAGCGGCGGAGGGGGCGAATGCATCGAGGTAGCGGACGGCTTCCCCGGCATCGTCCCGGTCCGCGACTCCAAGGACCCCAACGGCCACACCCTCGCCTTCCCCTCCCCCGCCTGGCAGGCCTTCGTCACCGCCGTCCACGCCGGCGAGTTCGACGCCCGGTAGCAGCAACTCCGGCCCCGACGCCCCGATCCAGGGCGGCGGGGCCTTCTCAACCCCTCCACCCGGTTCAACCCGCCGCCGTGACCTCAGGGGTGATGAACGGATGATCTGGCCCAACACCGTCCGGGCGAACGTCAAGACCGGGCACGACCGGGAGGTGTTCGCCGTCTACCCGTACCGCTCGGCTGCCCGCAGTCGGTCTGGGCGCAGCTGATCGCCGAGGCCCGGTCCGACATCTTCCTCGCCGGCTACACCAGCTACTTCGTCTGGCTGGAGCAGCCCGCCCTGTTGCAGACTCTGCGGCGCAAGGCCGAGAGCGGCTGCCGGGTCCGGTTTCTCCTCGGGGATCCGGTCTCCGACACGACGCGTCAGCGCGAGCAGATCGAGGACGTGGCGCTCACGGTGTCCACCAGGATCAGGGTCACCCTGGAGAACCTGGCCAAGCTCTCCGGCACCGAGGGCATCGAGGCCCGGTTCAGCGCTCCGGACGACGGCCCGAACCACGTCGGCCTCTCCGTCTTCCGCTTCGACGAGCACGCCCTCGTCACGCCCCACCTCGCCCACACCGTCGGCCACGACTCGCCCCTGATGCACCTGCGGCGCAGCGAGGAGAACCGCATGTTCGACCGCTTCGCCGAACACGTCGAAGAACTCTGGTCCCGGGGCAGCGACATCCGTTCCGGCCCGCGCTGACACCTGCGTCTAACCCGGCGCCGGAGTGGGAAGTCATCCCCATCGACTTTCCACTCCGCCCGCAGGAGGCAACCGCGATGGACACCACTTGGCGCAAGAGCAGCTACAGCGGCCAGGGCGGCGAATGCGTCGAGGTCGCCGACGGCTTCACCGGTGTGCAGCCCGTCCGGGACTCCAAAGACCCCGACGGGCCTGTCCTCCTCTTCCGCTCCCCCGCCTGGCGGGCCTTCGTCGCCGCCGTCCGCGCGGGTGAGTTCGACGCCCGGTAGTGGCAATTCCTGGGTGGAACAAAGGAACTGTTGGGTGCTGGTGACAGCCTCGTCTCGGCCGTCCAGTCGCCCGTGGTGTCCGTGTGGCCGCGTGCGTCAGTGGTCGGGGGTGTGGGCAGCGGGGCGGACGGCGTCGGGCAGCAGGTGGAGTTCGTAGGGTGTGTAGCAGTCCGACATTTCGCTTCCGACCACGGCGCCGCAGTGGCAGGCACGGTTGGGTGGGCCGTCGCCGGGGGCTCCGCAGCAGCTGGGTGGCCCGGTCGTTGTTGTGTGCCAGGTGAGGCCGGTCCCGTCCTCGGGGTGCAGGACGAAGGTGTTCCGGGGTCCGGCCGAGACGACGACCGTTCCGTCGAAGTCGCTGATGCACGGGCCGCCGGGGTAGGCGGGAGGCCAGTCGTCCTGGTCCTCGGCCGGGACGAACGGCGGCCCGTGCGGCTGCGGATCGACGGCGTAGTGGCCACGGGGCATGGTGGGTGGGGCCTGTCGCCGGCCGTTGACGAGCTCGCCCTCGAACAGGTGCCGGGCAGGAACCGCCGGGAGGGGCTCAAGGTCGGCCGTGAGGGCCTCGCCGCAGGCGGCGCAATGAAAAATCGTCATCGCGGCATGTCTACAGCGACGGCCCTCACCTCGCAACGGGATTCCGTTCCCCCGCCGACCGGGGGCTCGTCAGAGGCTCCCCTGGAAGGCGGGTTCGGGGGAACCGGTCGCCGAAAGTCGCCGAAGCGCGAGGAAGCCCTGCCGAACGTGTTCGGCAGGGCTTCCTCTGAGACGGCCCGAGCTTGTGCACCGGTGACGGTGGCTATGCGTTCACCGCCGTCGGGCGCGGGTCAGTCCGAGTAGCGGCGGAAGAACTCACGATCCGGCCAGTCGTCGTCGAAGGACTCGATGAGGCGCTCGTACAGGCGGTGCCGGTTGACGCCCTTCTCCTGCCGGAAGAGGGCTTCGGCGTGGTCGAGCACCTCCTGCCACCGCAGGGCGTGCATGCAGTACTGCATCACCTCCAGGTTCCAGGGGTCGATGTCCTGCATGAGCGCGAGGAACCGCACACGGACCGCCGGCCTGCAGCGCTCCCCTGCGGCGGTGATGTGATCGGCCAGGTCCTCCAGGAGCGGCTCGACCTGGTCCACGCCGTCGGCGATCTGCTGGACCTTCAGCAGAAAGTCGATCTTGTCGAGGACGAGGCCGCAGCCACCGTCGTCAGCAGGGGAATTTGTACTCAACATACTTTCCTGTCGCGTCGAGTCCGACCTTGTTGAAGGCTTCAACGGCTGCGGCTTCGGCGTTGGTCCCGCGGGGCTTGTAGTGGCCGGACTTGTTGTTCACCTCTACCATCCTGCCGCTCTTGAAGCGGACCTCGCCAGCGGCCAGCACCTGTGCGCCCTTGGTGAGTGCGATGTGGCCGTCGCCCCGGCCGATCAGCAGGGTACCGTCGGTCAGAACCACGTACACGTAGTTGCCGGTGCGCGTGCCCACCGTGCCCGGGGCGAAGATCCTGGTCCAGCCGTCCTTGTCCTCCGGGTACAAGTTGTCGAACACCGTCGGGTTGGGGTCGTCGGACGCCGTGCTGTAGACCGGTCCCGAGGTGTTCGCGGCGAACCCGTAGGACGCGCGGAGTCCGGGGGCGCCGGGGACCAGGCAAACCTTGCGGAGGTCGTCCGCAACCTTGGCCTCGGCCTCAAGACCCCGGAGCGTGTCGCGGTCGACGGCGGGGTTGTTGCGAAGCACCTTGAGTGCCTCTTCCGTCCCGGCACCGCTGTCGAGGGTGAGGCGGAACTTGCCGACTGCGTCGGCCACCGAGTTGAAGCCCTTGAGTGCCGCTTCGCTGTAGCCGTTGAGGGTGGCCTGGAGGGCGAGCCTGGCCTCTTCGATGCCGACGCCGGCCTCCAGCGCGAAGCGGAAGGCGATGACGCCCTTGGCGGCCTTGGTCAGGGTGCCGACGGGGGCGACGGTCGCCGCCGCCCAGCCGCAGGACGCGTTCAGGCGGGGGTCGTTGAAGCACTTGACGAAGTCGTCGGTCAGCATGTGGAGGAGCAGCCGGGAGCTGTCCCCGCTCGTGCACACGCCTTCGGAGCCGCAGTAGACCTTGTAGTGCTGGGCGAAGTAGCTGTAGGTGAGCTCGATGGTGGAGTCGTACTGGGCCTTGCCGTCGAGTTGCTGGGTGTTGAGGACGAGAGTGTCCCACTTGCCGTACTTGCCCTTGCAGGCGTCGACGCTGAGCCCGACCTCGGGGCAGGTGCGCATGACGTAGTCGACGGTGCCAGAGATCCTGACCTTGACCGGGACGGTGCAGATCTGCTCCCCGGCGGAGTTCTTGTGCCACGTCTTGGAGTCGCCGAAGAGCCAGCCGCCCAGGGTGCCAGGGTCGTCGGCGATGCACTTGGACATGTCGTCCTTGACGATGTCTGGCTTCACGTCGTCGTGGGGCACGACCTCGACGTAGTACGCCCGGCCACCGTTGTCGCTGCCGCTGCCGTCGCTGCCGTCGTTGCCGGCGGTGCCGGCCGCGGTCTCGGCGGCGGCGGCCTCCGCTTGCTGCTTCTGCCAGACGGCGGCCCAGGCTTCCGCGGCGACCTTGTCGGCTTCGTCGGCGCTCTTGTGTGCGGCTGCGGCACTCGACTGGGCCTGGTCGGCGGCGTTCTTGGCGGTGGCCGCGTACTGGCGGGCCTGGGCCGCGTAGCCGGTGGCCATGGCCGCCGAGGCACTGGCACTGCGTGCTGCGGCGTTGGCGGAGGCGGCGGAGATCTGGGCCTGCTTGGCGTAGCCAGCGGCCTGCTGGGCGGAGGTCTGGCTCTGCTGGGCGGAGGCAGCGGCCTTGCTGGACCAGTCGGCAGCCTGGGCCGCCGACGTGCGGGCCTGGTTGGCGTAGCCGACGGCCTCGTCGGCGGCGCCGCGGGCGGTGGCGTAGGCCTGGGAGGCCTCGGCCGCGTACTGGCGGGCGAGGGCGACCGAGCCGTCGATGGTGGCGAGGTAGGACTGGATGGTGGCGACGTGGGTGGCGGTGACGGCGTCACGCTGCTGGGCCTTGGGCAGGCCCGTCTGCAGGAACGGCATCAAGCGGTCGGCCGGGCCGGAGAGGACGGCCTGGGCCGCGGCCTTCGTTTCAGGCCCACCACTGGTCAGGGCCTGGGAGACCAGGACTCGGTTGTCGTCGTCGCGGGCCTTGAACTGACCAATGGCCAGGAAGGCGCGGACGTCGTCGATCGTGCCGTCCAAGGCCTTGCCCGCGGCCTCCTTCACGCCGGGGCCACCGGCCGTCATGACCTGGGAGAGCAGGACCCTGTCATCGTCGTCCTTGCCCGGGTACTGCCCGGTAGCCAGGAAAGCGCGCACCTGATCGGGGGTGCCCACCGAGGCGGTCTCCGCCGCGAGACGCTTCTCCAGCTTGCCCGGGGCCTGGGAGATCGCCATCACGCTGGTGCGGTCGTCGCGGTCTCGGGCCACCGCCAGGCCGGTGTTCAGGAAGGTCTGGACGGCACTGTCATCGCCCTCCAGAGCGGTCTGGGCGGCGGCCTTGGTCCACGGGCCGCCGGCATCCAGCAGCCGCAGCGCAGCCTGACGGCCCTTGAGGAGCGCGGACTTCGGGTCGACCCCCGCGGCCGTCGCGTCTTTGATCAGCTGTTCGGTTTCGGTGGCGACCTGGGTTGCCTTGCCGGCCTCCCACACGGCGGTCCTGGCCTTCCGGTCCGCTTCGCGGGAAGCCTCGTCTGCGGCAGCCATCTCGACGGCCTGCTGCTCGTCCAGACGCTCCTGGTCGGAGGCGCGGGCGATGTCGGTGACCTTGTGAGCCTGCGTGGCGGAGTTCGCGGCCGAGTCTGCGGCGGCACCGGCCGCGGTGGCGGCGGCCTGCGCGGTGGCGGCCCAGCTTCCGGCGTTGCCAGCATGCTGGGCTGCTTCGTCAGCCGCGGCAGCGGCCGCGTCGGCGTGGTCCGCGGCGGCGGTGGCGGCCCGCTGGGCATCACCGGCCGCGGCGGCGGCGTCGCTGGCGATCTTCACGGTAGCGTTCGCCGCGCGGGTGGCTTCGGCCGCGGCACTCTTGGCTCGGGCGGCGGCCTGGCGGGCCCGGTAGGCGGCAGCGTCCGTCACACCCGAGTAGCCAGCCGCCTCGGCGGCGGCCTGGGCGGCGGCGGCAGCGTTGATACCCGCAGAGGCGGCGGCCTGAGCCGCGGCGCGGGCCTGAGTCGCGGCGGTGCCGGCCCACTGGCTGGCCTCAGCCGCAGCACGAGCGTCCACGGCGACATTGCGGGCGGTCACCGGCGCTGCACGCGCCAGGTCAGCCTTTCCCGCATCGCCGGCGGCCCCCGCAGCAGCAGCCAGCGCACGGGATGCGGCATTGCCCGCCTTCGTCGCGGCCGAGGCCGCGGCGGCCGCGGCGTTCGCAGCCTGTCGGGAGGCTTCGTTCGCGGCCTTGGCCGCCGACGAGGCGGTCTGAGCTGAGTCGGCCGCGCGCCCGGCAGCGTCCGCCGCGCGCCCGGCAGCGTCCGACGCCTGACCGGCCGAACCCTGCGCGGCCTTGGTCTCGGTGGCAGCCCGCTCGGCGGCCTCCTTGGCCAGACGGGTCGCGTCCAGTGCCTTACCCGCCGCGTCCTTGGCGGTCCGGGACTGCTCACCCGCCTGGGCGGAGGCATTCTTCGTCAGGTCCGCCAACTGCGCGACGGTCAGCGTCTCCTGGTCGTGGGCTGCCGCGGTCTGGTAGCCGTACTGCAGGAACTGCCGGACATCCTCCATCGTGCCGTCCAGCGCGGTGTTCGCGGCCTTCTTCACCTCCGGTCCGCCGGAGGTCATTAGCTGGGAGAGGCGGACGCGGTCGTCGTCTTCCCTCGCCTTGTATTGATCGACGTTCAAAAACCTGGTCACGTCGCCGAAGGAACCGTCCAGAGCCGCGTTGGCCGCGGCCCGCACGCCGGGTCCGCCTGCGGTCATGATCTGCGACAGCAGTACCCGCTGGTCGTCCTCGTAGGCCTTCCTGGCGTCCTTATCGAGGAAGGCCTGTAGGTCTGCCGCCGACCCCTTCAACGCGGCGGTCCCGGCCTCACGCACCCCGGGACCAGAGGTCGCGATCAGCTCCTCGATCCGCGTCCTCAGGTCCTTGTCGGCGGCGGCTGCCTGACCCATCATCAGGAAATTCTTCAGGTCGTCGGCCGAGCCCGTCAGAGCGGTCTCTGCGGCCCCGCGCACCGCGGGTCCCCCGGCCTGCCACGCCGCGACCACCTTCACCCGGTCCGCGTTCGGCCCGGTCGCCAGCGGCACATCGGCCGCCGCCGCCGGGATCACCAGAAGCCCCGTCAACAGGCTGCCGGCCACAAACCCGGCCACCAGCCGCGACCGGGCCCGTGATGTCAAAGACACCCTCATAGATATACGAATCCGTTCTGTGTGGGCGTGCCGGAGCGTCGTGCAACCAGTGGCACGACGTTCGGCGGCCCTGGAAATCGATCAGAAGCGTGGGGTGCGGGATGAAGCACCGCACCACGGCCTGCCGCACCGCCAGGAGGCGTTGCGGCAGGCGATATGCGTCATGTAGCGCCGGCCCAGCTCATGGCGTGTTCCGCCGGGAGCCAGCACGAGCGTGAATCAGCCGGTGATGGCGAAGGTCCAACCGGGCATGCTCTCCCAGGCGAGCCACTGGTTGTTCTGGTAGGTGGCGCGGGACATGGTGCCGTTGGTGCCGGTGGCGAAGAGTTCGAGGGCGTTGGTGTAGGCGTTGTAGGTGGCGGAGGGGGTGCCGGAGAACTTCCAGTCGCTGATGGTGCTCCAGTCGGCCCAGGTCTTGGTCTTGTTGTCCCAGTAGTTGTGGCCGAGTTCGCCGGTGTCGCGGACGGCGAAGAGTTCGACGGCGCCTGCGGCGGGATTGTAGACGGCGGTGGGGGTGCCGTTGAACTGCCAGCCGCCCATGGTGGTGATGTCGGACCAGCGGGCGCCGTTGAGGCTGTAGCTGTGGGCCATCGCGTTGTTGGTGGTGGTGACGAAGACCTCGGCGCTGTTGTTGGCCGGGTTCACGACGGCGGTGGGGCTGCCGGTCACCGCCTGGCCGCCGACGGTGCTCCAGTCGCCCCAGGTCCTGGTCTTGCTGTCCCAGTAGTTGTGGCCGAGTTCGTTCCGGTTGCTGGTGGCGAAGAGTTCGACGGCGTCGGTGGCGGGGTTGTAGAGGGTGGTGGGGGTGCCGGTGAACTGCCAGGTGCCCAGGCCCCGGACGTCGTCCCAGCGGGCGCCGTTGGTGCTGTAGGTGTGGGTCATGTAGCCGTTCGTGTCCAGGGTGAACACCTCGGCGGTCTGGTTCGAGGGGTTGAACACGGCGACCGGGTTGGCCTTGAGCTTGAGGGCGCTGGGGACGACGCTCCAGCCGGCCCACTTCTTGGTGGCCGGGTCCCAGTAGTTGTGGCCGAGTTCGCCGGTCTTGCGGATGGCGAACAGTTCGGTGGCCTTGGTGGCGGGGTTGTAGATCGTGGCGGGGATGCCCGTGAACTGCCAGTCCCCCAGGGCCTCCCAGCCGCTGTTCCAGCCCTTGCCCTCGGTGTTGGAGGCGTGGGCGAGGACGCCGTCGGTGCCCAGGGCGAAGATCTCCGCGGTCTTGGAGTCAGGGTTGTACACGGAGTTCACGACTGCGGAGGAGTAATCCACCGCAGTTCCCCATGCAGAAATGGCCTGCTGCACCCAGGGGCCGAGGTCGTCTACACGGCTGGAGGAGGCTCCGATGCGGGTCTCGGTGGAGGGTGTGCCCAGGCAGCCGCCCTGCCAGGAGCGGGATGCAACGCCGACAACCTCCGGGACGCCGTTCGTGGCACGCAGCAGGGGCGCGCCGGCGTCTCCCGGGCAGATGGCGGCTCCGCCGTCGGTCGGCGCAGTGTCCACACTGGTGGCGGTGACGGTACCGATGGCGTGGGTCGTGGCGTGAACCTTGGAGGGGACCCAGTCGGTGGCGGTGCGGCCATACCCGAGTACCCGCAGGCCCTCTCCAGTCACCGGGGCGGTGGTGGCGAGAGCGGCGGGCTTGATGTCCGTCACGGGGGTGGCAAGACGGGCCATGGCTAGGTCGCGATCGCCACGGGAAACGAGCTGGGCAATGGCGACCGACTTACCACCGATGGTGGCACTGCTCGGGACCGGGGGTGCTCCAGCGACGACGGCCGCCGGGTCGCTGGCGAAGCAGCCTGTCGAGGTGAGGAGCCAGTAGCGGTCGACGAGGGTGGCAGTGCAGGACCGCGAGTCCACGCTGCGTCCGGGCTGCCCGACCGTCACGGTGCCGACCGCCGGGTACTCGCCAGTGGAGGTCGGCACGCCCGGTCCGTCGGTGGCGTTGAGTTCGAGCAGCGTCGTCGCATCGGCAGACGCACCCTCTCCCAGCCCCGTCCACTTATTCTTGGGAACGTCGAAGGTGGTGATCCTGCCAGCGGTGTTCAGCGTGGCCTTGACCGTGTGGGCATCGCCCCGGATGTCGTAGACCTTAGGGATCTCCATCGCCAGGTAACCGGTGGGTCCGGTGATCGTGAAGCAGACCTGGCTGGGAGTGGTCGCTCGGCTGAGCAGTTGGAAAAGACCGGGACCTGAGGCGCAGTCGGCGAGCTGGATGTGTCCGTCGCCCGCCTTCAGGGTGATCTTCCGGTCCGCGAGGATTTTCTCGGCGTCCGGATAGGAGAAACTCTCCACCGCCACCGGCGGCGTGGCCTCCGGTGACGCGGCCGTAGCCGGCATCGAACCGGCCATCAGGGGTATCGCCAAGGCCACGCCGAGCGGCCAGGCCAGTCTTCTCACCGTACGCACAAGGACTCCCCAAAGAGACGCGCCGGGGGAGGCATACCAGCATCCCCCGAGCTGGCAAAGAAAAGATCAAGCGGACGCTATCGGCTGAAATCCGCGCACGTCAAAGCCATTAGCCGCGCTGCCGACTGGCCTCTGACCCGGAGTCAATCCCCCAGTGGCCGAACAAAACCGAACCTTCCGGAATAGTCCTCGCCTAAAGCGGATATTCCGGATGAATTCGGGCGAGAACCATCCTTTCACAGTCCGGCCGCGCTTCATCCCCATAGCGTCGAGCCAGGGCCAGGAGGCGCCAACGCCCCTGCGGGGCGGGCGGGAGCGGCGGCACGCCTGGCGTCCACGGCAGCGCCGGGGACACGGCGAAGGTGGAGGCGGACAGGCGCGCGCGGGATGACCCCGGTCCGGCCGCGGGCCCTACGCGGACGGCGCGCCCGTGTCCGCGTCCGCGGCGGGGGTGGTCAGGCGGTGGCGGGCCGCGGTGAGGAGTTCGTCGGACAGGGCGGGGTCCTCGCTGGCGCGGGCCAGGAGGAGGGCTCCGACCATGGTGGACAGGTCGGCGAGGGCGCTCTCGCGGTCGGCGGCGTCGGGCAGGTGCTGGAAGCCGTCGGCCAGGTCGCGCAGTCCGGCGGTGAAGGCGGTGCGCAGCGGGGAGCCGGGTTCGGCGCGGGCCGCGTCGGCGGCCAGGGCTGCGGCGGCGCAGCCCTGGCCGGGGTTGTCGCGGTGGGGGGTGGAGAGGTAGCGGGCGAGGAACTCGGCGCGGGGGGTGGGGTGTTGGGCGGCGGCCGGGTCGGGGGTGGGGTCGTCGGCGAGGCGGTCCATGGCTTCGCGGCGTTCGGTGAAGGCGGCTGTGAGGGCTTGGGCGACGAGGTCGTCCTTGGAGGTGAAGTGCCGGTAGAAGCCGCCGTGCGTCAGGCCTGCGGCGGCCATCGCCTGGGGGACGCTGACCTGGTCGGAGCCCTGCTCCCGGATCAGTCTGGCGGTGTGGTCGATCACCTCCTGGCGGTGGCGTTCGGCCTCGGCCCGTGACACGCGGGGCATGCCTGCGTTCCTTTCCTCGTCCTGCGGTGGTGGTGGTCCTACTTTCCCATCCGGGCTTCCCCATCCAGTTTAGATGATGGTAATAATCTAAACGTTGCGGTGCTCCGGCTACGGGCGCCGCCTTCCGAGAGCGAGGAACACGCACATGACCGTGATCGACGGCTCCACCGCCCTGGTCACCGGAGGCCTGCGCGGCCTCGGCCGGGCGTTCGTCGGGGAACTGCTGGCGCGCGGCGCGAAGAAGGTCTACGCCACCGCCCGCACCCCCGTGCCCAGCGAGGACGGTCGGGTGGAGGTCCTGGCCCTGGACGTCACCGACGACGCCTCGGTGGCCGCCCTGGCCGAGCGCGTCCAGGACGTCGACCTCGTCTTCAACAACGCCGGCGTCCTGTACCCGGGAGCGCTGCTCACCGGCGACCTGCGGCAGGTCCAGGCGACCTTCGACACCAACGTCCTGGGCCCGCTGCGCATCGCCCGGGCCTTCGCGCCGGTGCTGGCGGCCCGTGGCGGCGGGGCGCTGGTCGACATCCACTCCGCGCTGTCCTGGGGCGCGGGCGCCGGCGCCTACGGCGCCTCCAAGGCCGCCCTGTGGTCCCTGACCAACTCCCTGCGCCTGGAGCTCGCCGCCCAGGGCACCCAGGTCGTCGGCGTGCACCTGGGCTTCGCGGACACCGAGATGGTGGCGGCCCTGCCCGTCGACAAGATCCCGGCCGCCGAGGTGGCCCGCATCGTCCTGGACGGCGTCGAGCGCGGCGATCGCGAAGTCCTCGTCGACGACCTCACCCGGGCGCTCAAGTCCGCGCTCCCCGGCCCGGTGGAGGGCCTCACCATCCCCATCCGCCGCTGAACCGCGCCCCGCCGAAACCCGTCGAAACCCGCCGGCCACCGCCGGCCGACACCGAGGAGAACACCCATGCCCCTGTGGCACGTCTACCACCCTCCCGGCACCTACACCCCCGGGCAGAAGCAGCAGCTCGCCGCCGACATCACCGGGTTCTACACCCGCTTCGGGCTGCCGAAGTTCTACGTGATGACGCTCTTCCACGAGATCGGCGCCGACTCCTTCCACGTGGGCGACCAGCCCGCGCACGACGCGGTGCGGATCGTGGTCGAGCACATCGCCCGGCACACCGAGGACCCCGACCTGCGCAAGCGCACCCGGGAGGCCCTCGCCGCCCTCCTCGCGCCCCACACCACCGGGCGCGGCCTGTACTGCGAGTTCCACATCGACGAGACGCCCCGGGACCTGTGGATGATCAACGGGATCGCCCCGCCCCCGTCCCAGAGCGAGGCCGAACAGCTGTGGGCCCGCGAGAACCGCCCGATCCCCTACTGATTCCCTACTGACCTCCTGCTGACCTCCTACCGATCCCCTTCCGACCTCCTGCCGACCTCCTGTCGACGGACGCCCCGGCACGGCGCCGCCACGAGAAGTCGGACAGGTCGACTTCCCACTCCAGGACCCACCGCCCCGGCACCCCGCGGGCGGTGGGTCCTGGCGGATCCAGGCAGGTTCAGGCAGGTTCAGCCGTCGAGGGCGGCGGGCGCACCGGCGAGGAGGGCGTCGAGCAGGCCGGGGAAGCGGGCGTCGAGGTCGGTGCGGCGCAGGCTGACGAAGCGGTTGCGCCCGGCGACGCGGGTGGTGGTGACGCCGGCCTCGCGCAGGACGCGCATGTGGTGGGAGACGGTCGACTTGTGGAGGTGGTCCAGGCCCAGGTCGCGGGGGGCGCAGGAGTGTTCGGCGCCGTCGGCGTAGCTGAGCAGCAGGGTCATCCGGACGGGGTCGCCGAGGGCGTGCAGGACCGTGACGAGGTCGATGTCGGCGGTGGCGGGCTGGGGCAGCCGCTCGTCTTCGGTCATGGCGCGTGGTCCTCGTCGGCTGGACATTGGTTTGACAATCATCCACCCATCCCTAGTGTTTGACGAGCGTCAAACTGTTGCCCTATCGTCAAACAATCGGGGGGCTTTTCCATGCCCGTACGCCTGCTCCTGCTCGCCCTCGGCACCTTCGCCATGGGCACCGACTCGATGGTCGTCGCCGGCATCCTCGGCCCGATCGCCGCCGACCTGGGGGTGTCCGTGCCGGCCGCGGGCCAGCTGGTCACCGTCTTCGCGCTCGGCTACGCGCTGCTGGCCCCGGTGCTGGCCGCGCTCACCGCCCGCTGGCCGCGCCGGCGGCTGCTGCTGACCGCGCTCGCGGTGTTCAGCGCGGCCAACGCGCTCAGCGCGCTCGCCCCCGGCTACGGCCTGCTGCTGGCCACCCGGGTCCTGGCGGCGGCCGGGGCCGCGCTGTACACGCCGACCGCCAACGCGGTGGCCACCACCCTGGTCGCCCCCGAGCGGCGCGGACGGGCGCTGGCCACCGTGCTGGGCGGGATGACGGTGGCCACCGCGCTGGGCGTACCGCTGGGCACCTGGGTGGGGCGCGGCGACTGGCGGATGACGATGTGGCTGGTCACCGCGTTGGGCGTGGCGGCGCTGGCGGGGCTGGCGCTGCTGCTGCGCGACCTGCCGGCGCCGGTGGCGGCGCCGGGGCTGCGGGCGCGCCTGGCCCCGCTGGGGCAGCGGCGGGTGCTGGGGGCGGCGGCCACCACGCTGGCGTTCTTCCTGGCCTTCCAGTGCGTCTACATCTACCTGGCCACCGCCGTCTCGGGGGCGACCGGGGGCGACGCGGACCGGCTGAGCCTGGTGCTGCTGACGGCGGGCGTGATGTCGGTGGCGGGCAGCTGGCTGGGCGGGCGCCTGGTGGACCGGGTCGGGGTGCGGCGGGTGCTGCTCACCGGCTCGACGGTGGCGGCGGGCGCGTTCGCCGCGCTGCCGTGGCTGGGGCGCAGCATGCCGGGGGCGCTGGTGTACGCGGCGGTGGTGCCGCTGGCGGGGTGGGCGGTGTCGGTGGCGCTGCCGCACCGGCTGGCGTCGATCGATCCGGGGAACGCGCCGCTGCTGATCTCGCTGAACAGCAGTGCGCTGTACCTGGGGACGGCGGCCGGGGGTGTGGCGGGCAGTGCGGCGATCGCGGTGCTGGGCGGGCGGTGGTTCCCGTTCGCGGCGGCGGGGCTGGCGCTGGTGGCGGCGGTGACGGCGGCGGCGACCACGCGGGACGCGCGGGCGGGTGCGCCGACGGAGGAGGAGGCGACGGTGCCGGCGCCGGCACCGGCACCGGCACCGTCGCGGTCCTGATCCTCGGACGGGCGGGGTTCGGCGGGCGGGGTCTCAGCGGGCGGAGCCGAGGTTGCGGTCGGCCTCGGCTCCGGCGAGCAGCAGGGTGGTCTCCTCGATGCGGCGCAGGCGCCCGCAGGGGCCGTACTGGCCGAAGAGGTAGACCTCCATGGAGACCTGGGCGCCGTCGGTCTTGAGGACGTCGACGGTGTGCCGGGTGGCGGTGCGGTCGCCGTCGTGGAGTTCCTCGTGGACCTCGACGCGGCCGGAGGCGACCACGGCGCGCAGGTGGCGGATGTGCTCGGTGAAGGCGGCGCGGTCGTCCCAGCGGCCGTCGGTGCGCTGGCGGTAGTCGGGGGTGAAGTGGCGCTCGACGGCGGTCTCCAGGTCGAGGCCGGGGGTGAAGAGCAGGTCGTCGAGGGCGGCGGCGATGGTGGTGCGGGGGGCGGTGGCGGGCATGGGGGTTCCCTTCTCGGAATCCGACAATGCGTGCGTGGCGCACGCTTCATGGGATGAGCGTACCCCAGGAACGCGTGCGTCGCGCACGCTATGATCGGGGGGTGGACCACTCCCCCGAAATCCCCGACCCCGACCCCGACCCCGACCCCGACCCCGTTCCTGAAACTGCCTCCGGCCTCGGGGACGCCGTCGCCCAGGCCCTGGCCGTCCTGCTGCGCCGCCCCGCCCGCGCCGCGCTCTACCGGCGCCTGACCGAGGGCCTGGGCGAGGCGGTGGACGAGGTCACCTACCCCGTGCTCTCCGGCCTGGCCCGCACCGGGGCGCGCAGCGCCGCCGACCTGGCCGCCGAGATCGGCCTGGACCGCTCCGGGGTCAGCCGCCGGGCCACCCGCCTGGAGGAGGCCGGGCTGCTGCGCCGCGAGGCCGACCCGCGCGACCAGCGCGCCACCCTGCTGACCCTGACCGGCGCCGGCGAGCGCACCGTGGCGGTGATGCGCCGGCGCCTGGCCGGCGGCATCGAGGAGGCGCTCGCCTCCTGGCCGCCCGGGGAGGCCGAGGCGTTCGCCCGGTCGCTGCGGCGCTTCACCGAGCAGGGCCCGTTCGGCTGAGCACGGGGCGAAGGGACGGCGGAGCGAAGGAGCAACGGGGCCAAGGGGCGCACGGGGCGGCGGGGTTAAGGGGCGACGGGGCGCGCGGGACAGCGCCTCCGGGAAGGACGGGCCCGGAAAACGCGGGTGCCCCGGGCCGGGGAACCGGTCCGGGGCACCCGCGGGCGCGGGATCAGGCGCCGAGGACCTCGCCGACCAGGGCGCGGGCCTCCTCCTGCACCCGGGCCAGGTGGCCGGTGCCGAGGAAGGACTCGGCGTAGATCTTGTAGACGTCCTCGGTGCCCGAGGGGCGGGCCGCGAACCAGGCGTTGTCGGTGCACACCTTGATGCCGCCGATCGGTGCCCCGTTGCCGGGCGCCTCGGCCAGCACCGCGGTCACCGCCTCGCCGGCCAGCTCGCCCGCGGTGACCTGCTGCGGGGAGAGCCGGGCCAGGCGCGCCTTCTGCTCGCGGTCGGCCGGGGCGTCCACGCGGGCGTAGGCGGGGGCGCCGTGGCGCTCGGTCAGCTCGCGGTAGTAGGCGCTGGGGGTGGCGCCGGTGACGGCGGTGATCTCGGAGGCCAGCAGGGCCAGCAGGATGCCGTCCTTGTCGGTGGTCCACACCCCGCCGTCGCGGCGCAGGAACGAGGCGCCGGCCGACTCCTCGCCGCCGAAGGCGATCGAGCCCTCCGCCAGCCCGTCGACGAACCACTTGAAGCCCACCGGCACCTCGACCAGTTCGCGCTTGAGGTCGGCGGCGACCCGGTCCAGCATCGAGGAGGACACCAGCGTCTTGCCGACCGCGGCGTCGGCGGGCCAGTCCGCGCGGTGGCGGTACAGGTAGTCGACGGCCACCGCCAGGTAGTGGTTGGGGTTCATCAGGCCGCCGTCGGGGGTGACGATGCCGTGCCGGTCGGCGTCCGCGTCGTTGCCGGTGGCGATGGCGTACTCGTCCTTGCGGCCGATCAGGGAGGCCATCGCGGACGGCGAGGAGCAGTCCATGCGGATCTTGCCGTCCCAGTCCAGCGTCATGAACCGCCAGGTCGGGTCGGTGACCGGGTTGACCACCGTCAGGTCCAGGCGGTGCGTCTCGGCGATGCGCGCCCAGTACGCCACCGACGCCCCGCCCAGCGGGTCCGCGCCGATGCGCAGCCCGGCCGCGCGCACCGCGTCCAGGTCGAGCACGGCGGGCAGGTCCTCGACGTAGGTGCCCAGGTAGTCGTGGCGCCCGGTGGTCGCCGCCGCCAGCGCCCGCGCGTACGGGACGCGCTTGACGCCGCGCAGGCCCTCGCGGATCAGCTCGTTGGCGCGGTCCTGGATCCAGCCGGTGGCCTGCGAGCCGGCCGGGCCGCCGCTGGGCGGGTTGTACTTGAAGCCGCCGTCGCGCGGCGGGTTGTGCGAGGGGGTGACGACGATGCCGTCCGCCAGCGCCCGGGGGCTGCGCCGGTTGTGGGCCAGGATCGCGTGCGAGACCGCGGGCGTGGGGGTGTAGCCGTCGGCCGCGTCCAGCAGCACCTGCACGCCGTTGGCGGCCAGCACCTCCACCGCCGTCACCTTCGCCGGCTCCGAGAGCGCGTGCGTGTCGGCGCCCAGGAACAGCGGTCCGGCGATGCCCTGTTGGGCCCGGTACTCGCAGATCGCCTGCGTGGTCGCGGCGATGTGGTCCTCGTTGAACGCGGCGTCCAGCGAGGACCCGCGGTGGCCCGAGGTGCCGAACGCCACCCGCTGGCCGACCTCCTGAGGGTCCGGGTTCAGCGCGTAGTACGCCGTCACCAGCCGCGCCACATCCACCAGGTCATCCGGCTGCGCCAACTGCCCGGCCCGTGCGTGTGCCATCCGTCTTCTCCCGCCAACTTCCCGTACGCGTCCTTGCCCCGTGCCACCGATCGTAGCCAGAACGCGACCGTGCCCCGAACCGCGAGGCGGGGCGGGGCACGGCGGGGCCGGGGTTCAGGGGCCGGGGTTCAGGCGGGCAACTGCTGGCGGTAGGCGTCCAGGGCGGGGGCGGTGGTGGTGGCGAGGAACTCGGTCACCGTGTAGGCGACCAGGCCCTCGCGGGCGAAGGGGTCGGTGCGGGTCAGCTCCTCGACCGCGGCACGGTCCTCGCCCAGCGCGATGATCACCCCGCCCTCGCGCGGCACCTTGCGGCCCGAGGCGAGGAACGTACCGGCCTCGTAGTGCCCGCGCAGCCACTCCACGTGCTGCGGCAGGACGGCGTCGATGCGCTCCAGCGGGGCGGTGTACGTCAGCTCAAGTACGAACATGCGACCAGGCTAGCCCCGCACGGCAGGGGCCTCGCGGCCGGGGCTCGCGGCGTGTACCGGACCCCATTGTGCCAGTTCAGCGGGGGGTTGCGGTAGGACGCAGAGCACCCGGATCACGCCTTGCCGGGCGGCGGGCGCAGCCCGCAGACTCGTCCGCATCCACTCCTTCGGCCACGCGCCGGCCCCCTGCCCAGGGCGGCCGGGGCGCGCGCCGTGCTGCGCACGGGCCGTACGGCGCCGGGGGCGGTGGGCGGTGAACGGACGAAGGGGGACGCGAGGATGACGGTGCACAGGGACGTGACGCACAAGGACGTGGCGCACAAGGATGTGGCGCGCAGGGACGTGGCGCACAGGGACCTGGTGCTCAAGGCGCGGGTGCGGCTGCTGAGCCACAACGAGTGGGTCCTGGACGCCCCGGAGGGGCTGTGGGTGTACCGGGCGCTGTTCCCGGTCAGCCCGCGCGTGTACGCCTACAAGCTCGCCCACGTGCTGTGGACGGCGGCCGACTCGCCGCGGGTGGCGCACCTGCCCGAGACGCGGCGGGCGCTGCTGGAGGAGGCGCGGGCCGCCTGCGCGCACATCCCCGCCGGCGCCCCGGCCCACCAGGTGCGGATGCGGGAGTACGTCGCGGCCGCGCTGGCGGGGCTGGAGCGGGAGCAGCAGGAGGGGCGTGCGGGGAGGTAGGTGGTCGCGGGGTGGTTGCGGTACAACAATCCCTATTTGACGACTGATCGGAGAAGTTCTCGTATGAGCAGTTCAGGTCTGTCCCGCCGCGCACTGATCGCCGGCGCCGGCGCCGCCGTCGTCGGCTGGAACACCGCCGCCCGCGCCTGGGCCGCCGAGCCGGGCGAGAACGTGGATCAACTGCCCGCCCTGGACGGCACGGTGGCCCTGCGGGGCGCCGAGGTGGAACGGTTCTCCTCCGACTTCGGGCACCTGGTCACCGCCTCGCCCCGCGCGGTGCTGCGCCCGGCCTCGGTGCGCGACGTGCAGAAGGTGGTGGCCTTCGCCCGGCGCCACCGCATCCCGGTGGCGGTCAACGGGCAGAGCGGCGACCAGGCGGTCGTCGGCGACGGCGGGCTGGAGTCGCACTCCAGCTACGGCCAGGCCAACCCCCGCGGCGGCATCGCGATCGACGCCCGGGGGCTGTCGCGGGTCCTCTCCGTCGAACCCGGGCTCGCCGTGGTGGAGGCGGGCGCCACCTGGGCGCAGCTGACGGACGCGGCGCTGGCGGCGGGCTGGATGCCGCCGTGCCTGACGGACTACCTGCACCTGTCGGTGGGCGGGACGCTGAGCGTGGGCGGCATCGGCGGGGCGGTGCAGCGCCACGGGCTGCAGGCGGACACCGTGCGGTCGCTGGACGTGGTGACCGGCACCGGCGAGCTGGTGACGGCCTCGCGCGAGCACAACCGGGAGCTGTTCGAGGCCGTGCTGGCCGGCGGCGGGCAGGTGGGGATCATCGTGCGGGCCACGCTCGCCCTGGTGCCGGTGCGCGAGCGCGCCACCGTGTTCACCCTGGCCTACGACGACGCGGACCTCTACCGCGCGGACCAGGAGAAGGTGCTGGCCCAGGGCCGCTTCGACCTCCAGGTCGGCAACGTGGTGCGCAGCGCGGACGGGCAGCGGTGGCGCTACACGGCGGAGCTGGTGGCCTACGGGGACGCGGGGCGGGCGGTGGACCGGGAGGCGCTGCTGGCGGGGCTGCACGGGGTGCCGGGCGAGACGACGGTGGTGGAGCAGAGCTGGCGCGAGTACGCGTTCCGGGTGGACGCGTTCGCGGGGTACCTGCGCGCGGCCGGGTTCTGGGGGCTGGCGAAGCCGTGGCTGAGCCTGTTCCTGCCCGCCTCGACGGTGGGGGTGTTCATGCGCGAGGCGACCGCGCTGCTGACGGCGGCGGACCTGGGGGCGGGGCTGCTGCTGTTCTACCCGTACGCGCGGGCGCGGGTGGGGGCGCCGCTGGCGGTGCTGCCGCAGGAGCCGGTGGGCTGGCACTTCGACCTGCTGGCGTTCCCGGCGCCGGGGACGGACACGGCGGCGATGCTGGAGCGCAACCGGCGGCTGTACGACCGGGCGGTGGAGCTGGGCGGCAAGCGCTACCTGATCGGGGCGGTGCCGGGGATGACGGGGGCGGACTGGCGGCGCCACTACGGCGGCCTGTGGGAGCGGGTGGAGCGGGCCAAGCGGCGGTGGGATCCGGCGGGGATCCTGGCGCCGGGCCAGGGCATCCACGCCGGCTGACGGCCGGGCCCCCGGGCCGCCCGCGGGGGCGGGCGGCCCGGCGGGGGGCGGGCGGCCCGGCGGGGGGCGGGCGGCCCGGCGGGGGGCGGGCGGCCCCCGCCGGGGGGCGGGCGGCCCCCGCCGGGGGGCGGGCGGCCCCCGCCGGGGGGCGGGCGGCCCCCGCC
>NZ_JBFBHW010000053.1:0-60789 GCF_040685395.1 Kitasatospora sp. NPDC088779 | reverse complement strand
CTCAAGTCCCTCGCCGACTACCTCGCCAAGATCAACCCAGTCGTCCAGGCATCACGGTAATTACTACCCTCATGATTTGTGGCGCATCACACTAGCGGTGCCGCAGGTACGCCTCGGCGGTTTCGCGCAGGCGGTCGTGCAGGCCGTCGTAGGCGCGGACCCGCCCGAGCAGGCTCTTCGGCAGCTTGGCGACCATCGTGTAGTTGGTGTCGCAGACGTTGGCGGCCGGCGCCAGCCCGGCCTGGCTGACCAGTTGGTAGGCGTCGAGCTGGTCCAGGCCGAGCAGGTGCCCGGTCCAGCCGACCAGGTCGTGCTGGCTGATCCGGAACGCGTCCTCCAGGGGGCGGGCGGAGCCGGTGCTGATCAGGAAGCGGTCGTCCTCCAGCCGCGGCCAGGCCGGTCCGCCGCCCTTGACCAGGTCGACGATCACGGTGGTGCGCATGGCCGCCTCCACCGCCGTCCCGCACACCTCCCCCTCCCCCTGACGGGCGTGGCCGTCGCCGATGGCGAGCAGCCCGCCCGGGACGTTGACCCCGAAGTAGGCGGTGGTGCCGGCCCGCATCTCGGGGGTGTCCAGGTTGCCGCCGTGCGCGCCCGGCGTGATCGAGGCCAGCACCTCGCCGGCCGCCGGGGCGACCCCGACGGTGCCGTGCATCGGGTCGAGCGGGAGGTCCACCGTGAAGTCGCTGTTCCGGGCCCGGAATCGGCAGACGCCCGCCTTGAGGTCCAGGTCGTAGACCCAGACCCGCTCCTCCAGCGGCGGGTGCAGCATCGCCGTGCTGTGGGTCGCGGTCAGCGCGCCGAAGTGCGGGAAGGTGCTGGAGACGCCGTACTCCCGGGCCGGGGTGATCTCCACGAAGTGCACCGCGAGGACGTCGCCGGGCTCCGCGCCCGCCACCGCGATCGGCCCGGTGACCGGGTTGAGGTAGGGGAAGACGCAGACCTGGCTGGGCAGGTCGCCGGTGCCGCGCACCTTGCCGCCGAAGCAGTCCTCGGTGGTCAGTTCGACGATGGTGCCGGGCCGCACGGTGACGAGCGGTGCGCGTCCGCCGAAGGTGTAGGCGTAGTCGGCCGGGGCGGGGGCCAGCTGGACGGTCTCGGGCAGGCTCACGGGTTCTCCTCGCGGGTGGTGGGCGCATCGACGGTGGATTCGGGCCCGGTGGCGGGATCGGGCTCGGTGCAGGATCCGGCCTCGGTGCAGGATCCGGGCTCGGTGCAGGATCCGGGCTCGACGGCCGATTCGGCCTCGATGACGGCCAGTCGGGGCTTGCGGCCGGTGGCCACCAGCCCGGCCAGCACGACCGCGCCGACGGCCAGCCAGACGAAACCGAGCCGCTGGGCCGCTATGTTGGCGTTCACGACCACGTAGGCGAGGATCGCGAAGCCGAGGACCGGCGCGATCAGGTGGCGCCAGTAGTCCTTGCTGCGTCGGCGGATCAGGTAGTGGACGACGACGGCGACGTGCAGGACCAGGAAGGTGGTCAGCGCGCCGAAGTTGACCAGGGTGCTCAGCAGGGTGATGCCGTCGTCGCGCGAGGCCATGTAGAGGCCGAGCAGCAGCGAGATCGCGGCGGTCAGCAGGGTGGCGTTGACCGGCACCCGGCGCTCGGGGTGGATCCGGGCCAGGAAGGCGGGCAGCTGGCGGTCCCGGGCCATCGCGTACAGCAGCCGCGAGGTGGCGGCCTGGGCGACCAGGGAGTTGGCGAAGCCCCAGGCGACGGCAGTGGAGGCGGCGGTCAGCGTGGCGAGCCAGCTGCCGGCGGCGGTGCGGGCCGCGTCGTAGAAGGCGGTGCCATTCGGATCGCCGTCCCGGATCAGGGCGTCCGGGTCCGGCACCAGCAGCGAGGCCACCCACGTCTGCACGATGAACAGCGTGCCCGCGAGCAGCAGCGCGGCGACCATCGACCGGCCGACGGCCTTGGTGGAGTCCCGGTTCTCCTCCGAGAGGGTGGAGATCCCGTCGAAGCCGAGGAAGCTGAGCACCGCGATCGAGACCGCGCCGAAGACCAGGCTCCACGAGAAGGTGTGTGCGTTGTAGAGCGGGGTGAAGTCGAAGCCCCGGCCCTTGCCGGAGGCGAGCGCGATCACGCCGACCACCACGAACAGCGCCAGCACGACGAGTTCGCCGATCAGCATCGCCTTGTTGACCCTGGAGGTGGTCTCGATGCCCAGGTAGTTGACCACGGTGTTGAGCAGCACGAAGCCGACCAGCCAGAGCCACACCGGGACGGACGGGACCAGCGAGTTCATGGCGACACCGGCGACCAGGTACAGCAGCCCCGGCACCAGCACGTAGTCGAGCAGGATCATCCAGCCGGACAGGAAGCCGACCGGCGCCGCGATGCCCCGCCCGGCGTAGGTGTACACCGAGCCGGCCATCGGGAAGGCCCGCGACATCTGGGCGTAGGACAGGGCGGTGAACATCATCGCGACCATGCCCAGGACGTAGGCCAGCGCGACCATGCCGCCGGAGCCCTGGAAGACGCCGCCGAAGATGCCGAACGGTGCGATCGGCACCATGAAGACCAGCCCGTAGACGAGCAGGTCGGTGAAGGTCAGGGACCGGCGGAGTTCCTGTTGGTAGCCGTAGCTCTCGATGTTCCGGGGCGCGGGCGTGTCAGCCATGGTGCTCCCTCTCCGTGACGACCCTGGGGGTGTGGGGAGACTGTAGGGGCAAAAACTTCCAGATGGTCCTGTTTCCACGTTCCGCCGCACGAGGAGGACCGACCGGGCGGACCCGGAGAACGCGAAGGCCCGCCCCCGCCGAGGCGGGAGCGGGCTGCCGAACTGCCGAACTGCCGAACTGCCGAACTGCCGAAGCCTACGGCCGGACGGCGCCCACGTACGGCATGGCGCTGATCGGGAGGACCTCGACGTTCTTGCCGGTGCGCGGGGCGTGGATCATCTTGCCGTCGCCGATGTAGATGCCCACGTGGTGGATGTCGGGGTAGAAGAAGACCAGGTCGCCGGGCTGGAGGTCGGCGCGCTGGACGCGGGCGCCGCTGTTCCACTGGTCCTGGGACATCCGGGGCAGCTTGACGTTGGCCGAGCGGTAGGCGCCGCCGGTGAGGCCGGAGCAGTCGAAGCTGCTGGGGCCGGTCGCGCCCCAGCCGTAGGGCTTGCCGAGCTGGGCGTAGGCGAACTGGAGGATGGCGGCGGCTCGACCGCTGGCGGGCGGCGCCGGGGTGTTCATGTTCTGGCGCTCCGAGGAGCGGGAGGCCCGGTCGGCGGCGGACGCCGCCTGGGCCTCGGCCTTGGCCTTCTCGGCGTTCTGCTGGGCGTTGATCTTGGCGCGGTCCTCGGCGCTCAGCTTGTTGAGCATGCCCTGTGCCTGGGCGAGCTTGGCCTGGATCTGCTTCTTCTTCTCCCCCAGCTCGGTGCCGACGGAGTCGAGCTGGGCCAGGGTGGCCGTGGCCTCGGCGCGGTCCTGGTCGAGCTTGCGCTGCTCGTTCTGGGCCTGCTTGAGCAGGGATATCTGGGAGTCGGCGAGGTGGTTCTGCACCGAGGCGCGCTCCAGGTAGGCGGCCGGGTCGGAGTCGAGCATCAGCTGGAAGGACGGGTCGATGCCGTTGGTGCGGTACTGGTCGGCGGCCACCGCGCCGAGCTGGGAGCGCAGCTCGTTCATCGCCTCCTGCCCGCGGGCGACCTTCTCCTGGATCTTGCTGGCGTCGCCCTGGAGCTTCTGCTGCTTCTCCTGGAAGCCGTTGAACTGCTCGACGGCCTGCTCCGCCTCCTCGTTGAGCTTGTCCACCTGTTCCTTGACGGAGGCCAGGTTGGGAGCGGGCTCGGCGTGGGCGGTGCCGGAGGCGAGGACGGCGCCGCCGGCCATGGCCGTGGTGAGGACCGCCATGCGGGCCCGGCTCGGGGGGCTGGGCTTGCGACGCTTTCCCATGGCGGGGGGCTCTCCTTCGGGGGACGGCAGGGGACGGCGAAGGCGGGCGAGGACCTACGGGGGTTCGGTCCCCACCCACCTTCTTCGAAGTAACTTAATAGATGAGTGGAGGGGTTCCGCAATCCCCCTGTTCCGGGCCGTCCCTGGCGATCGATCGTGGCCCCCGGCACCGGCGTTGACCTCGGGTGCCGCCGTCCGCGGCACTCCTCGCCGCCCGGAGTGCTGAGAACGTGCCAAATCGAGGGAAAGGTCACACGGACCGCCCCTCCTGCGGGCCTGCGAACGAGCGCTAACCTGCGGTCATGAACGTCCTGCCCGAAGGGCTCCCCCTCGCCGCCGAATTCCCGGCCGCACACCGCGAGCAGTGGCAGCAGCTCGTCGAGGGCGTGCTGCGCAAGTCCGGCGCGCACCCCGCGGACGGCGCCGCCGCCGAGCGGGCGCTCACCACCGAACTCCCGGACGGGCTGCGCGCCCGCCCGCTGTACACCGCCGAGGACGCCCCGGCCGAAGCCGGCTACCCCGGCTTCCCCCCGTTCGTCCGCGGCGGCCGGCCGCAGGGCGCCGCCGTCGCCGGCTGGGACGTCCGCCAGCGGCACACCGACCCGGACCGGCGGCGCACCAACGAGGCGGTCCTGGCCGATCTGGAGAACGGCGTCGGCTCGCTCTGGCTGGAGCTCGGCGGCGCGGGCCTGCCCGTCACGGCCCTGCCCGAGACGCTGGCCGGCGTGTACCTCGACCTGGCCGCCGTGGCACTCGACGCCGGGCCCGAATTCACCGCCGCCGCCGAGCAGTTGTTCGCCCTGTACGAGGAGCGCGAGGTCTCCCCCGGTGCCGCCGCCGGCAACCTCGGCGCCGACCCGCTGGGCCTCCAGGCCCGTACCGGCGAGACCGGACGCACCACCGCGCTGCTCGCCGAGGCCACCGCGCTGGCCGCCCGCTGCGCCGCCGAGTACCCCGGCGTCCGGGCACTGACCGTGGACGCCCTGCCCTACCACGAGGCCGGCGCCTCGCCCGCCCAGGAGCTGGGCTGCTCGCTCGCCACCGGCGTCGCCTACCTGCGGGCGCTCACCGCCGCCGGGCTGTCGGTGGACGCCGCGCTCGGCCAGCTGGAATTCCGCTACGCGGCCGACGCCGACCAGTTCCTCACCATCGCCAAGTTCCGTGCCGCGCGCCGCCTCTGGTCCCGCGTCGCCGAGGTGTCGGGGGCTTCCGCGGCGGCCTCGGCGCAGCGCCAGCACGCCGTCACCTCCCGGGTGATGATGACCGCCCGCGACCCGTGGGTGAACATGCTGCGCACCACCGTCGCCTGCCTCGCCGCCGGCGTGGGCGGCGCCGACGCCGTCACCGTGCTGCCCTTCGACAGCGCCCTCGGCCTGCCGGACGCCTTCGCCCGCCGGATCGCCCGCAACACCCAGTCGATCCTGCTGGAGGAGTCCCACCTGGCCCGGGTGATCGACCCGGCCGGCGGCTCCTGGTACGTCGAGCAGCTGAGCGAGGAGCTGGCGGCGGCCGCCTGGGCCTGGTTCCAGGAGATCGAGCGGGCCGGCGGCCAGCAGGCGGCGCTCACCGACGGGACGGTCCGCGAGCGGATCGCCGCGACCTGGGCGGAGCGTTCCGTCAAGCTCGCCAAGCGGCGTGAACCCGTCACCGGCGTCAGCGAGTTCCCGCACCTGGACGAACAGCCGCTGGTCCGCGAGCCGGCCCCGGCCGCACCGGGCGGCGGGCTGCCGCAGGTGCGCCGCGCCGAGGCGTACGAGGCGCTGCGCGACCGCTCGGACGCGCAGCTCGCGGCCACCGGCGAGCGGCCGAAGCTGTTCCTGGCCTCGATCGGCACCGCCTCCGCGCACACCGCGCGCACCACCTTCGCCGCCAACCTGTTCCAGGCCGGCGGCATCGCGACGACCTCGCTGGAGTCCGTCGACCCGGCCGCCTTCGCCGAGGCCTTCACCGCCTCCGGCGCCACCGCCGCCTGCCTGTGCTCCGGCGACGCGCAGTACGGCGAGCACGCCGAGGCCGTCGCCGGCGCGCTGAGGGCGGCCGGAGCCCAACGGGTGCTGCTGGCCGGTCGGCTCGGCGAAACCCCGGCAGGAGTAGACGAGTTCATCCACGCGGGCGGGGACGCCATCGCCGTCCTCACCTCCCTGCTCGACCAGATCGGAGTGGCACGATGATCCCCGACTTCACCGGAATCGGGCTGAACGGGGATCCCTCCGGGGACGTCACCGACGGCCAGTGGCGGGCCGCCTGGCGGCAGTCCACCGGCAAGGACGTCGACGAGCTGGTCTGGGACACCCCCGAGGGCATCGGCGTCAAGCCGCTGTACACCACGGCGGACCTGGCCGGCCTGGACTTCCTGGAGACCTACCCGGGCATCGCCCCGTACCTGCGCGGGCCGTACCCGACCATGTACGTCAACCAGCCGTGGACCGTCCGCCAGTACGCGGGCTTCTCCACCGCCGAGGAGTCCAACGCCTTCTACCGCCGCAACCTGGCGGCCGGTCAGAAGGGCCTCTCGGTCGCCTTCGACCTGCCGACCCACCGCGGCTACGACAGCGACCACCCGCGCGTCACCGGCGACGTCGGCATGGCGGGCGTGGCGATCGACTCGATCTACGACATGCGCCAACTCTTCGACGGCATCCCGCTGGACAAGATGTCGGTGTCGATGACCATGAACGGCGCCGTCCTGCCCGTCCTGGCCCTGTACATCGTGGCCGCCGAGGAGCAGGGGGTGGCACCCGAGAAGCTGGCGGGGACCATCCAGAACGACATCCTCAAGGAGTTCATGGTCCGCAACACCTACATCTACCCGCCGCAGCCGTCGATGCGGATCATCTCGGACATCTTCGCGTACACCTCGCAGAAGATGCCCCGGTACAACTCCATCTCCATCTCCGGCTACCACATCCAGGAGGCCGGGGCCACCGCCGACCTGGAGCTGGCCTACACCCTGGCCGACGGGGTGGAGTACCTGCGCGCGGGCCTGGACGTGGGCCTGGACGTGGACGCCTTCGCGCCGCGGCTGTCGTTCTTCTGGGCGATCGGCATGAACTTCTTCATGGAGGTCGCCAAGCTGCGCGCGGCCCGGCTGCTGTGGGCGAAGCTGGTCAAGCAGTTCGACCCGAAGAACGCCAAGTCGCTGTCGCTGCGCACCCATTCGCAGACCTCCGGCTGGTCGCTCACCGCCCAGGACGTGTTCAACAACGTGACCCGCACCTGCGTGGAGGCGATGGCCGCCACCCAGGGCCACACCCAGTCGCTGCACACCAACGCGCTCGACGAGGCGCTGGCCCTGCCCACCGACTTCTCCGCCCGGATCGCCCGCAACACCCAGCTGCTGCTCCAGCAGGAGTCCGGCACCTGCCGGGTCATCGACCCGTGGGGCGGCTCCGCCTACGTCGAGAAGCTCACCCACGACCTGGCGCGCCGTGCCTGGCAGCACATCCAGGAGGTCGAGGCGGCCGGCGGCATGGCCAAGGCCATCGACGCGGGCATCCCGAAGATGCGCGTCGAGGAGGCCGCCGCCCGCACCCAGGCCCGGATCGACTCCGGCCGCCAGCCGGTCATCGGCGTCAACAAGTACCGGGTGGACAGCGACGAGCAGATCGACGTGCTCAAGGTCGACAACTCCTCGGTGCGCGCCCGCCAGATCGAGAAGCTGCGCCGGCTGCGCGAGGAGCGCGACGAGGCGGTCTGCCAGGACGCGCTGAACGCGCTCACCCGGGCCGCCGAGGCCGGCCCGCAGCGCGGCGGCTCGCTCGACGGCAACCTGCTGCACCTGGCCGTCGACGCGGCCCGGGCGAAGGCCACCGTCGGCGAGATCTCGGACGCCCTGGAGAAGGTGTACGGCCGGCACAGCGGCCAGATCCGTACCATCTCCGGTGTGTACCGAGACGAAGCGGGCCCCTCGGCCTCCCTCCAGCGCACCCGCGACCTGGTCGAGCGGTTCGAGCGGGCCGACGGCCGGCGCCCGCGGATCCTGGTCGCCAAGATGGGCCAGGACGGCCACGACCGCGGCCAGAAGGTGATCGCCACCGCCTTCGCCGACCTCGGCTTCACCGTGGACGTCGGCCCGCTCTTCCAGACCCCCGACGAGGTCGCCCGCCAGGCCGTCGAGGCGGACGTGCACATCGTCGGCGTCTCCTCGCTCGCCGCCGGGCACCTCACCCTGGTCCCCGCGCTGCGCACCGCGCTCGCCGAGGCCGGCCGGGAGGACATCACCATCGTGGTCGGCGGGGTGATCCCCCCGCAGGACTTCGACGCGCTGTACGAGGCGGGAGCGGCGGCGGTCTTCCCGCCGGGCACCGTCATCCCGGACGCCGCCTACGACCTGCTCACCTCGCTGGCGGCCGACCTCGGCCACGAGCTGTGAGATTTTGATCGTATGCCTCCGCGGACGATCGACCTCGACAGCTATGTGACGGGTGTCCTCGACGGCTCGCGCGCCTGGATCGCGCGCGCCGTCACCCTCGTCGAGTCCACCCGGCCCGACCACCGCGCGCTCGCGCAGCAGTTGCTCCAACGGCTGCTGCCGCACGCGGGCGGCGCGGTCCGGGTGGGCATCACCGGCGTGCCCGGTGTCGGCAAGTCGACCTTCATCGACTCCTTCGGCACCATGCTCACGGGGCTCGGCCACCGGGTCGCGGTGCTCGCCGTCGACCCCACCTCCAGCCGCACCGGCGGCTCCATCCTCGGCGACAAGACCCGGATGGAACGCCTCGCCGTCGACCCGCACGCCTTCGTCCGCCCCTCGCCCACCTCCGGGACGCTGGGCGGCGTCGCCAAGGCCACCCGGGAGTCCATGGTGGTGATGGAGGCCGCCGGCTACGACGTGGTCCTGATCGAGACGGTGGGAGTCGGCCAGTCCGAGACCGCCGTCGCCGGGATGGTCGACACCTTCCTGCTGCTCAGCCTGGCCCGCACCGGCGACCAGTTGCAGGGCATCAAGAAGGGCGTCCTGGAGCTGGCCGACGTCATCGCCGTCAACAAGGCGGACGGGCCGCACGAGACGGATGCTCGCGCCGCGGCCCGCGAACTCGCGGGCGCCCTAAGGCTGTTGCAGGCTCCCGACGCGGCGTGGACGCCCCCGGTGCTGACCTGTAGCGGGCGGGACGGCGCCGGACTCGACGTGCTGTGGGAGCGGCTGCAGCAACACCGCAAGGTCCTGGACGCCACCGGCGCGCTGGCCGCGAAGCGGCGGGACCAGCAGGTCGAATGGACCTGGACGATGGTCCACGACCAGCTCTACGCGCGGCTGCACGAACACCCCGAAGTGCGGCGGCTCTCGGTCGAGTTGGAGGCCCGGGTCCGCGCCGGCACCATGCCGGCGGGGCTCGCCGCGCAGCAGATCCTGGACAGCTTCTTCGGCTTGTTCGGCACGCCCTGACGGGAGGCGCTTCTCGGGTGGCTCCGGGGAGGAACAGGTGCGAGGGCCGTGCTGGTGTGCACGGCCCTCGCACCGGGTGTGGGGCGCCCCGTTCCCGCCCTCGCCGCCCGGATCTGCACGTGGTGGTGAGCTGTGCGGTGTGCTCTGTCACCTGTACGCGATGCTGAGCTGCATTGTTCGGTGAGGAATCGAACCCCTGCGTTGCTCTTCACGCGCCAGGGGCCGGATGAACCGCCGGCCCGCGGTGTGTGCACGCCTCCGTGGCGACTACCTGCTTCCCACACCCAGCTTGTGGGGTCAGTCCTCGATCAGGTCGATCTCCCAGTTGGTGCGCTGGATCAGGGTGTCCACCTCGCGGATCTCCTTCGCCAGGGCGTCCGCCTGGGCATGGAGCTCGGCGACCGGCAGGGCGGAGAGGATCCTGAGTTCGGACCGCAACTGCCGTACGGCTCCCCGCTGGTCGCGCCCGGAGGCGGCGTCGGCGGCCGCGGTGATCACCGAGTGGCGCAGCCGCAGGACGTCCCGGCGGGCGAGGGCGTCGGTCAGCGTGCCGCCGCCCTCGATGAGCGAGGTGGAGTTGGTCCGGTTGATCTGACGGATCAGCCGCTCCAGCTCGTCCAGCGCCTCCCCGGCCTGGGCCAGGACCTCCGCCGCGCTCTCGGCCGGTTCCTCGCCCTCCTGGTAGCGCGCACTGCCGACGACGCGCGCCCGCAACTGCTCCACCTGCCGCACCGCAGCCGCGCGCTGCGCGAGCGCTTCAGCCAGTTTCACCGCGTCATCACCTCTACGTCCTGCTGATCGTCCGGCAAGTATGCACATCGGTGCCTGACGGCTCGGCAAGAGGGGTGGAGCCGGCCGGACCGACCCGGCGGGCGCCGGGCGGGTTCACGCCCCTCGACAGCGTTCGGCCGCTGCCCGTACGTCCGCCAGCGCCCTCGCGCGGTCGACCGGCGGCGGCGAGAAGCGTCCGGGCGCCGCCAGTACGTGCTCCTCCCAGCGGTCCTGCCAGAACTCCACCGTCCAACCGGGCCATCGCCGCGGCATCTCGTACGCCTCCGCCGCCGCCCCGAGCACCCACCAGCCCACCCACCGGCGCAGCGGATCGACGTGGATGCCGGCATCGGCCGACGCCCGGCAGACCCCGTGCTCGGGGCCGCCCGCCAGTCGGTCGAGCAGCGCAGCCCCCTCCCGGACCGGATGGTCGTTGACGTTCGCCAACACGTAGCAGTGCTCCGTCCCGACCGTCACCACCGCAACCATCGGCTCGGGGTCAGCCAGTTCCTCGTCGCCCGGTTCGAGCAGCGGCCCCACCGCAATCCCGCACCCACGGGCACGGACGTGTTCGGGGTCCAGCCCCAGGTACGTCCGCAGCTCGGCCGGGCCGTCGTACATCCACCGGACGTCCCACCCCGCCCACGCCTCCTGCAACAGTTCCAGCGTGGCTGCCCGGTGGCGCATCTCGGCGCTCGGCCCTTCCCAGGCGAACAGCATCAACACCTTCCGGCCGAGGTCGATCAGTGCCGCACCCTGGCAGTGCACATCGTCCAGCCACCAGTCGACCGCTCTCAGGTGCCGGACCATCGAGAGAGCCTCCGCCGGCCCGGCCAGGAGGTCGAGGTCGATTCCTACCGCCCCGAACCGCGACAGGTACAGCTCGAACTCACCGCTCTCGCGGACAACGACGAAGTTCGCACGATCACCCATCCGCCCAGAATGACCACCCCCGGCACGGGCCGCCACCACATTTGTGTGGACTGACCACCACCGAACCGAACCCTCCGAGCCATCCGGGCACAACTGCCAGCACAGGGCCAGACGTCGGTGTCTCGGCAGCAGCCGAGACACCAACGCACAAGCCACGTTCCTGCTGTCAGTCGACAACCCTTCACAGTCATGAGGTCATTGATCATGCGGCGCCCGCAAATGGATATGCGAGGAACGCGTCGGATTGCATCATGCGACGTGGCTGGGTGGACTGTTGAACGCGAAAGGGTCGCCTCGACAGACTCCCGAAGGTCGCCACTACGCCACCTCTCGCAGAGTGTGAAGGTCCAGCGCCGTGCCCCACCCATGCGTGGGGCACGGTGCTTCGGCGGCTTCCAGGTACTCGAACCACACCACCTTGCCCACCCCCGCCGGATGCCAGCCCCAGGCGTGCGCCAGCGCCTCCACGAGCAGGAGGCCACGCCCGCTGGTCGAGCCGACGTCGCGCTCGCGCTTCGGGAGTTCCGGGCACCGATCGGCGACCTCCACCCGCACCCGCCCGGCACACCACCGGACGGTAACAGCACAGCGCTCCTTGGTGTGCACGAGCGCATTGGCGATCACCTCGCTGGCGCACAGCTCCACCTCCTGAAGCCCGTCCGCCGACAGCGGCACACCCCACTCCCGCACGATCGCCCCCACCAACCGCCGCGCCGCCGGCACCGCGTCGGCCCCAGGCGGCTCACCCCATTCCAGCGGAACCGGGAATCGAGCGGTGTTGAGCGGGCTGACGATCACTGGAAATCCATTCGGTCACATATCGACAATTCGGCAGCCATGTCGGATCGTTCGGCCCCACACCCACCGTCCAAATGGCTGACATCAAGTCAACGCGGGTACATAGGAAGGGAGAACAGACGAAGCTGGTCCAGGCGTTGAACCGGTTGAACAGAGGACGGGATCGCGATGACCCACCGACCGCGCACACCCAACACCGCGCTCGCGACACTCATGCAGCAGGCGGGGTGGGGCAACGGCCAGCTCGCCCGAGCCGTGAATCGCGTCGGAGGCGAGGCGGGGCACCAGCTGACCTATGACAAGTCGGCGATCTCGCACTGGCTCTCGGGCACTCAACCCCGGGCAGACGTACAGGAAGTTGTCCGCGAGACGCTCTCACGTCGGCTCGGACGACCGGTGACACCCGAGGAGACGGGCTTCGGGCGCGGTGCCGAGCAGGCGGGCAGCCAGGGGGTCCTGTCCGATCTGATGTCGATCGGCAAAGCCGACATGGACCCCTCGCGCCGTGGTGTACTCGCCTCCGGGCTCTACTCGCTCGCTCTGACGCTGCCGGTCTTCGACGAGACCGCTGACCGGATGAGCCATGCCGCGGCGGGCCGTACCGTACGGGTCGGCCAGGGCGAGGTCGAGACCGTTCAGAGAATGACGGACCGGATCGCCGATATCCTCGACGAGCTCGGCGCCGCCCACGCCCGCCCGATGGCGGCGGCCTTCCTGGTCAACTCGGTCGGTCCCTGGCTCCAGGCATCCGGCACCACGGAAGTGAAGGCCGGCCTGCTGTCGGCCGCCGCCGATCTCACCTACCTCACCGGGTGGATGGCGATGTACGAGACTGCCCACGGTCTCGGCCAGAAGTACTACGTCCAGGCCCTCAAGCTCGCACGCGAAGCCCAGGACCACGTGACCTACTGCCGCACCCTACGGGGTATGGCGCTCCAGGCGTCCAATCTCGGATACGGCCCGAAGGCGCTGGAACTCGCCGACTCGGCCGCCGAAGCGGCTCCGGCCTCCGGCCCGCGACTGCGGGCTTTCCTCGCCGGCCAACAGGCGCACGGCGCCGCCATGGTGAAGGACCAGCGGCAGGCATTCGCGCGCCTTGCCGAGACCGAAACCGCGCTGACCCAGGCCGAGGGCCGCAACGACTCCGTCGGCGGCTACGACCAGGCCGCCTACCACTTTCACGTCTCGCACGTGCTGTACGAACTCGGCGACCTCCCGGGGGCGATCAAGGAACTTCAACTCTCCAACCGGGCTCGCCCCGCCAACGAGAAACAGGGCCGCGTACACGGCAACGGCCTGCTGGCCCGCCGCCAGATGGAACTCGGGCACGTCGAGGCCGCCTGCGCCACCTGGAACGCGTTCCTGGACGACTACGTCACGATCAGCTCCGTCCGTGGCGACGAGCACTTCCAGGTTCTGGGCAAGGGCCTCCCGGCACGAGCCACCAACCGTGCGGTCCGCCAGCTCCACCAGCGCACCCGCGAGGTCGCCGGCCAGAAGGCCGCGTGACCCGTGGGATTCGGTCTGGTCGTACGTTTCATCGCCCACGACGCCGCAGCAGCTCACGCCTTCGACCAGCTGGCAGCTGCGGCCCTCGAAGAGATCCGCGCCAAGGAACCCGGCACACTCCTCTACGTCACTCACACCGTGCCGGGCGAGCCACACGTCCGGGTCTTCTATGAGTTGTACGCGGACCGTGCGGCCTTCGAGAAGCACGAACGGCAACCTCACGTCCGCCGGTTCCTGGCCGAACGCGCGCAGCACCTCGAATCGTTCGAGGTGACGTTCCTGGATGAGACATCCGGCAAGGGCGCGTACACCGTGAAGGCCGACCGGAGCGGTCTGCGAATCGGAGTCACCGGGCACCGGGGGCTGGCGGCCGGGGTGGAGGAGCAGGTTCGACGGCTGCTCGAAGACGCTCTCGCGGGAGAGGACCCGCCTCGGCTCACGATCGTGTCCTGCATCGCGGACGGGCCGGACGCGTGGATCGCGGAGATCGCGCTCGAACGGGGGGCGCGGCTAGAGGTCGTCATTCCCGCGGATCAGTACCGGGACGGGCTACCAGATTGGCATCACCCCGTCTACGACCGGCTGTTGAGCAGTGCCAACGCCGTTCACCGAACAGGCCGGGTGGAGTCCGACGAAGCCGCGCACATGGCGGGGAGCGAGGTCCTGGTAGCCCAGGTCGACAAGCTCCTCGCCGTCTGGGACGGCCTGCCGGCCCGCGGCTACGGCGGGACGGCGGACGTGGTCGCCTACGCCCGCCAGCGCGGCGTGCCGGTTGAGGTGCTGTGGCCTCAGGGAGCGCGCCGGTGAATGCGGAATGAGGCCTGCCAGTCAGGCAGGTCGCGCCGCCGCGACCGTGTCGGTGTACAGATCGGTGGTCAAGTCGACTTTCCTGATGCCGAGTTCGGCCAGCACCGCACGGACGAGGGCGAGGGCCGGCGCGAGGTCAGCCTCCGTGGCGGCCGTCGCCTCGACCTCGATGAACGTGGCGTCGTCCAACTCGGGAACGCGAACGAGCGTGGCGAGCAGGCGCCTCCCGTCGCGCTGGAAGCCGTAGTTGCGGCACCGCTTCTCGAACGCGATGCGAGGGGTGAAGCCCAGGCCCCGCATGATCTCGTGCGCGGCATCGGCGTCCTCGACCTTCGTCTCGGACTCCGGCTTCGCCCCGGACGCCTCGTCTACCCGGGCCCCCTTGTACGTGAGCACCGTGCGCGTGTCGTCCGGGCTGTGCACGGTACGGATCCGCAACTCGCGATCGGTGCCCATCAGGCTGCCGTCCGGCGCGTCGTAGTACGTGTCGCGGTAGACCTCGGCGCGGCCGGCACCGTGCCGGGCCTCCAGTTGCTCGCGCACGCCTTCCGGGTCGCGCACGACCGCCTTGAGCTCCGCTTCGATCGCCATCCTCGCCCCTCCGTCAGATCACGCGCTCGGCGCCGTCCACCATCACATCGAACTTCCGCTTTGAGACCGACACCTGCGAGGTGCCGCCTTCAAGGCGTGATCCACGACCCGCGTCAGCTCGACTTCTCGCCGAGGGCAGCACGGAGCCAGCCGAGGGAGTCGGTTGCCAGGACGGCGTCGGCGAGTGCGTTGGCGGTCTTCGTGGTGAGACGGCCACGGCTGTTGTCGATCCAGCGCTGGGCGTTCGCGTAGCCCTGCGCCTTGTACTCGACGCCCTGGATCAGGCACTCCAGCTTGTCGGCGTCCCTCGCGCAGACCGCCTCCGGAGAGTCCTTCGCTTCGTACTCCGCGACGAGATCCCGGATGGTGGAGGCGAGGATCTCCGGCATGCCGCCGACCTGGTCGGCCGTCACCGCCGCCGGATCGGCGCCGGGCGCGTACTTCTTGCCCAGATGGTTGACGTCCCCGGTGCGCGTCTCCTGGGAGTCGTGCCAGACCGCGAGGAAGGCGGTCTGCGCCGGGTCCGCGCCTTCCAGCTTGGCGATGATCGAAGCGATCAACGCGGTTCGCCAGGAGTGTTCGGCGACCGATTCGGGATCGCGGACGCCGGCCATCCACCAGCCCGTGCGCTTGGTCTGCTTGAGCGTCCCGGCTTCGAACAGGAACCTGGCCACCGGCGTCAGGTCGTCTGTCACTGTCTGGCTCCTCTCACGCCTCGACAAGGCGGATCGCGTAGCGGATGCTGTCGAGCTCGCGTCGCCCTCGCCGCGACAGCTCCCGACCATCCAACAGCACCGGGAGCCGTTCGCGCAGGGCGCGGGCCGCAGTTCCGGAGCGCAGCAGATCCGGCCGGATCTGGAGCAGTGACCACACACTGTGGATGTTCAACTCGGCGTACCCGCAGTGCGGGCCGAGCCCCTGAACGAGGTGCGCGAGGAGCTTGTCGCCGGGCCACGGGCCCGGCGACCGGGCAGCGATGAAGTCGTCGGAGAGTTCGAGGTACGGGGCCTCGCCGATCCAGTACGCCCAGTAGTTGAGGTTCGCCAGCGCGCCCGCCTCATCGGCGAGGGCCGTTTCGATGAAGTGGCTGATCCGATCGCGGTCACCGTGGCGGGCGGAGACCATGGCAACGGAACGGGAGTTGAGCCAGCGGCTCAGCCAGTCGCTCGGCTGCTCGGAGCGCTGCTGGTGCGCGAGCCACTCCCGCGTGTCGCCCTGCTCATCGTATCCGGCCAGGTACAGCGCTTGGCGGCGGGCGAGGAACTGGTCCGTTCCACGCGCTTCCTCGGCCGCGCGCCGCAGGTGGGCGTAGAACCGGGGGCGGTCGGGGGCGGGAAGTTCCGGTCCGGTCGGCGCTGGGCCCTTTCGTGGACGCGGCGGGGTCGGGAGGTCGCGAACGGCCTTCGGCGCTGCACCGCTGAGCGGCCACATGAGAATCTCCACGAGGTCGCGCCGTATCACCATCGCCCCGAGGGGGCTCCCGGCAGCCGACGACTTCTCCTCAACGATGCCGGCGAGCAGGATGTCCGCCTCGAAGGATCGCTCCAGTGTTTGGAGGAGTGCGGGCGCTGTGCCCATCTGCATCAGCCGATGGCGGTAGGTGAGCATCTGCCCGACAGGTAAGGCCGTGAGTGGGCGCCGACCACTCTCCCACCCGGCGATCGTGTCGCTTGACACGGCCAGCCGCTCGGCGAACTCGTCCTGGGTGGCACCGTGCTGTTCTCGGATCACCCGAAAGACGTACCCGGAGATGATGCCCACGCGCGGGCGCCGAGGCCTTCCCTGACCGACAGTCAGGGAAGGCTGTTGGCTTGACTGCATGAGAGCCCCCCACCTCGGGAGTCCGTGCCGACGTACGTGTACTCGTGGTCACTTCAGGTTCTGACTCCGGGACCCTACCGTCGTAGGCGTCCCCGACCGAGAGCGGTCGGAGACCCGTCGGTGGGTCTCGCTCCCTGCGACGGCGGCCCCGCTCTCATCAAGGAGCGTACCGGCCCGGGGGCACGCCAGTCGGTAACTGTCACGTCCGTACACCTGGGCAAGCGCTCCACGCGACAACCATCGTGAAGAAAACAGGCAGGAGGCACCCATGGGATGGGGAACCGGCAAGGACGGAAGCTCCGGTGGCGGCAGCGGGGGCAACGACGGCGGGCAGGGCAAGCACGCGAACAAGGACCGGAAGGACTTCGGGAAGGACAAGTCGACCCCGGACACCTCGTCCGGGTCGTCTGCCGGCAAGCACCGCAAGGACGGCGACGGGAAGTGAAGAGCCAGCAGAACGACCTGGAGCAGGCCGCCACGAACGGCCTGCTCCGGGCCGTATCCCGCTCTCTCGGCCACGATGTGTCCGATGAGTGGCGAAGGGCCGCACAGGCGACCCCGCGCCATCGTTTCCTCCCGGACCGGATCTGGCTTGCCGACGGTGACGGCTACCAGCTCTGCGACCGTGACCGTGAGCCCGACCGCTGGTTCGCCGCCGCCAGTTCGGACATTCCCGTAGTGACACAGGTCAACGACGGAGACGAGCCGACGGATGTACGCGATGCGTGGCCTTCGTCCTCGGCCTCCGAGCCGTCGGTCGTCTTTCAGATGCTCGAACTCCTGGACATCGCACCGGGGATGCGGGTTCTTGAGATCGGCGCGGGCACCGGGTACAACGCAGCCATGCTCTCCCACCGCCTCGGTGGGGCGAACGTGACGACGATCGAGATCGACGCCGCCGTGGCCCACCGCGCCCGGACCAACCTCGACGCCACCGGCTACGCACCCACCGTCGTCTGCGGCGACGGAAGTCTCGGCTGGAACGTCGCATCGCCGTTCGACCGGATCATGGCCACCTGCTCCGTGAAGCGCGTTCCGGGCGAATGGATCAGCCAGACCAGGCCCGGCGGGCAAATCCTCACCCCTTGGTACGACGAGTGGAGCTGCGGCGGGCTCCTCCGCCTGACCGTCACCGGCGACGGTACCGCCATCGGGCGGTACACCGCCGACAGTGCCTTCATGTTGATGCGCACCCAGCGCCGCGACCTCCGCCTCTTCCGGGACGTCGTCATGGACGAGCACGTACCGGACGAGTCCACGACCACGCTCGACCCCTGGGCCGTCGCCGACTCGGAGTTCGAGACCCAGTTCGCCCTCGGGCACCGCCTCGGCGACCTCTGGTACGCCTGGCACCACGACCCCGATCTCGATGACGTCGAGACCCGCCTCTGGGTGGCCACGACCGACGGCGGCTCCTGGGCCGCCGTCGACTGGGACGGCACCGAGAACACCGAGCGGTACACGGTGTGGCAGCACGGCCCGCGCCGCCTATGGGACGAAGTCGAGACCGCCCACCGCTGGTGGCTGGACAATGGCCGCCCCGGGCCGAGCCGCCTCGGCCTCACCATCGGCCCCGGAGGCCATCAGGCCTGGCTGGACGACCCGACGAATACGTGGCCCCTGCCGTAGCGGAGTGGATTGCCCGTCTCATTCGGCACGGCCCCGGACCGCCGGTCCGGGGCTGCCTGCCTGGAACCGATCGGATGTTCCAGGTGGTCAACAAGCCGACAACTGGGCATGTAGAGAGTGGAATTGGCGTTACCGTGGATCGGCTGTCGAGCTGAGCCGGAGGGACGTGGTGGATCGCCGGGGCGTCGAGGAACTCGACGAACGAGCCTCGGCGTTAGGGTGAACCGTGGCAGACGACCGACCGGGCCCGTCCGACAGCCGGGAGCACTGGCGATGGGTGCGGAGCTTCCTGAACGACCACCGCTTCGAGTTGACCAATCGGCTCCTTGCCGAGAGCGATCCCGAACGGCTGGTCCCGGGGACTCCGCTGCTGGCTCGGCGGCACTGGATTCCGGAGCAGCCGGTGCCGCTGGAACGCGTCCGACTGCGCTGGCAGCCGGACGCGCCGGAGGCCGACCTGGACGGCGGTGAGCCGGAGCTCGACCGCATCCGCCCGCGCCGGAGGGGCGGAACGGCCTACCGCCGCTACGCCGACGCGGTGCGGGAGCTTGCCAGGCCCAGGCTGTTCGAGGATCGAAGCTGCTACCGCCTGCTGGATGTCGGGACGTCTGCGGGCGGTCCGACGCTGGCCTTCGGCCGCGGCCGGTACTTCGACGTGATCGACATCTGTGAGGCCGTTGCGCACGAGTACGCGGCGGCGGTCCTGGCGGGCGGGGCCGCCACGCCCTTCCGCGCTGCCATCGGCGATCCGACCGACCTCGCGCGCCGACCGGTCATGGCGGCCATCAGTACGCTGACCATCCGGCACGATCGCAGGACCGGCGAAGCGGAGTTCGTGCTGCACTGGCGTGATCCCGAGAAGGTCGCCAGCGGCGGGGGTCTCTTCCAGGTGATGCCGGTCGGGATGTTCCAGGCTTCGCACGACGCGCCGTGGAACGAGGGGAACGACTTCGACCTCTGGCGGGCGATCCTGCGGGAGCTGAGCGAGGAACTGCTCGGTGACGCCGAGGACTACGGGAGCGACAGGGCGCCGATCGACTACGCCGCCTGGCCGCTCAACAGGTCGCTCACCGCAGCACATGAGGCCGGCCGCCTGCGGGTGTTCTGGCTGGGCCTCGGGATGGATCCGCTGACCTTCGTCACCGACATGCTCACCGTGGCCGTGTTCGACGCCGAGCTGTTCGACGAGACGTTCCGGCGCATCGTCTCGACCAACGACGAGGGCCACCGCGTCGGGCTGGACGACGCGACGGGGCGCTCGACCGGCATCCCGTTCACAGCCGAGCAGGTGGATCGCCTCACCGGTGCGGAGCCGATGCAGCCCGCCGGCGCGGCGCTCCTGCGGCTCGCCTGGCGGCACCGGAAGGCGCTGTTGCAGCTCTCCTGACCCGAGGAAGGCCCCGGACCGCCCGACCGGTCCGGGGCCGTTCACCTAGTGCGGGTCAGGCGGTCTTGGCGGCCGCGAAGCGGGACGAGACGTCCTGCCAGTTGACGACGTCCCAGAGCTTCTCGACGTAGTCGGGGCGGACGTTGCGGTACTGCAGGTAGTAGGCGTGCTCCCAGGCGTCGAAGGCGAGCAGCGGGGTGGTGCCCTGGCCGACGTTGCCGTGGTGGTCGTAGACCTGCTCGACGATCAGGCGCTTGGCCAGCGGCTCCCAGGAGAGGATGCCCCAGCCGGAGCCCTGCACGCCGGTGGTGGCGGTGGTGAGCTGCTTGCGGAAGGCCTCGAAGCTGCCGAAGTGCTCGGTGATGGCGTCGGCCAGCTCGCCCTCGGGGCGGTCGCCGCCCTCCGGGGAGAGGTTCTGCCAGAACAGCGAGTGCAGCACGTGGCCGGACAGGTGGAAGGCGAAGGTCTTCTGCAGGCCGACCAGGCCGCCGAACTGCTCCTTGTCGCGCGCCTCGGCCAGCTGGTCCAGGGTGTCGTTCGCACCCTTGACGTAGGCGGCGTGGTGCTTGGAGTGGTGCAGTTCGAGGATCTCGGGGGACATCGCCCGCTCAAGCGCGGAGTAGTCGTACGGCAGGTCGGGAAGCGAGTAGGTGCCCATGCTGGGACACAGCCCCTTTCGATGAACAGTGATGATCGTGCCGGGACAACACTATTGCGTATGAGTTGCAGGAACGAAGCATGGGCTCCTGCTTATTCCTCACGTCTCGTCGGGCACAATGGTCGCGAGTGCATGTAATGAGTGATGAGGGTGAGTGACTGTGACAGGGTCACCGGTGGTGCTGGGGATCGAGTCCTCCTGCGACGAGACCGGCGCGGGTCTGGTCCGGGACGGCGTACTGCTCGGGCAGGCGGTGGCGTCGTCGATGGACGAGCACGCCCGCTTCGGCGGGGTGGTGCCGGAGATCGCCGCCCGGGCGCACGTCCACGCGATGGCGCCGGTGGTCGGCGAGGCGCTGGCGCGGGCCGGGCTGACGCTCGATGACGTCGGCGCCGTCGCGGTGACGACCGGTCCGGGGCTGGCCGGGGCGCTCCAGGTCGGGGTGGCCGCGGCCAAGGGCTACGCGTTCTCGCTCGGCGTCCCGCTGTACGGGGTGCACCACCTGGCCGGACACGTCGCCGCCGCGACGCTGGACGGCGGGCCGCTGCCGAACCCCTGCGTGGTGCTGATCGTCTCGGGCGGGCACACCTCGCTGCTGCTGGTGCGCGACCTCGCCCGCGATCCGATCGTCCACCTCGGCGACACCCTGGACGACGCGGCCGGCGAGTGCTTCGACAAGGTCGCCCGGATCCTCGGCCTCCCCTACCCCGGCGGGCCGGCGATCGACCGGGCCGCCCGGGACGGCGACCCGACGGCCGTCCGCCTGCCGCGGCCGCTGACCGGACCGCGGGACGACCCGTACGCGTTCTCGTTCTCCGGACTCAAGACGGCCGCCGCCCGCTGGGTGGAGGCGCAGCGCTCGGGCGGTTCCGACCCGTACGTCCCGGACGCGGCGGCCGGGTTGCAGGAGGCGATCGCCGACGTGCTGACCCGCAAGGCGGTGCGGGCCTGCACCGATCACGGGATCGGCACCCTGGTGGTGGTCGGCGGGGTCGCGGCCAACTCCCGGGTTCGGTCGCTGGCCGAGGAGCGCTGTGCGGCGGCCGGGATCACGCTGCGGGTGCCGCCGCTGAGGCTCTGCACGGACAACGGGGCGATGGTGGCGGCGATCGGCGACCTGCTGGTCCGCTCCGGCGCCGAGCCGGCTCCGGCGGAGCTGTCGGTGGATCCGTCGGCGCCGCTGGAGTTCGCGGCGTTGACGCCGTTGGCGCGGACTGCCGCCGCCTGAGGGTTTCACCGCTTTTGCTCCGGATCGCACCCCCGTCGCCGGCCTGACGGCGTGTTGATCCGGCAACGGTTCGATCTCGCCCGACGCGAATCCGTTCCCAAGCCTTCCCCCGGCCGCAATCGCTGTGCCATTTTACATGTCACACATCAGGAACCCGTGTGCCCCCAACCGCACGGCAACCCTCAACGGCCCCGGAGGCCCCCACAGATGCGTCCCTTCCGGATAACCACGGCCCAGGCGCGGAAACTGCCCGCGCTCGGCGCCGCGTTCTTCCTCGCTCTCGGCCTGTTCGCCCCGCAGGCACACGCCGCGACGGCCGACTCCACCACCACCCTCAAGGCCCAGGCCCAGGCCGGCAAGGCGGCGGCGCCGCGCTCCGTCCCGGTGCCCAAGTCCCCCGACACTCCGAAGGACGCCCGCCCGCTGGCCGCGGACCAGCAGGCCAAGGCGACCGCCCCGGCGGCGGGCAGCGCCACCGGTGCGCACGCCGCCAAGGCCGCCAAGCAGCTCTCCGCCGCCCCCGCCGCCGCCTGCAACGTGTCCGCCTTCACCGGCAACACCGGTGCCGCGCTCGTCCAGCAGGTCAAGGCCGCCGACCTCGGCTGCATCAACACCCTGTACAACCTGACCGGCAACGACGCCAAGGGCGCGTTCAACGAGGCGCAGATGGCCACCGTCGCCAACGCCCTGCGCGACGTGTCCGCCGCCTACCCCGGCGACGACTCCACCTCGGCCGGCCAGCTGGTGGTCTACCTCCGCGCCGGCTACTACGTGCAGTGGAACCACTCGGACGTGGTCGGCCCGTACGGCACCACCCTCCAGACCGCCATCCGCGGCGCCCTGGACGGCTTCTTCGCCGCCCCGCACAGCAAGGACGTCACCGAGGCGAACGGCGCGACCCTCGCCGAGGCCGTCACCCTGATCGACAGCGCCCAGGAGAACGCCCGCTACACCGGCGTCGTCAAGGGCCTGCTCAACGACTACACCGGCTCCTGGACCGGCTCGATGGCCGACGCCGTCGGCAACACCAAGACCGTCATCGAGCGCGGCTTCGACCTCCCGGCCTTCACCGCCGCCCTCCAGGCCGACCCCTCCTTCGCCACCGCCATGGCGTCCTTCGTCACCCGCAACAGCTCCCAGCTGAACGGCTCCGACCTGGTCACCTCGATCGGCATCCAGATCGGCAACCTGGTCGCCAACGACGCCACCAAGGCCCAGGGCCGGCCGATCGTCAAGGACCTGATCAACCGCTACCCGCTGGTCGGCGCCACCGGTCCGCTCACCATGAACCTGGTCTGGTTCGCGGAGAAGAAGGACACCGGCAACTGCAGCTACTACGGCACCTGCGACCTGCCCGTCCGGCTCGTCCCGCTCGTGCTCACCGTCGACCACACCTGCAACGCCAACCTGCGCATCCGCGCCCAGGACATGACCGCGCAGCAGCTCGCCGACACCTGCACCAGCCTGATCAACGAGGACCAGTTCTTCCACCAGGTGGTCAAGGACAAGGGCCCGGTCGCCAACGACAACAACACCAGTCTTGAGGTCGTCGTCTTCGACGACTACTACGAGTACAGCCTCTACGCCTGGGAGATGTACGGCATCGCCGTCGACAACGGCGGCATGTACGAGGAGGGCGACCCGGCCAAGGCCGGCAACCAGGCCCGCTTCATCGCGCACGAGGCCTCCTGGCTGCGCCCCGCCTTCCAGATCTGGAACCTCAACCACGAGTACACCCACTACCTCGACGGCCGCTACGACTTCTACGGCGACTTCGCCGCCGGCATGACCACCCCGACCGTCTGGTGGGTCGAGGGCCTCGCCGAGTACGTCTCGTACAGCTACCGGGGCGTCCACTACGACGACGCCGTCGCGCAGGCCGCCAAGGGCACCTACGCGCTGAGCACCCTCTTCGACAACACCTACGACAACTCCGACTCCACCAAGGTCTACAACTGGGGCTACCTGGCGGTGCGCTACATGCTCCAGTCGCACCCGCAGGACGTCGACGCACTCCTCGCCAAGTACCGCGTCGGCGACTGGAACGGCGCCCGCGCCCTCCTCAAGACCACCATCGGCACCTCGTACGACGCCGACTTCGCCACCTGGCTCAAGGCCTGCGGCGCCGACAACTGCGGCAGCCTGCCCACCAGCCAGGCCCCGCTCTGCACCGCCGGCGACACCCGGCAGTACGACAAGAACTGCCGCCGCGACGGCGTCGCCGCCACCACCGGCAACTACAGCTACAGCTTCCTCAACCTGCCCGCCGGCGTGAAGCAGCTGACCATCACCACCAGCGGCGGCACCGGCAACGCCGACCTCTACTACAACGGGGGTGCGTGGGCCACCACCGGGTCGAACCTGGCCAAGTCCACCAACGCCGGCAACGGCGAGACCCTCACCATCACCAACCCGCCGTCCGGCTGGGTGTACTTCAGCCTCTACGCCCAGCAGGGCTTCGGCGGCGTGACCGTCACCACCACGTACAACTGACCTGCGCATACCGAACGTTGAGGAGGGCCCCGCGTGCGGCGGGGCCCTCCTCGCGCGTTCGGACGCCGCGTACTCAGCCCTCCGCCGACCAGGTCACCACGGGCGGGCGGACGGCGGCGCACAACGGGTGGCCCTTGGCGTCCGTCAGGCGCAGCCGGGCCACCAGGACGCCGCGCTCCACCGCCGCCTCGGCGACCTCCCGGTCGACCGCCGCCAGCAGCAGCTTGGCCCGGCGGAACAGCGCCCGGCCGTCGCCGTTCCCGGTCACCCAGTTCAGGTAGACGAACCGGGCGCCGGGACCGCCCTGCACGTACCGGCCGGTGAGGTCCACTCCTCCGGGTGTCGGCCTCGCCTCGCACTCCAGCGACCAGTGGGCGCGCGGCGCGTCACCGGGGAACAGGTCGAGCAACTCGGCCGGGCGACCCCGGCGTTGGACGGCGACGTGCAGGTCCCGGTAGCCCGGGAAGCCCGGCGCGGCGGCACACTCACGCCCCGGCAGGTCGGTGGCCTCAATCCTCAGTTCCATACCGATATGGTCCCCCACCGCGCGCCTCGGGAAGTTATAACGATCGGCCATCTAATGCGACGCACACTCGACCAGGGGCACAGGGAATCCTTTGTCAAAAGACCGTCAGGGACCTAGCTTTCGCTTGAGGTCCGGAGTTAGATGAAAGCCAGTTCGACTTCCAGGCCGGAATGTCGGATTTCCGCCAAGCCGCGGGCGCTTGTTCCGTTGTGCCCGCAATCTCGGAAAGGGAGAATACCCATGAAGATGATCAAGGCGATCGTGAAGAAGTTCAAGCGTGACGAGGACCTCGCCAACCACGCGTGGGTCCTGCACGTCATCTGATGCACCGTCGGCGGCGGGGGCCCCGGGCATGCCGTGGCCCCCGCCGGCGCGGCGGAGTGCCCCACCCGCTCCCTGTCCGGAGTTCTCCACCGGCTGCGGAGAACTCATTTCATCGCCATTTCATTGGAGGCGGGATTCTCGTGGAGGAAATGGCGCCGACAGCCGGGCGCAGCCATTCCATCGTTTACGCCCCGAAGATCCAGGACCTGCTGACCAGGGAAGAAAAGGTATTCCGGATCGACGCCCGCACGGTCGGCGTCTCCGACTGCGAGCTGATGGCCGAAATCGTCGCGGCGCGCCCCGTGCGGTCGGCGGAGCGCTCGGTCTACAAGCCCGCCGCGGGAGCGGACATCCACCACGACAACGCGACCCGGACGATCCGCGCGCTGGGCCAGGACGTCATGGCGGGCATCAGGACCCCGCCGCCCCCGGCACGCGGGCTGTCCGGCGCCTGGCCCTACGCGGCCACCTCCTACCTGCGCCGATGGCTCTTCGCGTCCGACCCCCTGCCGGTCTCCCTCCTGTCGAAACGCGGCGTCACCCGCTCCGACAGGCTCTCCCGGATCGTCGACCGCGCCGTCACCGTCTGGCCGGGATCCGCTGCCGAGGGCAGGAGCACCGCGCTGGCCGGGCAGATCCGCGACGCTTCCGGCGCCCGGGAGCGGAGGCAGGCCATCGCGCTGTACCGGCGATCGACGGCCACCCTCTGCGACGGGGTCGCCGCGCTGGCCGGCAACGCCCTGTGGCTCATGGGGCCGGACCGGGAGCGGGAGGGCGCCCGCGCCGACCTCACCGAGGTCCTGTGGGAAACCCTGCGGCTGCTCCCACCCGCGTGGATGCTGTTCCGCAACGACGGCCACGCCTACACCGGACTGCACCCCGAGATCCGCCCCGAGGACCGCGTCGCGCTCTTCCCGCTCCTGATGCACCGCGACCCGGAGCACTGGTCCGACCCGCTGGAGTTCCGGCCCGAACGGTGGGCCGGGGTGGCGGACCCGGAGAAGACGCCCGGGTTCATGCCGTTCGGCTTCGACGGAGCCCGCTGCTGGGCCAAGCACCTGGTCGTACCCCTGGCCGAACGCCTGCTGAACGTCGCCTTCGACCACCGGCTCGCCATTCGCGGCCCGCGGCAGGAGACGCACGTCCCCCTGCGTTCCCTGCTCTCCGTGCGGTTCGACGCCGCGGCCAGGGCCTGACCCACGAGCCCCGAACACCCTGACACCACGGGACACACCATGGAATCGCCCACGCTGGCCGACTGGGTCGGCGACGTCCGGAGCTTCACCGGCCACCAGTGGCAGCGCAAGCCCGCGGTCTTCACGCCGGAGGAACTCGCCCCGCCGTTCGACCTGGACGCGTTGGACGCCGCCTTCGACACGGGGCTGCTGCGCACCCCCTACCTGGAGATGGTCCGCTCCACCAAGGTGACCGTCCCGCCCGAGGCCTACACCACGTCACGCGTGGTCAACGGCACCACGTACCACGGCTTCGCCGACCGTGCGAAGGTCCTCGCGCTCCTGGGCGCCGGGGCGACGCTGCTGCTGCGCTGCGTCGACCAGTGGCACCGCCCGACGGGCGAGCTGGTGGCGCGGCTGTCCGAAGAACTCGACCGGCGCGTCGAGGCGTTCTTCTTCGTCACGCCCGCCGGCGGCCAGGGTCTCGCGGTGCACCGTGACGACGCCGACGTGTTCGTCCTCCAGGCGGCCGGACGCAAGACCTGGTACGTCCACGACGCGCCGACCGTGGCGCACTGGTCGCCGGGAGAACTCCCCGACGACGAGCACTCCCCGCGGCTCCTGCACGGCGTCCTCGAACCCGGCAGCGTGCTCTACGTCCCGCGCGGCTTCGCGCACCGCGCGGTCGGCGCCGCCGGCCTCTCCGCCCACCTCTCCCTCACGATCCGCGACATCTCCGTGCCGGACCTGCGGGCCGCCCTGGAGCAGCGGTTGACGGACGGGCTGGACCTCCCGGCGCGCCCGCTGGGCGAGGCCGCGATCGACGACTCCTGCGCCGCGCTGCTCGACCACGTCCGGGCGAGGCTCGACATGATCGAACCGGAGGACGTGCGGCTCACCGCCCGGGCCGCGCAGGCACGGGCGGCCCGGGCGGCGGCGGAGAACGCGGAGCGCGCGGAGACGTTCGCCGAGGCGGCCCGGGCCTGGGAAGGCGGCGGGACCGCCGCCGGGCGGGCCGGGCTGGCGTCCGTCAGCCGCACCTGGCGCCGGCTGCGCGACGCGGCACGCACGACCCACTGACGCGCTGCCCCACCGGCGCACCGACGCACCGGCGCAGGGCCGTCAACGAGACCCCGCGCGTCCGGCGGGAGCCGCCCGTCCTCCGTACCGCCGTGACGACGACGGTACGGAGGACGGTCAGCACCGGCCCTCGACGGCCGAGGACGTCAGGGCGTGTCTGACAATTCGCGGCGGATCAGCGCGCGGCGTTGGGCGCCCGGCCGGGCGTGCCGGCGAAGCGTCCTCGTACTGGGTCGTACTTGGGCGTTTCGGCGGTGCGTCCAGGCGGGATGCCCGGCGTCGCGCGCCCGGCGGGAATTGTCAGACACGCCCTAAACCCGCTGCGCCGGGACCGTCCGGTCCCGCTGGAGGTCCAGCAGCTCACGGAACAGCCCGTCCGGGCGCGCCGCCAGCTCCGCCCAGGTGCCGGTCTGCACGATCCGGCCCCGGTCCATCACGATCACCCGGTCCGCCACCGCCGCGTTGGCGATGTTGTGCGTCACCAGCAGCGTGATCCGCCCCGGGGCGAGGGCGCGCAGCGCGTGCAGGATGCGGTGCTCGGCGCGCGGGTCCAGGTCCGAGGTCGGCTCGTCCAGGATCAGCAGCCCAGGGCTGCGCACCGTCCGGTACAGCGCCCGGGCCACCGCCGCCCGCTGCCAGCCGCCGCCCGACAACTCGGCGCCGCCCCACCAGCCCTGGGCCAGCAGCGTGCGCCAGCCCGACCGCAGCCGGGCCACGATCTCGTCGAAGCCCGTCCGCGCGGCCGCCCGCTCCACGTCCGCCATCACCTGCTCGGTGAGGTGTCCCAGGTGGACGTTCTCGGCCGCCCCCAGCGGCCAGCGCGCGAACTCCTGCGGCACCCGGGCCACCCGCGACCACATGCCGTCCGCATCCAGTTCCTCCACCGGCACGCCGTCCCAGCAGATCCGGCCGGACTGCGGCAGGTAGAGGCCCGACAGCAGCTTCAGCAGCGTCGACTTGCCGCTGCCGTTCTGCCCGATCACCGCCACCACCTCCCCGGCCCGCAGCGTCATGCTCACCCCGCGCAGCGCCGGCTCCTGCTGCTCGCCGGGGTAGGCGTGCCCGAGGTCCGCGACCTCCACCAGTCGCGGCGCGTCCGGCACGATCCCGCCGCGCCGGATCCGGTGACCGCCGGCCTCGTCCAGGAAGGTGAAGTAGTCGTCCAGGTACAGGCCCATCCGGTAGAGCCGGGCGCCGTTGCCGACCAGGCCCTGCAACCCGGACGAGGCCGTCCGCAGCGCGAACGTCGCCGTACCCGCCGCCGCCAGGTCGATCCGGCCGCTCGCCACCAGGTACAGCAGCGTGCCCCAGACCAGCGCGCTGCCCGCCCCCGTGCCCAGCGAGGCCAGCAGGGAGACCTTCGCCGCCTCCCTGGTCGCCCGGTCCGTCGCCTCGACGATCTTCTCCCCGGCGCGGCGGTACTTGGCCATCAGGAACGGCGTGACCTGGTCCGAACGGACCTGGTCCGCGCGGGTCTTGTCGATCAGGAACCAGCGGTAGACGCGCAGCGCGCCACGGTCCTCGTTGGTGACCACGGCCGCCAGGTAGTGGATCCGGGCCGTCCGGACGGCCGCCGCCCCGGTCGGCACCGAACCCAGCAGCAGCAGCGGCACCAGCCACGGGTGGAGCGTCGCCAGGACACCCGCCGCAGCGGCCAGCGAGACCGTCGAGGCGATCACGTCCTGGGCGTTGGAGAGCAGGTCCGGCGTGGTCGAGGCACCCCGATCGGCCGCCTCCCACTGCTCGTTGTACGCGGGCTCGTCGTACGCCCGCAGCTCGGCCGCGCACCCGGCGGCGATCAGCGCCAGCTCCGCCTCCCGGGTGACCCTCGGCGACACCCGGCCGGACAGCCCCACCACCGCGACCCCCAGCACCGCGCGCAGCGCGGCCGAGACGGTCAGCAGGAGCAGCGACGGCGCGGCGGTCCGCAGGTGCTCCCCCACCGGGCCCGCCACCAGCAGCGCGCCCAGGGCGCCGGTCGTCGCGTACAGCGCCAACGCCCCGAACACGCCCGCCAGCGCCTGGCACACCAGCAGCAACACGGTGGACGTCCGGTCCGCCGCCCACGCCAGCGCCACCGCGCGGCGCACCAGGTGCGGGAGGCGGCGCAGCATCGCGTTCGCCGACATCGACGCGCCGGCCTCGGCGCGGCGGTCGCCGGGGAAGCGCAGGCGCAGCTCCTCGTCGTGCTGGTCGTGGTCCTGGTCGTGCTGGTCGGGCTGGTCGTGGTCGGAGGGGGTGCGGTCGGGCGGGGTGTGGGGCCTCTCGGGCTTCACGATCTGTTCGGACACAGTGCTCCCTGCTCCCTGGTACGGCGGCCTGTGGCCGCAGCGGATCCGCGCGCGGGCAGCCCTCACCGCCGAGTGGGCGTGTGGGGTCGGCAGCGGTGCCGGAAGGCACGCTGCGAAGGGCCGGCTGCGGTGCGGACCCCGATCCTGGCAGCGGTCCGCCGGGCCGTCCGGCGTGTCCCGGCCGGTCTCACTCGATCCGGGCGATTCCGTGTCGGCGGCGGCGAGTTGGTGGCAATCGATCACCGGGAGGGTCCGCGATGTTCGATTCGGGGGCCGGTTGCGGCACGCTCCGGGCACGCGGTCCGACGATCACAGGAACATCCCGGCCGAGCCCGCGCTGCCCGGCCTCGCTGGCCTCGCCGACCTCGCCGGCCGTCTCAGGGGGTCGGCGGGTGGAGCGCGAGGAGGGAGGGGGTGCTGGGGGCGGCGAGGCGGAGCAGCCCGTGGCCGGTGCCGGCGAGGCCGACCATCAGGGAGGGGCTGTGGACGCCGTGCGGGAGGCCGCAGGTCCAGCCGCGGGTGTCGAGGTCGTCGAGGGTGGCGTGGGCCTGCCGCAGGGCGGCGGTGCGCCAGCGGTCGCCGGCGAGCAGGAGGGGTTCGAGGTTGCCGAAGTCGCCGTGGCAGAGCGAGAAGTTGTGGCCGAAGCCCTCGCGGAGGACGGTGGTCAGGGCGGTGTCGCGTTCGGCGAGGAGCAACTCGCGGGCTTCGGGGAGGAGTTCGGCGAGTTCGGTGCGGGCGAGCGCGATGCCCGAGGCGCCGTGGCACCAGAGGGCCGGGTAGTGGGGCGCGTCAGGGCCGTCGTCCTCGCGGACGTCGCGCCAGTTGGCGGCGGCCGGGTCGAACAGGGTGCGTTCGTACTCGACGGCGGCGAGGGCGAGTTGGGGCAGCCGGGGGTCACCGAGATGCCGGCCGGCACGGGCGAGCGCCCAGGCGATGCCGGAGCCGCCGTGCGCGAAACCGGCCAGCGGGCGCTTGACGGTGCCGGCGAGGGAGGCGGGCAGCCAGCCGGCGCCGCCTTCGGGGTGCGGGGCGGCGGCCCGGACGAGGCGTTCGGCGCAGGCGGCGAGGGCGTCGGTGACGGCGGGGCCGGGGCGGACGGCCGCCCAGGCGAGCAGTCCGCCGATGGTGCCCGCGTTGCCGGCGAGGAGGTCGTGCTGGGCGTCGTCGGCGGCGGTGGCGGCGCTGCGGCGCACCACCTGGGCGGCCAGGGCGTCGAGTTCGGCGTCGGGGTGGTGGGCGGCGAGGTGGGCGAGGGCGTAGAGGATGCCGCCGACTCCGGCGAGGCCGCCGCCGAGGCGGTCGGCGCGCCGGCGAATTTGGTGACGTAACGTCAGTTCGGCTGCCCGGGCGGTGCTTCGGTGCTCGCGATCACCGGTGACGGTGGCGAGCTGATGGAGGAAGAGGGCGACGCCGGCCGTCCCGCTGTAGAGGTCGGGGCCGAGTTCGGCGGGTGCCCAGCGGCCGGGCGGGGCCCAGTTGGGGCCGGCCCAGGCGAGGTCCGCGCTCCCCCGGTAGGCCTCCCGGAGGAGCTGTTCGCCGGCGTCGACGGCCTTGGCGAGGGCGCGGGCGGCCAGGTCCGGGCCTTCGGCCGGCCTCCCGGGTGGCGCGGGAGGGGACGTGACCGGGTGGCGGCGCGGCTCGCGGGCGCCGTCCGCGGTGGTCACCGACAGGCGCAGCAGCTGGAGTTGGCGGGCCAGGTCCGGTTCGCCGAGGGCGTCCGCCTTGGCGAGGGCGAGGTCGAGTGCGGGCCGGTCGGTGACACCGGGGATCAGGACGCCGGTGGAGGAGCGGGCGTCGACGCTGTCGGGGCGGATGGTGAAGACCGGGACGTCCCCGCGCCAGAGGTCGGCGCGCTCGTGGTCGACGTAGGCGAGCGCGTGGTCCTCCCAGGCGGGGAGCGCCCAGAGCCGGTCGAGGTGGCGGTCCTGGTCGAGGCCGTCGCGGAGCAGGTCGGGGTGGCAGGCGGTGGCGAGCAGGCTGCGGTACTCGAAGGTGTCGCGGCGGAGCATCCTGGTCTCGTCGGCGGCGAACGCCCGGATGAGTTCCCGGAGTTCGCCCTTGTGGGCGGCGAGCAGCCGGTAGGCCTCGGTGAAGCCGGCTTCGAGCTCGCCGACGTGGTCGGCCAGGCGCAGCGGCCGCCCGGGCGGGACGGGACGGCTGCCGGGCGCCGCGACGGGCATCCGGTGGTACTCCAGGCGGAGCCGGTCGGTGCCCTGGTCGACCAGGACGGGGGCGGGGCGCGGCGGGAGGCTGCCCGGATCCCAGCCGAGGGCGGAGAGGTCGGTGCCGCCGTTGCCCTCGTCCCACATGCGCTCGGGCAGCAGGCCGGAGCGCAGCACCGAGTGTCGGGCCTGGTGGCGGGCGAGCCGTTCGGACTCGGAGAGGTCCTTGGCGGGTTCGGGCAGGTCGGGGTGGAACAGCGCTTCCAGGTCGATCAGGACCGGCTGGTCGCGGACGGCGATCAGGTTCTGGGCGTGGCAGTCGACCGCGTCGAGGGTGTGGAGCAGCGCGGCGAGGGTGCCGGCGCGGTGGTAGAAGTCGCTCAACTCGGCGTCGTCGCGGGCTGGTTCGGCGGCGACGTGGGCAACCCAGCCGTAGCCGTCGCGGGCCAGGTGGGCGAGGTCGTGCAGCGGCAGCCGGAGCATGGGGTTGAGCCAGCGCAGGAGGTGCTGGAAGTGCGTCTCGGCGCCGAGCGGGCGCGGCTTGTAGACGATGCGGGTGCCGTGTTCGAAGCGCAGGGCGCTGACGCTGGCGCCGCCCCGGTGCGGGTCGCCGAGGCCGGTGGCGAGTTCGGTGAGGCGGCCGAGCGGGCGGCCGTCGGCGAAGGTGCGGGCGAGGGCGGGGAGGTCGGCGGCGAGGCGGCGGTACAGGGTGAGGCAGGTGGCGGTCCACTGTTCGGCGGCGGTGGCCAGCCGGTACGCCAGCACCGGGTATTCGGCGAGGAGTCGGACGGCGCGGCCGGGTTCGGTGAGCCGGTCGAGGAAGTTCCGGTAGCGCTGTTCGGGGGTGTCTCCGGTCAACTCGCCGGAGAGGCGGGCGACGTGGAGTTCGGTGATGACGGTGCGGACGGCCGTGGTGTGCGCGGTCGCGGTGAGTGCGGGCAGGACGAGGTCGGCGAGCTGGTCGGGGGTGCCGAGGGTGGCGGGGCCGGGGGTGGCGGGACCGGGGGAAGCCGCGCCCGGGGTGGCGGGGCCGAGTTCGGCGAGGCCGGTGCGCAGGCGGTCGCGGGCGTCGGCGAGCAGCGGGGCGACGAGCCGGGCGAAGGCGTGCTCCTCGGGGAGGTCGAGGGTGTGCCCGGCCTCGAAGGCGGCGGCGAGGCGTTCGGCCCAGTCGGGGGTGCCGAGGCGGTCCGCGAGGTCGGCCGGGTGTTCGGCGAGCAGCGCGCGCAGCCCGTCCGGGTCGAGGCGGTCGGCGGCGAGGCGGCGCTCGAACCAGTCGTCCCGGTCGAAGGGCGGCTGGGCGCGCCAGCGGTCGAGGATCCGCCCGGCACGGTCGGCCCGTTCAGTCCGTTCGGCGCGCTGGGCGTCCGGGTCGGGCAGCGGACTGCGGGCGGCGAGCGGGACGGCTCGGGCGGCGGCCCGACGGATTTCGGACGCGTCAACCACGGACGGTCTCTCCATGCTCGGTTCGTGCACGACGGTTGCGGTGCTGTGCGCTCGACGGTCGCGGTACCGGGCGTACGCGCCCCGGCGATGCGGCCGGGGCGCGCGCTCACCGGCCGTATCGTGCGTCCGCGACGCGGGCTCCGGCGGTGCGACCGGGGTCCGCGCCGCGGACGGCGGACTCAGAAGCTGCAGACGTGGGCGCAGCTGCTCCAACCGCCACAGGTGCTGGCCTGCACCGCGGCGGTCACGTAGACCTCGTCCGACAGGTCGCCGGCCGGGTGGACCTGGTGGCCCTGGCCGAGGGTGAGCCGGAAGTCCTCGTCCTTGAGCGCGCGGACCTGCTCTGCCGTGGGCTGCATGGTGCCTCCTTCAGACATTCGGGTCTGGCACGGTCGTGCCGGGTCGGGATCCTGGCACCGCCCCACCCGCCGCACCAGGGGTGTGCCGCGCACCGGGCACAATTTCGGCCAGGGTCGAAATAGGGACGAGGCCTCCCCGCCCGTCCTGCTTCCGCAGGCCGCGCCCGCTCCCCCGGCCAGCCGTCGAACCTCCCGTCGCCCTACACCTGTCCGGAATCCGGGCAGTGACGGGGGCCTGAACCAGGCCCCACGTTTGAACGGCCGGGCCCCGGGCAGTCCGCACCGCCCGTCGCTCCTGTGGCCGGGCCGGGCACCGAAGGTCACGATGGAATCCGGCAACCCCCGCCCCCGGCCCGATCGGAGCGCGATGAGCGAGCAGCACAACGTCGTCCTGCTGACCTTCCCGGACGCCGCCACGTGGCGGACGGCCTTCGACGAGGCTCAGCACCTGCCGGGCCTGCGGCAGCTGGCGGCGCTGGAGCGCAGCGCCGACGGCCTGTTGGAGATCCAGGACACCTTCACCCGGGGCGCGGGCGTGACCACCGTCAGCTCCGGCGTCCTCGGCGGCCTGGTGGGCCTGGTCGGCGGGCCGATCGGCGTCCTGCTCGGCTTCGCGGCCGGTGCGGCGCTCGGCAACGCCGCCGAGGAGGGCCGGGCGACGGAGGGCGGCGCCGGGCTGATCATGCTCTCGCCGCGCGTCCCGGACGGCGGCGCGCTGCTCGTCCTGGAGCTCCGGGAGTCCTCCCCCGACCGGGCCGACGACCTGGCCTCCCGGCACGGGGCCACGGTCGAGCGGATCGACGCGCAGGCCTTCGCCGAGCAGGTCCGGACCGCCGAACACAAGGCGGAGCAGGACCCGGCGGAGCAGGACACGGCCGCGCGGAACGCGGCGGAACAGGACACGGCGGAGGAGCCCAAGGCGGAGGGTCACCGGCCCGGCGAGGGCGCCTGACCCGCCGCCCGGCCCCTCACTCGGCCCGCAGCGCCTCGATCGTCCGCGCCCGAGCAGCGCCAGCACCGGCGTGCCGAACACGTCGAGGGCCGAGGCGGGGAAGCGGAGCAGGTGGCGGCCACCAGGTCGGCCAGCCCGATCGCGACGGACTGCGTGCGGCGCCGGCGGACACCCGCGCGCACCACCCTGCCCAGCGCGGTCATGCCGCCACCGCCGAGTCCGAGGCGATCCGGCCGTCCCGCATCCGGACCGTGCGGTGGCGCAGTCCTCGGCGAGGGCCGCCCGCGCGCCCTCGTAGTGGCGGCTCACACCGCTCAGTTCGATCACCGGTTCGCTGCTCGTCCCCCGCTCCTCGTACGTTCCCGCCTGGTGGACGGCACGAAGGCACGGACGGGCGGCGCGCCGGGGACGCTGCCCAGGGCGACTCCGCTCCCCCGTCCGGCCGACCCGGCGCGGCCAGGCCTTCGACCTGGCCCCGGCCCTGTTCCTCGCCTTCGCCTGCGCCCGCTACGCCACCACCGCGAGCAAGGGTCACGGCACCGACTGGTACGGGCTGATGCTGCTGGTGCCGCTCGTGCCGCTGCCGCTGGTGCTGCGCCGCCGCCTGCCGCTGGCGGTGCTGTGGGCGGTGATGCCGGCCGCGCTGCTGGTGCGCCACCAGTCGGAGGACATCGCGTACGCGGCCGGCGTGGCCGTCATCATCGCCGCCTACAGCGCCGCCGCCTACGGGCGCCGCCCGGCGGCACTGCTGCCGAGCCTACCGGCGGCCGCCGCGACGCTGGTGGTGCTCTTCGACGACGCCAAGCTGCCGCACTTCCCCAACGCGGTGATCGCGCTGCTGGTCCTGGTCCCGGTGTTCGCGGTCGCCTACGAACTACGGATGTGGCGCCGCCGGGTGGACGAGGAGCGCGAACGGCTGTCCGCCCTGGAGCGCGGGCGGCTGGCCGCGCTGGAGCACGCGGTGGAGCTCGAACGGGCGTGGATCGTTCGGGAGTTGCACGACGTGGTGACGCACAACGTGAGCATGATGACGATCCAGGCCGGGGCCGCCCGCAAGATCCTGGACACCGCCCCGGACAAGGCCCGCGAGGCGATGGCCGCGGTGGAGGCCTGATCGGCCTGCGCGAACGCCTCGCCGTCTACGGCGGCACCCTGCACACCGGCCCCCGGCCGCGCGGCGGCTACCGCGTCAAGGCCCTTATCCCCCTGGAGAGTTCATGAGCGAGCGGGCGCTGCGCGTGGTGGTGGCCGACGACCAGGCCCTGGTCCGCACCGGGTTCCGGCTGATCCTCGAATCGGAGGGGATCGAGGTGGTCGCCGCCTACGAGACCGGGCTGGTCAACGTCGGCACGGCGGCGCAACCCCGGTAGCGGTCCGCCATCGGCCCGGAGGCGTACACCTCCGGGCCGATGGCGGATCCTCACCGCCCTCCGGACGGCTGACGCCAACTCCCGTCGGCCGCCCGGGAACCCGGGATCACGGGATCGGGCGGGCGCGGGATCAGGCGACGTCGAACCGGTCCAGGTTCATCACCTTGACCCACGCCGCGACGAAGTCGGCCACGAACTTCTCCTTCGCGTCGTCGCTCGCGTAGACCTCGGCGACGGCGCGCAGTTCGGAGTTGGAGCCGAAGACCAGGTCGGCCCGGGTGCCGGTCCACTTGAGCGCGCCGGTGGCCGCGTCCCGGCCCTCGAAGGTGTGCCCGTCCTCCGAGGTGGCCTTCCACTCCGTGCCCAGGTCCAGCAGGTTGACGAAGAAGTCGTTCGTCAGGGCCTCGGGGGTCTCGGTGAGGACGCCGTGCGGAGACTGCTGGTAGTTGGCGCCCAGCACCCGCAGGCCGCCGACCAGGACGGTCAGTTCGGGCGCGCTCAGGGTCAGCAGGTTCGCCTTGTCGAGCAGCAGGTACTCGGCGCCCAGCCGGCTGCCCTTGCCCACGTAGTTGCGGAAGCCGTCCGAGGTCGGCTCCATCGCCGCGAAGGAGTCGACGTCGGTGAGCTCCTGCGTCGCGTCCACCCGGCCCGGTGTGAACGGCACCACCACGTCGTGGCCGGCCGCCCGGGCGGCCTTCTCCACGCCGACGCCGCCGGCCAGCACCACCACGTCCGCCAGCGAGACCTGCTTGGCGCCGGACCGGGCGTTGAACTCCTGCTGCACGCCCTCCAGGGTGCGCAGCACCGAGGCCAGCCGGTCCGGCTCGTTGACCTCCCAGCCGATCTGCGGCTGGAGCCGGATCCGGCCGCCGTTGGCGCCGCCGCGCTTGTCGCTGCCGCGGAAGGAGGAGGCCGCCGCCCACGCGGTGGACACCAGCTCGGAGACCGACAGCCCGGAGGCGGCGATCCGCTCCCGCAGGGCGGCGACGTCCGCGGCGTCGATCTGCCGGTAGTCGACCGCGGGCAGCGGGTCCTGCCACACCAGTTGCTCGGCCGGGACCTCCGCGCCGACGTAGCGGGCGACCGGGCCCATGTCGCGGTGGGTCAGCTTGAACCAGGCGCGGGCGAAGGCGTCCGCGAGTTCCTCGGGGTGCTCCAGGAAGCGCCGGGAGATCGGCTCGTAGACCGGGTCCAGGCGCAGCGAGAGGTCGGTGGTCAGCATCGTCGGGGCGTGCCGCTTGGACGGGTCGTGGGCGTCCGGGACGGTGCCCGCTCCGGCGCCGCCCTTCGGCTTCCACTGGAAGGCGCCGGCCGGGCTCTTGGTCAGCTCCCACTCGTAGCCGAACAGCGTCTCGAAGAAGCTGTTGTCCCAGGTCACCGGGGTGGCCGTCCAGGCGCCCTCCAGGCCGCTGGTGATCGCGTCCCCGCCCTTGCCGGTGCGGAAGGTGCTCTTCCAGCCGAGGCCCTGCTGCTCGATCGGGGCGTCCTCCGGGTCGGGGCCGACGTTGTCCGCCGGGCCCGCGCCGTGGGTCTTGCCGAAGGTGTGGCCGCCGGCGATCAGCGCGACGGTCTCCTCGTCGTTCATCGCCATCCGGTAGAAGGTCTCGCGGATGTCGCGGGCGGCGGCGAGCGGGTCCGGGGTGCCGTTGGGGCCCTCGGGGTTGACGTAGATCAGGCCCATCTGGACGGCGGCGAGCGGGCGCTCCAGCTGGCGGTCGCCGGTGTAGCGCTCGTCGCCGAGCCAGGTGGTCTCCGGGCCCCAGTAGACGTCCTCGTCCGGCTCCCACTCGTCCACCCGGCCGCCGCCGAAGCCAAAGGTCTCGAAGCCCATCGACTCCAGGGCGACGTTCCCGGCCAGGATCATCAGGTCGGCCCAGGAGAGGTTGCGGCCGTACTTCTTCTTCACCGGCCACAGCAGGCGGCGGGCCTTGTCCAGGCTGGCGTTGTCGGGCCAGCTGTTCAGCGGGGCGAAGCGCTGCTGCCCGGCGCCGGCGCCGCCTCGGCCGTCGCTGATCCGGTAGGTGCCCGCGCTGTGCCACGCCATCCGGATGATGAAGGGGCCGTAGTGCCCGTAGTCGGCCGGCCACCACGCGTGCGAGGTGGTGAGGGCCGTCTCGATGTCCCGCTTCACGGTCGGAAGGTCGAGGGATCCGAACGCCGCGGCGTAGTCGAAGTCCGCGCCGAGCGGGTTCGCCACGGCCGGATTCTTCGCGAGGATCTTCAGATTGAGCCGCTCCGGCCACCACTGGCGGTTTCCGCCGCCCTGGGTGGGGTGCGGCGCGCGCCCGTGGGCCACCGGGCAGCCACCCGTGCCCTCCGCCTGCGGCTCGGGTTCGGTAACGATGGGATCGTGGTTCTCAGACATGGAAATCCTTCCCTACAAGGCGGATCACGGTGTCTTGACTGCTACTTCCTGCTACCCAGGCTATCGCCGGAGCCGATCCTACGATGGACTCGATCCACGTCAAGATTGACACCAAACCCATATCCGATCGGGAACCGGAGAGAAGCCGCAATCACTTGGTAAAATCCGGTCTTCCCATTGACCTGAATAGGTGAACCGATATGAGTGACCTGCTGGAGCGACTGCGCGGACGCGGCTGGCGCCTCACCTCCCAGCGGCGTGTCGTGGCGGAGGTCCTGGACGGCGAGCACGTTCACCTCACCGCCGACGAGGTCCACGCCCGAGCCGCCGAACGCCTGCCCGAGATCTCCCGGGCCACCGTCTACAACACCCTCGGCGAACTGGTCACCCTCGGCGAGGTCATCGAGGTCTCCACCGACGGCCGGGCCAAGCGCTACGACCCCAACGCCCACCACCCGCACCAGCACCTCGTCTGCACCCACTGCGGCACCATCCGCGACGTCCACCCCACCGACGACCCCCTCACCGCCCTGCCCACCGACCAGCGCTTCGGCTTCACCGTCACCGACGCCGCCGTCACCTACCGCGGCCTCTGCCCGGCCTGCGCGGGCTGACCACGGGCCCGGACTCACATCCCCGCCCGGACCGAGGACCGGGATTCCCTGCGAAGATCGAGGGATGGAACTGACGATGGTTGACGTCACACCGGGGAGCGCCGCCATGGCGGCCGATGTCGGGCCGCTGATACGGCAGTTGAGGCCGGCCCTGACCGCCGAGGGGTTCGCCGCCTTCGCCGCCGAGGCGCACGCGCAGGGGCTGGCCTTCACCGCCGCGTACGACGGTCGCGGGCGGTGCGTCGGGGTGGCGACCCACCGGGTGCTGGCGACCAGCCGCGGCCGGCTGCTGTTCGTCGACGACCTGGTGACCGACCGCGCGGTGCGGTCGGCGGGGGTCGGCGGGCGGCTGATGGCGGAGCTGGAGGAGCGGGCCCGGCGGGCGGGGTGCGCCCGGATCGAGCTCGACTCGGGGGTGACCAACCACGGCGCGCACCGCTTTTATCACACGGCCCGGATGTCGATCGTCGCCCTGCACTTCGCCCGCGAGATCCGGGCCGGTTCGTAGCGGTTCGAGGGGACGGTCGGTTCGCGGCCCGCGGTGCCGGCCGGTTCGTGGTACGCGATGCCGGTCGGTTCGCGGCCGTTCGCCGCGGCACCGGGGCGGAGTTGACACGGAATCACGGAGTTGACGGACCCGCCGGCCCGCCCTTGACCCCCGCCGGGGCCGGGCTGGGACGATCCCCGGCATGGGCGAAACCATCAACGAGAAGCAGCCGATATTCTCCGCCGACGCCGACATTCGAATTTCCGCGACACCGATCGAGGTCTACGCGGTGATCAGCGACCTGCCGCGCAGCGGCGAATGGAGCCCGGAATGCCTGGGCGGTGAATGGACGGTCGGCGAGCCGGCCGCCGTCGGGTCCGTGTTCCGCGGCGACAACCTCCGCGGCGACGACATCGTCGCCTGGGCACCGGTGGTCCGCGGCCGGTGGACGACCCAGTCCGAGGTGGTCACCGCGGAGCCGGGCCGGACCTTCCGGTGGGCGATACACAACTCGGACGGCCAGAAGCAGGAGAGCATCTGGGGCTTCGACATCGAAGCCGCCGAGGGCGGCGGCAGCCTGCTGACCCACCACTTCCGCATGGACTCGGCCACCCAGGGCATCAAGGGCATCACCGCGGAGATGGACGCGGCCGAGAAGCAGCGCTTCTTCGCGGAGTGGGGCGACAAGATCTCCGGCGATCTGGCCGCCACCCTGCAGCGCATCAAGGCCGTCATCGAAGAGGCGTGACGCCGGGCGGTATCCGGCCTTTCCGCGATTCGCCCGGAATTCCCGGGCTCGTACCCGGGCACGCGGCCATTCGGACGCCCGGGCACGCCAATTCACCTCGGACGGTGTCCCTTTCACCGCGGGTGGTGTCCATTCCATTCACGTCAGGCGCCGACGGCGCACAGCCGCGGCCCGGGAGGCGTACAGGTGCTTCTTCAACGTATCGGAAACCGGGGAATTCAGCTCGGGATGCTCTTCGAACGCGCCGCGGCCAGACACGGCGCGAACGTCCTCATCCTCGACCACGACCTCGACGCGGCACCGGAGTTGGGCCGCAGGGCGACTGTCGCCGAGGTGTCGGACCTGGTGGACGACCTGGCGTCCCGGCTCTGGGCGGCGGGCGTGCGGCCGAGCCGGCGGGTGGTGGTGTACAAGGCCGACGGCTTCGACATCACGCTGCTCGCGTGCGCGGCGGCGCGGATCGGGGCGGTCCCGGTCCTGCTGTCGCCGGCTCTGGACGGCGCGACCGTCGCCGAGCTGGTCCGCCGTACCGACCGGCCGTTCCTGGTGACCGACCAGGAGAAGCTGGACAACGTGCTGCCCGAGACGGTCTTCGACCTCGCCGACCGGGTGGTGCTGACCTCCGGCTCGTACCGGGACGCCGTCGAACTGCGGGCGCTGGCCGGGGTGGAGAGGGTCAAACCCGTCATCATGCCGGCCGACCACCCGACGCTGATCACCCACACCTCGGGCACCACCGGGACGCCCAAGCTGGCCGTGCACACCGGGTTCAGCCTGCAGTCCCGCTACCGCCCGCAGGCCTCCGTCATCGCCCCGCTGATCCCGGGCCGGGAGACCATCGCCATCCACGTCTCCTTCGTCCACTCCCGGCTGATCACCGCGCTGGCGATCTCGCTCTACCGCGGCTTCCCGCTGGTCGTGCTGCGCGAGTCGGACCCGAAGCACGTCGGCGACCTGTTCGCGCGGCTGAAGCCGGGCATCCTGGAGGCGCACCCCAACTCCTTCATGGAGTGGGAGGAGTTGGCGCAGGACCCGCGCGGCCCACTGTCCAACGTCAAGCTGTTCAGCAGCACCTTCGACGCGATCCACCCGCGGACCGTGCACCGGTTGCTGCGCGCCACCCGGCGCCGCTCGCCGCTCTTCGGCCAGTTGTACGGGCAGAGCGAGGTCGGCCCGGCCATCGTCCGCGGCTTCACCCGACGCCGCACCCTGGACGACGACGGCCGCTGCGTCGGCATGCCGTTCCCCGGGATGACCGACGTCCGGGTCGTCAGCCGGAACGGCAACCCGCCGTCCGAGCGGAACCCAGGCTTCATCGAGGTGCGCAGCGACGGACGCATCGTCACCTATCTCGGCGAGCAGGACCGCTACGACGCCCAGGTGTCGGCGGACGGCTGGTGGCGGATGGGCGACGTCGGCTACCGCACCAAGTGGGGCTGCGTGCACCTGCTGGACCGCGAGGTCGACCTGATCGAGGGCTTCGGCAGCACCCTCGCGGCCGAGGACACCCTGTTCGGCCAGTTGCCCGGCCTCGCCGAGGTCATCATCATCCCCGGCCCGGACGGCCGGGCCGTGCCGGTGGTGTGCACCAAGGACGACGAACCACTGGACCTGGCGGCCTGGCGGCGCGCCACGGCGTCGCTGCCGCCGATGGCCGAGCCGGTCCACCGACGGCTGGACGAGCTGCCGAGGACCGCCACCACCAAGATCAAGCGCCTGGAACTCGCCCGCCTGCTGCTCGCCGACGCCCCGCAGGGCACCCGGGCGGACGTGGAAGACGTGGAGGACGTGAAGCCATGAGTGAGCGAAGCCATCTCGTCATCGAGAGGTGCGCGCGGGCGAATGCCCCTGCCGAGCGAAGCGGGGCGGGCGCATGAGCGGAGTGGGCAGCAAGGCGGCACTGGAGGTCTGCGTCATCGGGGCCGGCCCGCGCGGCCTGTCCGTTCTGGAGCGGCTCTGCGCCAACGAGCGCGCGGCGCCCTCGCACGGCTCCATCACGGTGCACATGGTCGACCCGGCCGCGCCCGGCGCCGGCGCCGTCTGGCGCCAGGACCAGTCACGGCACCTGCTGATGAACACCGTCGCCTCGCAGATCACCGTGTACACCGACGACAGCTCCCGGATCGACGGCCCGATCGAGCCCGGTCCGAGCCTGTGGGAGTGGGCGGTGGAGGTCGCCGAGGCCGGCGCCGCCTCCGGGCAGGACGAGGAGTGCGTGGCCGAGGCCCGCACCCTGCGAGCCGACAGCTACCCCACCCGGGCGTTCTACGGGCGCTACCTGAACGCGAGCTTCCGCCGGGTGGTGGACGGCGCGCCCGCGCACGTCACCGTCCAGGTGCACCGCTCGCGGGCGGTGGCGATGGCGGACACCCACGGTGTCCCCGGCGGCCCGCAGGGCATCCGCCTGGAGAACGGCAGCCGGCTCAACCACCTGGACGCCATCGTGCTCGCCCAGGGCCACGTCGCGGCCCGGCCGACCCCGCACGAGGAGCGGACGGCGAGCCTGTCCCGGATCCACCACCTCACCTACATCACCCCGGCCAACCCGGCGGATCTCGACCTGAGCGGCATCCTGCCGGGCCAGCACGTACTGTTGCGCGGCCTCGGGCTGAACTTCTTCGACCACATGGCCCTGTTCACGGTCGGCCGGGGCGGCGCCTTCGTCCGCGCGGACGGACGGCTGGTGTACCGGCCGTCGGGCCGGGAGCCGAAACTGTTCGCCAGTTCGCGCCGCGGCATCCCGTACCACGCCCGCGGCGAGAACGAGAAGGGCGCGTACGGCCGTTACTTCCCCCGGTTGCTGACCGCCGAGTACATCGCCGGGCTGCGCGAGCAGTCCGCGGCCGGCGAGCCGGTGCAGTTCCGCACCGACCTGTGGCCGCTGATCGCGCGCGAGGTGGAGAGCGTCTACTACGGCACGCTGCTCGACGCGAAGGGCCGCGGCGCCGAGCGGGAGCCCTTCGTCCAGCGGTACCTGACGGTCGCCCACGGCGGCGGCTTCGCGGCCCTGCTCGACGAGTACGGCATCCCCGAGTCGGAGCGGTGGGACTGGGAGCGGCTCTTCCGCCCTTACGGGGACCGGGAGTTCAGCGGGCCGGAGGACTTCCGCGACTGGCTGCTCGGGTACCTGGCCGAGGACGTCGAGGCGGCCCGCGCCGGCAACCTCAGCGGCCCGCTCAAGGCCGCCCTGGACATCCTGCGCGACCTGCGCAACGAGATCCGCCTCGCAGTGGACCACGGCGGGCTGGAGGGGAACTCGCACCGGGACGACCTGGAGGGCTGGTACACCCCGCTCAACGCCTTCCTGTCGATCGGCCCGCCGGTCTCCCGGATCGAGGAGCTGATCGCCCTGATCGAGGCCGGGGTGGTCGAACTCACCGGCCCGGGCACCGAGATCCGGATCGACACCGAGGCGGCCGCCTACGTGCTCACCTCCCGGGCGGTGCCCCAGCCGCCGGTGCGCGCCACCGTCCTGATCGAGGCCCGGCTGCCCGAACCCGACCTGCGCCGCACCACCGACCCGCTGCTGCAGCACCTGCTGAGCACCGAACAGGCCACCGCGTACCGGATCCCGGGCACGGGCGGCACCGACTACGAGACCGGCGGCCTGGCCGTCACCAAACGGCCGTACCGGCTGCTGGACACCCGGGGCCGCGCGCACCCGCGGCGCTACGCCTACGGGGTGCCGACCGAGTCGGTGCACTGGGTGACGGCGGCCGGAATCCGGCCCGGCGTGGACTCGGTGACGCTCGGCGACTCGGACGCGATCGCCCGCTCGCTGCTCGCCCTGCCGCCCACCACCCAGCTGCCCTTCGGCGTCCGGCCGGACGCGGCCGTCACCGACCTGACCGGAGTGCTGATATGACCGACCCTGACGAGCCGGCCGCGCCGGACGAACCCGGCGGCCCGCACGACCCGCACGACCCGCACGACCCGCACGACGCGGCCGACATCCTGACCGACGCCGGGCTGCTGTCGCCGGTCCGCGCCGGGACGCCGGTCGAGGCCGCCGTCTGCGACCGGGCCTGGCTACAGGCCATGCTGGACGCCGAGGCGGCGCTGGCCCGGGCCCAGGCCGGGCTGGGCACCCTGCCGAAGACCGCCGCCGACACCATCACCCGCCTGGCCCGCGCCGAGCTGCTGGACCTGCGGGCCCTCGCGGTCGAGTCCCGGGAGACCGCCAACCCGGTGGTCGGGCTGGTCCGGGCGCTGACCGGGGTGGTGGCGGCCGAGGACCGGGCCGCCGCCGAGTACGTCCACCGCGGTTCCACCAGCCAGGACGTCCTGGACACCGGCGCGATGCTGGTGGCCGCCCAGGCCCTGCGGATCATCCGCGCCGACCTCGCCCGCACCGCGCGGGCCCTGGCCGTCCTCGCCGAACGGCACCGGGACACCGTCCTCCCCGGCCGCACGCTCGCCCTGCAAGCCGTACCGACCACCTTCGGCCTCAAGGCAGCCGGCTGGCGCCAGCTCGTCCTGGACTCCGAGCAGCGGCTCGGACGGGTCGCCGAGCACGGTCTGCCGGTCTCGCTCGGCGGCGCCGCCGGCACCCTCGCCGGGTACCTGGAGTACGCCCGGATCGACGGCGCGGCCGCGAACGGGGCGGCGCCGGACCCGGGCGACTACCTGGACCGACTGCTCACCGCCTTCGCCGCCGAGACCGGGCTGGCCCGCCCGGTGCTGCCCTGGCACGCGCTGCGCACCCCGATCGCCGACCTCGCGGGCGCGCTGGCCTTCACCGCCGGCGCCCTCGGCAAGATCGCGATCGACGTGCAGTCGCTGACCAGGACGGAGGTCGGCGAGGTGGCCGAGCCCACCGCGGCCGGGCGCGGCAGCTCCTCCGCGATGCCGCACAAGCGCAACCCGGTGCTGGCCACCCTGATCCGCAGTGCCGCGCTGCAGGTGCCGGTGATCGCCGCCGGGCTCACCCAGTGCCTGCTGGCCGAGGACGAGCGCTCGGGGGGCGCCTGGCACGCCGAGTGGCAGCTGCTGCGCGAGGCGCTGCGGCTGACCGGGGGCGCCGCGCACACCGCGGTGGAGCTCGCCGAGGGGCTGGAGGTCAAGCCCGAACGGATGCGCACCAACCTCGAACTGACGGGTAGTCAGATCGTCTCGGAGCGGATCGTCGCCGTCCTGGCACCCCGGCTCGGCAAGGCGGCGGCCAAGCAGCTGCTCACCGAGGCGTCCGGCGAGGCCGACCGCGACGGTCGGCCGCTGGAGCAGGTGCTCGCCGAACTGCCCGCTCTCGGCGGCATGTTCGGCAGGGTCGAGCTCTCTCGGCTGTGCGATCCGACCACGTACACCGGAGCGGCCGGCCCCCTCGTCGACCGGGCCCTGCGCGAGCCGTGAGGCCGGCCCGGCGTCCGGCGCCCCGGTACCGGGCGCCCGAGCGATCCGCGACCAACCGAAGGGGAAGAGGAGCATGTTCCTGCAACGCGTCGGCAATCGAGGCATCCGGCTGGGCACGGTCTGGGACCGCGCGGCCGCCCGTCACCCGGCGAGCCCGGTCTACCTCGACCACGACCTCGACATCGCCCCGGAGCTGGGCCGGCGGGTCACCCTGACCGAACTCGCCGACCTGGTCGATGACTTCGCCGCCCGGCTGTGGGCTTCCCAGGTCCGCCCCGGCTCGCACGTGGTGATCCACAAGTCGGACAGCTTCGACATCTCCCTGCTCGCCTACAGCGTCGCCCGGGTCGGCGGGGTACCGGTGCTGCTGTCCCCGAAGCTGGACGGCGCCACCGTCGCCCGCCTGCTGGGGCGACTGTCCCGGCCGACGCTGCTCACCGACGCGGCGAAGCTGGAGCAGGCACTCCCGTCCGAGGTGTTCGACCTGACCGAGCGGGTGCTGGTGGCCACCGGGGAGTTCCCGGGCGCGACCGCGCTGGCCGGGCTGGCCGGGGTCGAGCGGGTGGCGCCGGTGACCATGCCGCAGGACCGGCCGGCCCTGATCACCCACACCTCGGGCACCACCGGCCTGCCCAAGCTCGCCGTCCAGACCGGCATCACGATCCAGGCCCGCTGCCGCCCGCAGTCGGTGCTGCTCGCCCCGGTCGGGCGGCACGAGCCGATCGCCGTGCACGTCTCCTTCGTCCACTCGCGGATGATCAGCGGGGCCGCGCTGTTCGCGCTGCGCGGCCATCCCATGATCATCCTGCGGGACGACGAGCCGGAGCACGTCGCGAAGCTGTTCGCCCGGATCCCCCCGGGGGTGATCGAGTCCCACCCCAACACCCTGCTGAGCTGGGAGGTCCTGGCGGACCACCCGGCGAAGCCGCTGGCCAAGGTCCGCTGCTTCAGCAACACCTTCGACGCCATCCACCCGCGCACGGTCGACACCCTGCTGGGCGCGTCCGAGCGCAGCCTGCCGTTCTTCGCCCAGACGTACGGGCAGAGCGAGACCGGCGCCATCGCCGCCCGCACCTACACCCGGCACCGCCGCAGCGGCGCCGACGGCCGCTGCGTCGGGCGGACCTTCCCCGGGATGACCGAGGTCCGGGTGGTCAGCCGGGACGGCCGGCCGGTGGCCAAGGACTCCCCCGGCCACATCGAGGTGCGCAGCGGCGGGCAGATCGTCACCTACTTCGGCGAACGGGAGCGCTTCGAGGGCCAGTTCTCGCGGGACGGCTGGTGGCGGATGGGCGACCTCGGCTACCGCACCCGGTGGGGCTGCCTGCATCTGCTGGACCGCGAGGTCGACGAGATCCCGGGGATCAACAGCACCCTGGACCTGGAGGACAAGCTGTTCACCCGGCTGCCCGAGCTGCTGGAGGTGATCATCGTGCCCGGCGGGGACAAGGCCCCGGTGCCCGTGGTCTGCACCCGGGACGACCAGCCGCTCGACCTCGCCCGCTGGAACCGCGCGGTGGCCGGCCTGCCCACGCTGGCCCCGCCGGTGCAGCGCCGGCTGGACGAACTGCCGCACACCGCCACGACCAAGGTGAAGCGGCTGGAGCTGGCCAGGGAGCTGGCCGCGGCCGAGGAGGCCTGAGCCGAGGAAGGCGTCGGCCCCGGCGGTGTCGTGAGACCCGCCGGGGCCGACGCGTGTCAGGAGGAGCCGATGGCCGGCAGGCTCCGCAGGACGGACCGCAGGTCCCCGGGCCCGAGCCGGACACCGAAGTCCTCCGCGAGGACGGCGGCGTACCGCTCGTCGGTGAGGTCCGCGGCCTCCGTCGTGCCGTCGGCGCGGCCGACGACCAGCCGCCGGCCGTCGAGGGAGAGCCGGCGCTGCGACGTGATCTTGGACAGGTAGGCCCGGCCGGTGAACGGGGAGCGCTCGTGGGTGGAGGTGTAGTGGTTCATCACCACGCAGTCGACCTGGTGCAGCGGCAGGCCCGTCTGGAACCGGTAGAGCGGCAACCACCCATCGGGGCGAAGGAGTTCGAGCACCCAGCAGTCCGGCTCCGAGCCGACCCGGCGGAGCCGGTGAGTCCAGCCGTCGGGCTCGGCCAGGGCGCCGTCGGTCAGCGGCAGCGGCTCCAGCGGCCCCTTGTCGCCGAAGCCGACGTCGGCGAGGAAACGCGTCCGGCCGACCGTCACCAGCAGCACCAGGTGGGTGCGTGGCAGCGGTCGGCCGGCGTTCAGCAGGGCTCGGGCGGCGAGCCTGGTGACCTGGAAGCCCAGGCGTTCCAGCACTGCGGCGAAGAGCAGGTTCTGTTCGAAGCAGTAGCCGCCGCGGCCGCCGGCGACCAGCTTGGCCTGGACGCGGTCCAGGTCGAGCGGGACGCCGCGGCCGAGCGGGATGTCGAGGTTCTCGAACGGGAGGGCCAGCAGGTGGGCGCGGTGCAGCCGGCGCAGCGTCCCGGGTTCGGGGGGCAGCGGACCGGAAACACCGGTGCGGGCCAGGTAGGCCCCGACGTCGAGCAGTTCCGCTCCCCATTCGCCGGTGGCGCGGTCATCGCCCATCCTGTCGGCCCCTCTCCCGTGCGGTCTCCCGGAGACTACCCGGCAAGGATCGCTCCGGCACGGAGGACCTCGGCGATCAGGCCGCCGACGATCCGGGGGCCGTCCTGGGTGAGCACCGACTCGGCGTGGAACTGCATGGACGCGAAGTGCGGGCCGCGCAGGGCGTGCACCTCACCGGTCTCCCGGTCGCGGACGGCCTCGATGGTGCCGACGCCGTCCACGTCGACCGTGTCGTGCGGGCTGACGGCGGCGAAGGTGTTGTAGAAGCCCACCCGCTCACGAGCGCCGAACAGGTCGATCTCGCGCTGGACACCCTGGTTGGGGACGTCCCGGCGGCGCAGCGGCAGGCCGAGCAGGGTCGACAGCACCTGGTGACTGAGGCAGACCGCGACGAACGGGCGCCGCCGGGCGAGCAACTCGGCCACCGCGGCGCGCAGACTGGCGATCTTGGGGTGGTCGGCCTGCCGCGGGTCGCCCGGCCCCGGGCCCATCACGACCAGGTCGAAGCCGTCGAAGGCGTAGTGCTCGTCGAACCGACGGATCGTCACCTCAAGCCCGAGTGACTGGAGTTGGTGGCCGATCATGGCGGTGAAGGTGTCCTCGGCGTCGATCACGAGCACCCGGCGCCCGGCGAATTCGGCGAGCCGCCGGCCGCGGTCCGCGTCCTCGGCCAGCCAGAAATCCGAGATGACGGTGTTGCGCCGCTCCAGCGCGGCCCGTACCCGGGGGTGGCCGGCGAAGGTGCGCGGGCCTCCGGCTTCCAGCGCGGCCAGCAGCCCGGCCGCCTTGGCCCTGGTCTCGGCGACCTCGGAGGCCGGGTCGGAGTGGCGCACCAGGGTGGCGCCGACCCCGATCCGGATCCGGCCGGCGGTGTCGATGTCGGCGGTGCGGATCAGGATCGCGGAGTCCATCGTGCGCCCGCCGCGCTCGTCCCGGCCGATCAGCGCGGCCACGCCGCTGTAGTAGCCGCGCCCGGCGGGCTCGTGACGGCGGATGACCCGGGCGGCGCTCTCCAGCGGGCTGCCGGTGACGGTCGGGGCGAACATCGTCTCGCGGAGGATCTCGCGCGGGTCGCGGTCGGTTCGGCCCTCGATGAGGTACTCGGTGTGCGCGAGCCGGGCCATCTCCTTGAGGTACGGGCCGACCACCCGGCCGCCGCCCTCGCAGATCCGGGCCATCATCTTGAGCTCCTCGTCGACCACCATGTAGAGCTCGTCGGCCTCCTTGCGGTCGGCGAGGAAGTCCATCACGCCGGCCAGGGTGGGGCCGGAGGGCGGGTAGCGGTAGGTGCCGCTGATCGGGTTCATCACGGCGACGCCGTCGGCCAGGCTGATGTGCCGCTCGGGGCTGGCGCCGACGAAGGTCCGCTCCCCGGTGTGCACGACGAAGATCCAGTAGGCGCCCGCCTCGCGCTCGGTCAGCCGGCGGAAGAAGGCCAGCGCGGCGCGCAGGGTGTAGTCACTGATCTCGGCCAGGAAGGTGCGGCGGACGACGAAGTTGGCGCCGACGCCCTGCCCGATCTCCTCGGCGACCACCCGGCGGACGATGTCGGCGTACTCCTCGTCGCCGAGGTCGAAGCGGGCGCCGGTCAGCTCGGTGGGCCGGTCCGGGATCAGCGCCAGCGCTTCGCCGAGGTCGACGGTGGCGTGCTCGGTCACCGTCATGGCGAGCAGCGGGGCACCGTCGTCCTGGGCCTCGAAGCCGCGCTCGGCGATCTGCCGGTACGGGACCAGGACCAGGACCTCCGGGCCCGGGCGGCCGGGCTCGGGGCCCAGCGGGACACCGTCCAGCGTGTCCGCGGTGGCGACCTCGCCGAACAGGACGTCCAGCGTGCCCGGGCCGGTGGTCTCGGGCCGGTGCAGGAGGGCGAAGGCGGGCGGCCGCTCCGCGAGCACCCGGCGCAGCAGCTCCTCGGTCGTCCGGTCCGTCGTCCGCCCGCTCGCCCGGCCCGTCGTCCGGTCGGTCATGCGAAGGTCTCCTTGGCGGTGATCAGCATCGCGCAGCGCGCGGCGGCGTACTCCAGGGCGAGCCGGTGGTGGGCGGCGGAGAAGTCCGCGACGGCGTCGGCGACCAGGAACGGCCGGATGTCGTTGGTGAAGGCGTCGACGGCCGTCATCAGTACGCCCACGTGGGCGTACACGCCGCACAGGATCAGCTGGTCGCGGCCCTCCTCGCGCATCCGCTGGAGCAGGTCGGAGCGGAAGAAGGCGCTGTAGCGCCACTTGGTGAGCAGCCAGTCGCCGGGGGCCGGGGCGAGCGACTCGACGACCTCGCGGTCGACCGGGTCCATCCGCATCCCGGGGCCCCAGAAGTCCAGCAACAGCCCGCGCTGTTCGGTGGTCATGCCGCCCGGCTGGGCGGTGTAGGCGACCGGCACGCCGAGCTCGGCGGCCTGGCGGCGCAGCAGGGCGGCGTTGTGCAGCAGCTCCCGGCCGGGTGCCTCGTCCGCCGGGAAGGGGCGCAGGAAGTAGCGCTGCATGTCGTGCACGAGCAGCACCGCGCGGTCCGGGCGGACGGTCCACGACACGGTGTTGTCGGGCAGCTCGCCCGCGGTCGGCATCGGATAGGGCTCGATGGTCGGAATGCCTGCCATGCGGTGGACTCTCCTGGGGGAATGGTGAGTTGGGCGGGCCGGTCAGGCGCCGAGGCCGGCGCCGCCGTCGACGGTGAGGTCGTGCAGGGTGATGTGGCCGGCCGCGTCGGAGAGCAGGAAGAGCACGGCGGCGGCGATGTCGGCAGGGCTGGCCAGCTTGTTGAGCGGGATGCCGACCCGGAAAGCGTCCGCGCGACCGTGCAGGGTGCCCTGCGGGCCGGACTCGTCGTGCCACATCGAGGTGAGCATCGGGGTGTCGGTGGATCCGGGGGCGACGAGGTTGCAGCGGATGCCGTACCTGGCGACCTCCAGGCCGAGGCTCTTGGTGAACATCGTCGCGGCGGCCTTGGAAGCGGCGTAGGCGGCCATCTCGGTGCGCGGGGTGCGGGCGGCGTTGGAGGCGACGGTGACGATGGCGCCGCGCCCGCGCGGGATCATCCGGTCGACCACCGCGCGGGACACGTGGAAGACGCCGTTGACGTTGACCGCGAAGGTGGCCGTCCAGTCCTCGACGGAGAAGTCCCGGACCTCGCCGAGGCGCAGCACCCCGGCGGCGTTGACCAGTTGGTCCACCGGCCCGAGTTCGCGCTCCACCCGGTCGACGAGCAGGTCGACGGCGCGGTGGTCGCTGACGTCCACCGGGTAGGCCTCGGCCCGCAGGCCCTCCTCGGCGAGGGCGGCCACGGTCTTGCGCAGGCCCTCCTCGTCGCGGTCCGCCGCGGCCACCGCGGTGCCCTGTTCGGCCAGGGCGCGGACCACGGCCGCGCCGATGCCGCCTGCTGCCCCGGTGACCAGGGCGATCGTGTTCGTCACTGCCGGACCTCCCTCGGGGCCGACGCGTGGCCGGCCCGTTGCTCTCGGTTGCTCTCGGTTGCTCGGTTGCTCTCGGTTGCTCTCGGCGTGGTGGCGTGTGGCGCCGTTCCGGGCCCGGCGGGTCAGCCCTCCCAGGCGGAGACCACGGTGATGGCCTGGCCGGGGTTGAGCCGGGGATCGCAGAAGCTGGTGTACTTGTCGCCGACGTGCGCCACCCCGGAGGCGTCGTGGGCGCACTCGGTGACGTCGTCGGGCGTGGTCTCCAGGTGCAGGCCGCCGGCCACGCCGCCCTCGGAGCGGACGGCGTACTGGAAGTGCTGGATCTCCCGGACGACGGTCTCCACGAAGCGGGTCTTCAGCCCACCGGGCGTGGTGACGGTATTGCCGTGCATCGGGTCGGTGAGCCAGATGACCGGGTGGCCGGCCTCCCGGACGGCCCTGACCAGCGCGGGCAGCCGGTCGGCGACGACCTCGGCGCCCATCCGGGCGATCAGGGTCAGCCGCCCGGGCTCGCGGTGCGGGTCGAGCCGCGCGCACAGCTCCAGCAGTTCCTCGGGTGCCATGCCGGGTCCCACCTTGCACGCGACCGGGTTGGCCACGGACGCGAGCATCGTGACGTGGACGCCGGCCACGTCGCGGGTCCGCTCGCCGATCCACGGCCAGTGTGTGGACGTCAAGAGGCTTTCGGTGTAACCGATCTGACGGATCATCGGAATTTCGTAGTCGAGCAGCAGCGCCTCGTGGCTGGTCCACACCGGCGGGCTGAGCGGCGAGCGACGGTCCGGATCCGACCAGCCGAGGTGGGTCATCGCCTCGGCCGCCGCCCAGTAGCAGCCGAGCAGCCGCCGCGGGTCGGGGCGGCGCAGCTCCGGGTCGGGTTCGGGGCTGTTGACCAGGTGGCCGCGGAAGACCGGGATCTCCAGGCCCCCGACGAACTCGGTCGGCTTGGAGCGGGGCTTGGCGAACTGGCCGGCCATCCGGCCGACCCGGACCACCGGCCGGTGGGTGGCCATCGTGACGATGCCGGCCAGGACGTCCAGCAGGCCGGTCTTGCGGGCGACGTCGCCCGCGGTGCACTCCGCCGGGTCCTCGGCGCAGTCGCCGATCTGTACGACCTGGGCCCGCCCGGCCGCGACGTCGGCGAGCACGGAGCGCAGCCGCCGGACGTCGGCCGGGCCGACCAGCGGCGGCAGACCGGCCAGCCGGTCCTTGATGTCGGGAAGGTGCTCGTGGTCGGCCCAGTCGGGCTGATGGAGTGCGGGCCGGGACAGGAGCGCGGACAGGGCGGTGACCATGGGGGTCTCCCGGGGCGAAGGTGCGCCGGCTCGGCGGCGCGCACGGAAGGGCGTCGTGGCGAGGCTGTGGATGGCACGGGTCAGGGAGGAGCGGCCGGCCCGCGGGCCGGGTCCCGGTCCGGCAGCGGTCCGCCGGCCGCCGAACGGCTGAGGCTCTTCCAGATCTTGTGGCGTGCCACCAGGTGTCGCCAACGCCCGCCCCCGCACTTCGTCAGGTGGCGGATACTCCATCAGGTGGCGGCACACTCCGTCAGATGTCGCCCCGGCGCGACCGAGAACGGTGACGGCGGACCCTCGACGAGGTCCGTCCCGAGGTGGCGGACCGGCGAGATCCGGCCATGGAACGGCTCGGGCGCGCGCCCCATCTGGACGCCGTACAGCACGGCCGGACTCCGGTGGCCCACGCATCCCCCGGGGTGGGCGGACCACCGTGCGCCGGCACCTCGTGGCATGTGCCGAAGTCGGCGTGGCAGATCGGGCCGCCGGGCTCGGACGTCAGAAGCCGGTACCAGGTGCCGTCTCGCCGCCGGACCGGCCGCGCGCCACGGTCACCTCGATCAACATGTGCGCGACCTCCTCCTCGCCCTCCGGGAAGACGCCGCTGCGCACCACCCGCAGGGTGCGCCCGCATTCCTCGGCGATCCGGAGGAGCGCCGTCAGGTCGCCGCGCTCGCTGAAGTGCAGCAGCACCGAGCCGCCCGGAGCCAGCCGGCCCGGAGCCTCGACGAGGAAGCGGCGGTGGGCGGCGTAGCCCGGGTCGACGTAGCCGCGCTCGTGCATCGTCCGGTAGCGGTAGTCCTCCGGCGCGAGCACGTAGTTGGAGTGCCAGAAGACGGTGTCGAAGCGCTCCTCGGGCGCGAGCGCGGCGAACAGGTCGCTGTGCACGCTGTGGACGCGGTCGGCGACGCCGTGCCGGTGGGCGTTCATCTCGGTGTTGCGGACGGCGGCCTCGTTGATGTCGCCGGCCACCACCCGTGCATGCCCGGCCAGTGCTGCGGCCACCGCGATGACGCCGGTGCCGCAGCCGATCTCCAGCAGCGAGCCGGAGCGCCCGGCGGCCCGCGGGTCGTCCAGACCGAGCAGGCGCATGGAGATCTCGCTGGTGGGCGAGTAGACCGGGGCGAAAATCCCTGGCAGCAGGTCCCATTCACGGCCGCAGAGCCGGAAGGTCGCGGGCCGGTGCGGGTGCTCCAGCGCGGCCCTGCTCCGTTCCAGCGAACGGCGGTAGTCCTGTAGCGCCTTCATGTCGTCCGCCTGTGCCCCCCACCGCGCCAGCTGGGCGTTGTCGCCCGGACCACCTCCCCGGTGGCCACCACGTCATCCTCCTCAACCGGCACGGGCGGCGGGAAGGTGACCCGGCAACACATCGGGGCCACTCGGCGGTGCCCCCTCCACCGTCCAAACCGTGGAATCATCCGAGCCCCACCCAAAGTGACATGATAAACACTTTGCATTACCTGGCATGTGCCAGGCAAAAAGGCTGATGTGCACGGGTGGGGGTAGGGCATGGCCCAACAGGGGGTCCGTAAGCGGCCTGACGCGCTGACGGTACTGACCTTGCTGGTGGCGGAGGCACCACCGGCGCGCATCGAGTCACTGCTTGCCGAGGCCGCCCGCGGCGGCGCCCGCGAGGCCGAGACGGCCGCACTGGAGCGGGCCGTCCGGCTCGGACTGGACATCTGCGCCCAGCGCCGCGGGCGCCAGCAACGCGAGGCGGGCCTGTCCGCGCTGCTCGACACCGCCCGGGACCTCCTCGTCCCCGACACCCTCGACGGGGTGCTCAAGGTCGTCACCCGGCGCTCGCGCCTGCTCCTCGGCTCGGACATGGCGTACGTCAGCTTCCCCGGACCAGAGGACGGCCTGTCCTACATCCGGGCGTCGGACGGCCACACCTCCACGCTCAACGTCGGCCTCCAGCTGACCGGCGGCTCCGGACTCGGCCACGCCGCCGTCGCCAACCTCGCGCCGGTCTGGACCCCGGACTACCTCGACGACAACCGGATCCAGCACAGCACCGACATCGACGAGGTGGTCCGGGCCGAGGCGCTGCGCGCGATCATGGCCGTCCCGCTGAGCTACGGCCCACACCCCTTCGGCGCGCTCTACGTCGCCGACCGCAACGTGCGGCACTACACCCCGGAGGAGATCTCCACCACGAACCTGCTCGGCGAGCTCGCCGGCCTGGCCGTCCAGCGCGCCCTCGTCCTCGACGACGCCAAGGCCACCGCGCAGACCCTGCGCGAGGAGCACGGACGCACCACCGAGTCGCTGCGGGAGCTCAGCGAGCACCGGCGCATCCATCACGAACTGATCGAACGGGCGCTGACCGACTGCGAACTCCACGGTCTCGCCGAAGCCGTGAGCCGGAACCTGGGTGGCGCGCTGCGGATCCACGCGGCGGACGGCACCGTCCTGACCACCACCGGCCGGATGCCCGAGACCGGACCCGCCGCCGCGGAGGTGCACGCCGCCAAACGCCCGGTCCACACCGCGGACGGCCTCTGGGCGGCCCCGGTCACCGCCGGAGGCGAGATACTCGGCACCCTGGTGTTCCGCCCCGAGGACCTCCCCGCGGCCGGCATCGACGAACTGCTGCACCTGGCCGCCCAGGCGGTGGCGGTGCAGCTGCTGCGCACCGGCGACACCACCGTCGTGCAGGGCCGCGCCCACGGCGAGCTGATGGAGGACCTGCTCACCAGCGCCCAGCGCCCGCCGCAGCAGTTGGAGGAGCGCGCCCGCCGGCTCGGCATCAACCTGGCCACGCCGCACGTGGTGGTGGTCGTCCGTCCCGAGGCCCGAGCGGTCGGCCGGGCCTGCGCCCTGGCCACGGGCCTGGCCCAGCGACTGAACGGGCTGCGGGTCGGGCACGGCGGCAACGCCGTGCTGCTGCTGCCCGGCACCGACGCCGGCACGACGGCCCGGGCCGTCCTGAACGAACTCGCCCCGCTGCTGAGCGAACCGGTCACGGTGGCGGCGGCCGGGCCGGTCGCGGACGCCGCCTCGGTCTACCACTGCCACCAGGAGGCGCTGCGCTGCCTGGAGGCGATGATCGCCCTCGACGCCACCGGCCGCTCGGCCTCCCCCCGGGAGCTGGGCTTCCTCGGTGTCCTGCTCGCCGACAACCGGGACGTCCGTTCCTTCGTCGACTCGGTCATCGGTCCGGTGCTCGAGTACGACCGGCAGCGGTTCACCGACCTCGGCCGCACCCTGGACGCCTACTTCGAGACCGGAGCCAGCCCCACCCGGGCCGCCCAGAAGCTGCACGTCCACCCGAACACCGTCGCCCGCCGCCTGGAACGCGTCGCGGAACTGCTCGGCCCCGACTGGCAGGACCCCGGCCAAGCGCTCGAAGTCCAGCTCGCCCTACGGCTCTCGCGCGTCCGCGACCTCCTCGTCAAGGACGGCCCGTCGGCGGGAGTCGACCAAGCGACCTAGTGCCTGTCGGGGCGCGGGCGTGATCCGGAAGAGTGCCCCTAGCTCACGCGGCGGAGCGAGCGGCCGCCGGTGTGGGAGAGGGCCACGACCGCGTGTGCGGCCGAGGCGAGGGTGACATGGCGGTGCCAGCCGTTGAAGGAACGGCCGGTGTAGTCGCGGATGCCGGTGCGGTCCGCGATCTCGTCGAAGTCCCGCTCGACCCGGCCGATCCGCAGGCTCAGCCGGAACAGCTGGGCCGGCGTGGCGTCCGGGACGTCGGCCAGCCACAGCTCCTGCGGCCAGCGCCGGCCGGAGCTGCCCGCGCCGAGCAGCAGCAGGTCGCGGGCCGGGCCGTCCGGCCTGCGGCTCACTCCCAGGGAGCGGGCCGCCCCGGTCACCGTCCGCACCCGGACGGCACCGACCAGCGCGGTACGCAGCCCGGCGTCCTGGCCGTGGTCGGTCCAGGTCACCATCCGCCTGCGGTCCCGGCACGCCCCGATGATCCGGTGGGCCGGCATCGCCTCCGCGCCGTGCCCGGCCCCCTCGGCCGGGCGGAGCGGCAGCGTGCTGTTGATCCGCACGAGGAACGGCACCCCCGCCGCGCGCAGCCGCCGCAGCGCCTTCATCCCGTCCAGCTCCCGGACGTCCATCACCACCGGCAGCGTGGGCAGCCGCCAGTCCGAGGTCAGCTCCAGCACCGCCTCGACCGAGCAGTCGCCCAGCGTCCGGGTGTCCACACTCGCCGGGATGGACGCCTGGCTGCGCCGCGGCACGTCGTCCAGCCACGCCCGGGACAGGTGCAGCCGCCAGTTCACCGGCATGCTCACCTCCTCGGACGCCGCCCAGACGCCCACCGCCTGCTGCGCGTTGAGCACCTGGCCGAGCGAGGAGATGAACCGGCGATCCACGCCCACCGAGTGCTCCCCGGCCTTCGGGATGACCGTCTGCTGCACCACCCAGGCCTGCGGCGGCGCGACGGACGTCACGTAGTGCGCCAGCGCGGCGCGCACCGGGTCCCACTCCCAGGTGGAGCTGCTGATGAAGTGGTGCAGGTTCTGCTCCGTGGCCTGCCCGCCGATCAGCCGCGCGATGTTGCGCACCGACTTGCGGCCCTCCGCGCCCAGCAGTCCGCGCAGGTACTCCACACCCTTGCGGCGCTGGTCCGCCCGGGGCAGCGACGCGAACAGCGCCGGGCACAGCTCCGAGAGGACGATGTCGTGGGAACTGCCAACGCCCGGCGTGCGCCCGGGTGTTCGCGTGTCCCTGATGTGCAGGGCGAAGTCGCTCATCGAGATCCCCAACCTCTACATGGCAGACGCATCTTCAGATGGGTCGACGGTATGCAGAGGGCTCAGGCCGGGCCCAGGTGCACCGGGCACACGGCTGCACGCGCGGCCTATGGCCGGACCACCGGACAGAGCGCGCGAGCAGGCGCGATCGCCCCCGGAGCCGCCCGGTGGGGTGTGCCGGGGCCATCAGGGGCGGGCCGACCGCGCGCGAGTTGACGAACAAACGGCTTCCGTGCGGCACCCCGGCGTTGACCGGTGGAAGACTCTCCGAGCATGCGAGCAGCCTTCATCGAGGCCCTCGGGCCGCCCGAGAACATCCGCTACGGCGAACTTCCCTCCCTCCGTCCTGGGCCGACCGACATCCTGGTCGACGTCACGGCCACCACCGTCAATCCGGTGGACACCTTCGTCCGCTCCGGCCTCTTCCGCACCCCGGTCGCGTTCCCGTTCGTGATCGGCCGCGACCTGGTCGGCACCGTCGCCGCGGCCGGGCCGGCCGCCCCCGGCTTCGCCGTCGGCGACCGGGTGTGGACCAACAGCCTCGGCCACGGCGGGCGCCAGGGCGCCGCCTCCGAGCAGGTCGTCGTCCCCGCCGACCGCCTCTACCACCTCCCTGAGGGCGTCCTCCCCGAGGAGGCCGTCGCCGTCGTCCATCCGGCCGCGACCGCCTACCTCGGCCTGTTCACACACGGCCGCCTGCGGGCCGGTGAGACCGTCCTGGTGGCCGGCGCGGCCGGGAACGTCGGCTCCGCGCTGGTCACCCTCGCCGTCGACGCCGGGGCCCGGGTCGTCGCCACCGCCTCCGCCCGGGACCTGGAACAGTGCCTCGCCCTGGGTGCGGCCGAGGCCCTGGACTACCGCGATCCGGACCTCGCCGAACGGCTCGCCCAGGCCTGCCCCGGCGGCGTCGACCTCCACCTCGACACGTCCGGGGAGAACGACCTGGCCACCGCCGTCGACCTGCTCGCCCCGCGCGGACGGATCGTCCTGCTGGCCGGCGCCCGCTCGCGGCCGATCCTCCCGGTCGGGCCGCTCTACATGAAGGACTGCTCGATCGCCGGCTTCGTGATCTCGCATGCGACCAGCACCGAACTGGCCGAGGCCGCCGTCGGCATCAACCGTCTGCTCGCGGCCGGACGGCTGCGCCCCCTGGTGGTCGAGACCCTTCCGCTGAGCGCCGCCGCCGAGGTCCACGGCCGAATGGAACGCGGCGAGCTGCACGGCAGACGGGTGGTCCTCAGGCCCGATTCGCGGGCCTGACCGGTCGGCTGCTAACCGTTGTACCGGAGGTCCGGCAGGGCCGCAACGCCCTCGTCGGGCCGCGACTTGACATATTCCGGACCTCCGGCGTGTCCGGCCTGCGTCGCAGAACCTGGACGTGTATTGTCCTGGTTATGCGAATGGGTGAAGGAGTCGAGTGGGGCCTGCACTGCTGCCTCACCCTGGCATGGCTCGACAGTGAGCAACCGGTTCCGACGGCACGGCTGGCGGCCTGGTTCGACCTGCCGCCGGCCTACCTGACCAAGCGCCTACAGGCACTGGTCCGGGCCGGCATCCTGAGCTCGACACCGGGCTCCAAGGGCGGCTTCCGGCTGGGCCGACGGCCGGAGAAGATCACCCTGATGGACGTGGTCGCCGCCATCGAGGGCCCCGACGACGTGTTCCGCTGCACCGAGATCCGCCAGCGCGCGGACGGCGGTGGCGCCATCGCACGGGAGTTCCGACAGCCGTGCGGGATCGCCACCGCGATGCGCAAGGCCGAACTGGCCTGGCGCCGCGAACTCGCCGGGCAGACGGTGGCCGACCTCATGGCCGCCGCGCCGGGCGGGGCCGCCGACCGCACCCGACGCCACTACGCCCGCATGACCGGCTGACCGCACCGCCCGACGGTCCGACCGCCTCACCGCGCGGCGACACCACAGCACGCGCACCGACCCGCAAGGAGAATCTGGATGTCCAGTGTCTCGATTCCGGCCGACCGGAAAGCTCCGGCCGAACCCGGCTCACCACCCCAGGGCGGCCTGTCCTCCACCCTCGTCCTCGCCTTAGGGACGTTCGCCGTCGGCACGGACGCCTTCGTCGTGGCCGGCTTCCTCCCCTCCATGGCCCAGGACCTGCACGTCTCCCCGGCCACGGCCGGCCAGTCGATCACCGTCTTCGCCGCTGCCTACGCCGTCCTCTCCCCCGTCCTGGCCACCCTCCTCGCCCGGCTTCCCCGCCGAACCCTGCTGATCACCGCACTGTTCACGCTCGGCATCGCCAACCTCGGCTCGGCACTGGCCCCCAACATGGCCGTGCTGATCATCAGCCGCATCATCGCCGCCGCCGGCGCCGCCGCCTACACCCCCAACGCCGGAGCCGTCAGCGCCTCCCTCGTCCGCCCCGAACTGCGGGCCCGAGCCCTCGCCGTGGTCATCGGCGGCCTCACCATCGCCACCGCACTCGGCGTGCCGCTCGGCAACGCCGCCAGCCACTGGCTGGGTTGGCGCACCGCCCTCGGCCTCGTCGCCGGACTCTGCCTGCTCGTCGCCGTGATACTGCGCCTGATCATGCCGTGGCTCCCCGGCAACGTCCGGGTGCCGCTACGCACCCGCCTCGCCGTCCTGCGCCGGCCGGCCGTCCTCGCCGTCCTGCCGCTCACCGTCCTCGGCATGGGCGCCAGCTACACCGCGTACGCCTACAGCGTGCCCATGCTGGAAGCCGTCAAGGTGCCCGAGCGCTCCATCCTGTGGATGCTCTTCCTGTACGGCCTCGGCGCCGTCATCGGCAACCTCGCCGCGGGCTACACCACCGACCGCTGGGGCTCCACCAAGGTCCTGATCGTCGGCTACACCGCCATGGTCGTCGCCCTCGGGTCCCTCGCCTGGCTCGCCGCCTCCGACTCCGACCTCAAGCCCGTCGTCGGCCTGCTGGTCCTCCTCTGGGGCGCCAGCAGTTGGTGCCAGACACCCCCGCAGCAACACCGCCTGATCGAGGTCGCCCCCCAGGAGGCCCCGCTGGTGGTCTCCCTCAACTCCTCCTCCATCTACCTCGGAATCGGCCTCGGCACCATCATCGGCGGCGCCACCCTCGGCGCCGGCGCCGCGACCGTGTACGGCCTCGGCGCGGCCATCGCCGCCATCGCCCTGGTCTTCCTGCTCTTCACCCACCACTCGCCCACGAACAAGGGCTGAGACGCGAGACACTCCTTGCGGGCCGGGCAACTCCCTTCCGGCCAACGCTTCCTGACGGCACGGCGTCGCACCGAGCGCTGAAACACCCCTCAGCACGCGACGACCGACGACCGGCGCGGAGACAGACCCTGCTGCCCCGGTTTCCCCGACACGTCCCTGGCCGCCCAACGGCGCCGCGCACCGCAGCGGCCCCGGCCACGGACACCACCCGGCACTCCCCGCCGGACCACCACGTCGACGAAACCGAGAGATTGCCAGATGACCCAGTTGAGCGAGTCCCCCGTGACCACCCACAGCACCGAGACCACCGGATCGACCCCAGCGCCGTTCACCCCCGACGCCCGGACCGGGCCCGTGGAGTCCGCGATGACCGGCGCCCAGGCATTGATCCGTTCACTCGAAGAGGTCGGAGTGGACACCGTCTTCGGCATCCCGGGCGGGGCCATCCTTCCCGCGTACGACCCGCTGATGGACTCGGCCAAGGTGCGCCACATCCTGGTCCGGCACG
>NZ_JBFBHW010000052.1:24844-61040 GCF_040685395.1 Kitasatospora sp. NPDC088779 | reverse complement strand
GCCGGGGGGCGGGCGGCCCCCGCCGGGGGGCGGGCGGCCCCCGCCGGGGGGCGGGCGGCCCCCGCCGGGGGGCGGGCGGCCCCCGCCGGGGGGCGGGCGGCCCCCGCCGGGGGGCGAGTAAAAGGGGGTCAGGTGATCTCCAGCTGCGCCATCATGCCCATCGCGGAGTGGTCCAGCAGGTGGCAGTGGTAGGGGTAGCGGCCGCGGTAGGAGTCGAAGAGGGCCTGGAGGCGCACGCTCTCCCCCGGCAGCAGGCGCACGGTGTCCTTCAGGCCGGACTCCGCCGGGCCGGGCGCGGCGCCGTTGCGCGCCAGCACCCGGAACTGCACCAGGTGCAGGTGGAAGTTGTGCGGGACGTCCTTGTTGGCGTTGACGACCGTCCAGATCTCCGAGGTGCCGAACGCCACCGAGGCGTCCACCCGCGCCGGGTCGTACACCTTGCCGTCGATCAGTCCGAGCGGGGCGGCGCCGGGCTTCTCCTGGTACTCCAGGACCACGGTGCGCTCGCGGGCCGCCGCGCCCAGGGCGGGCAGGGTGCGCAGCTGGGCGGGGACGCGGCTGGGGTCGTCGGCGGCGCGGGTGATGTCGAAGCGCAGGACCTGGCCGACGTGTTCGGCGGGGCCGGGGGGCATGGAGTTGGTGAGGACGATGCTGGAGCCGACCGGGTAGCGGGAGAAGTCGACGACGACGTCGGCGCGCTCCCCGGGGGAGAGGTCGACGGTGTCGGTGACGTGGGGGCGTTCCAGCAGGCCGCCGTCGGAGCCGATCTGGGTGAGGGGGCCGCCGTCGGCCAGGCGCAGGGAGAAGAAGCGCAGGTTGGAGGAGTTGAGCAGGCGCAGCCGGTACTTGCGGGCGGCGACCTCGACCTTGGGCCAGGGGCGGCCGTTGGCGAGGATGGTGGTGCGGTTGAGGGGGTCGTCCATGCGGTAGACGAGGCGGCCCTGGGGGTCGAAGCGGGCGTCGCGCAGGGCGATGGGCAGGTCGTAGCGGCCGGCGGGCAGCGGCAGGGCGGCTTCGGTGGCGTCGGTGATCAGGTAGGTGCCGGCCAGGCCCCGGTAGACGTGCTCGGACTCCAGGTGGTGGGCGTGGTCGTGGAACCACAGGCTCGCGTGGGGCTGGTCGTTGGGGTAGGTGTAGGTGCGGGTGGCGCCGGTGTCCAGGAGGTTCATGGGGCCGCCGTCGGAGGCGACGGGGACGCGGGCGCCGTGCAGGTGGACGGAGACGGGGTCGTCCAGCAGGTTGGTCTGGCGCACCACGACCGGGCGTCCGGAGCGGGCGCGGATGACGGGGCCGGGGAAGGCGCCGTTGTAGGTGAGGACGTCGGTGCGGTGCCCGGGCAGGATGCGGGCGTAGGCCTTGAGCATGGTGACGGCGTAGGTGTCGGCGGCGCCGTCGGTGGAGACGGGGGCGAGCACCGGGGGCAGGGGCATCGCGGCGGTGAACTTCGGTGCCAGGGTGGGGCCGGCGTCGGGGCCCGGGTCGGCCTCGGCGGCGGAGGCGGCGGGGCCCGGGTGGGTGTGGGCGGCCTCGGCGGCGGTCTCGACGGAGGCGGCCGGGCGCAGGGTGGTGCGCATGAGCAGGACCCCTCCCCCGGTCGCCAGGGCGGCGCCGATCATCCTGCGTCTGGTCACCATCGCGCGTCCTCCTGCTGCCGGCCCGGTGTGGCGGTGTGCCCGTGCGGCCCCGGCGGGTGGGGCGGGGGCGGGTTCCGGGGGTGATTGCAGCAGCGGATCCTTGCGCCGGGTTGGGGTCCGGCTGAGGCCCGGTGGACCGCGCGGGGCGGGGCGCGGGCGGGGCGCGCGGTGAGCTGCGGGTGTTGCGGGCCGCTTGCGGCGGGCGGTCACCGTGGCTCGCAGAACACTGGAGGATCCCTCGAAGGGAAGGGCCGGAGCGTGGACCTGCGGTACTGGCTGCCGAGGGCGGCCGAGGTCGCCGAGCAGTGGGGAGAGCGGTTCGGGCCGTACAGCCCGCATCCCTCGCACCAGGTGGACGACGCGGACTTCGCCGCCGCGTTCGAGCGCTTCGCCAAGCGCCTGGAGCACAACTACCCGTTCTTCCACCCCCGTTACGCCGGGCAGATGGTCAAGCCGCCGCACCCGGCCGCCGTCGTCGGCTACCTGACGGCGATGCGCTTCAACCCCAACAACCACGCCTACGAGGGCGGGCCCGCCACCAACGACATGGAACGCGAGTGCGTCGCCCAGCTCGCCGCCATGTTCGGCCTGCCCCGCCACGTCGGCCACCTCACCAGCAGCGGCACCATCGCCAACCTGGAAGCCCTGTACGTGGCCCGCCAGAGCCACCCCGGGCTCGGCGTCGCCTACAGCGCGCAGGCCCACTACACGCACAGCCGCATGTGCCACGTCCTGGGCATCGAAGGCCACGCGGTGGACAGCGACGCGGACGGGCGCATGGACGTCGACGCGCTGGCCGCCCTGCTCGCCACCGGCCGCGTCGGCACGGTGGTCGTCACCGCCGGCACCACCGGGCTCGGCGCCGTCGACCCGGTGCACGAGGTGCTGGCACTGGCCCGCCGCCACGGGGTGCGGGTGCACGTGGACGCCGCCTACGGCGGGTTCTTCGCCCTGCTGGCCACCGACGACACCCAGGCCGCCGCCCTCGGGCTGGACCCGGCGCCGTGGCGGGCCATCGCCGGCTGCGACTCCGTCACCGTCGACCCGCACAAGCACGGCCTCCAGCCCTACGGCTGCGGCGCGGTGCTGTTCGCCGACCCCGACATCGGCCGCCACTTCGCCCACGACTCCCCCTACACCTACTTCACCGACGCCGAACTGCACCTGGGCGAGATCAGCCTGGAATGCTCGCGCGCCGGCGCCGCGGCCGCCGCCCTGTGGCTGACCCTGCAACTGCTGCCGCTCACCCCCCAGGGCCTGGGCGCCGTCCTGGCCGGCGGGCGGCGCGCGGCCCTGGCCTGGGCGGATCTGATCGAGGACAGCCCGCACCTGACCCTCCACCAGCGCCCGCAACTGGACATCGTCACCTACCACCCCACCCCGGGTGGGGCGCCGATGTCCGCCGTCGACGCCGCCAGCCGGCACGTGCTGCGCCAGGGCATGGCCGACGAGCAGGACCCGCTCTACCTGAGCCTGCTGCGGGTGGACGCCGCCGACTTCACCCGCCGCCACCCGGCGGCCGCGGCGGACGCCGACGGGGCCTCGGTGCTGCGCAGCGTCCTGATCAAGCCCGAGGCCGAGGACCACCTGCCCGCCCTGCACGCGCGCCTGACCGCGCTCGCCACCGCCCGGCCCTGAGGCCCGCCGCCCCCGTACGAGCGCACCCCCCGTACGACCGCCCTGCCGCCCCGCCGCCCGCCGCCTGTCTGCCGAGGAGTGTCCGTTGACCACCGCCACCGTCCCGCCGGGCGCCGCCCTCGCGGCCCCCGCGGTCCGCCCCGCCCGACCCGAGGAGGCGCCCGCCCTCGCCCGGGTGCTCGCCGCCGCCTTCCACGACGACCCGCTCACCCGCTGGGCCTTCCCCGACGACGCCCACCGCGCCCGCATCCTGCCCGCCTTCTTCCGCGTCCACGTCGACCAGTGCCTGGCCCACGGCGGCGCCCTGACCGCCCAGCACCCCGACGACGCCGCCCCCGTCGGCGCGCTGCTCTTCCTGCCCCCCGGCGTGTGGGAGCACCCCGGGGGGCAGGACCAGGCGGCCGCCCGCGCCCTGGACGCGGCCGTCGACGCCGACGCCCACCCCGAATCCGCCCGCCGCCTGGCCGCCATCACCCGCCTCCAGGCCCGCCGCCACCCGCGCCACCGCCCCCACCACTACCTGGCGTTCGTCGGCGCCCACCCCGACGCCCGCCGCACCGGCACCGGCACCGCCCTCCTGCGCGCCTTCCTGGCCCGCGTCGACCACGACGGCCAGGCCGCCTACGCCGAGACCAGCTCCCCCGGCGGCGCCCGGGTCTGCGGCGCCGGCGGCTTCACCCGCTTCGGCGAGGCCATCGCCCTGCCCGCCGGCGGCCCCCGCCTGACCCCCGTGTGGCGGGGCCCCCGATGACCACCCACACCCTCGACATCGACACCGCGCTGCGCATCGACACCGCGCTGCGCGTCTACTCCGCCGAGCAGATCGACGCCGGCGCCGCCGACCACCACCCCGAGGCCGCCGAGATCCTCGCCTGGAGCCGGCGCTTCCTCACCACCGCCCACCCCGACCTCGGGCGCAGCGGCCCCGTCTGCCCCTACACCCAGCCCTCGCTGCGCCGCGGCCTGTTCCACATCGCCGTCGCCGACACCGGCGCGGGCGGCGACCTGCCCGCGCTGGTCGGCGAGCTGCGCGCCTGGTACGACCGGCTGCTGGCCGGCCTGACGGAGGAATCGGACCGGGAGCTGCTGACCGTGCTGCTGGTGCTGCCGGGCCTGGACCGGGCCGACTCCACCGCGCTGGACGAGGCGCAGCGCAAGGCCAAGGACGAGTTCGTCGAACAGGGCCTGATGATCGGCCAGTTCCACCCCGTCTGCGAGGAGGGGGGCCTGTGGAACCGCTCCTTCAGGCCGCTGCGCGCGCCCGTGCCGCTGCTGGCGGTGCGCAAGCTCCTCGTCTTCGACCTGCCCTTCCTCGTCGACGACGAGGCCCACCTGGCCCACTACCTGGCCCGCTTCGCCCCCCAGGTCCCCGCCCGCATCCGCGACCAGCTGGTCTCCGGCATGACGGAACACCGCAGGACCGCCCGCCTGACCGCCGCCTGAGCCGCGGCCCCCCTGCGCGCGGAGCCGGGTCGGCGCCCGGCTCCGCGCGCGCCCCCCGGGGAAAATCGCTGGCGGCGGTGGCGCCCGGCGTGAAGGCTCTCACCGTGGCGCTTCACGAGAACGAGGTCTTCGCGGACCAGGCGGTCGTCCGCTCCCTGCTCCGGGAGCAGCGGCCGCAATGGGCCGACCTGTCCGTCTCGCCGGCCGGCTCGGGCACGGACAACACGATGTACCGGCTCGGCGACGACCTGCTCGTGCGGCTGCCGCGCACGGCGCAGAGCGCGGACTCCGTGCGCAAGGAGTTGACCTGGCTGCCGCGGCTGGCACCGCACCTTCCGTGCCGCGTCCCGGAGCCGGTGCACGCCGGGGCCCCGAGCGCCGTGTTCCCGCTCGCCTGGTCGGTGTACCGCTGGATCGACGGCGAGGAGCCCGGCCCGGGGTCGGTCACCGACTGGCCCGCCTTCGGGGCCGACCTGGCGGCGGTCGTCAAGGGCCTGCACTGCGTCCCGCTCATGGGGGCCGTCCGCCGCGGCGCGCTCCACTGGTACCGCGGGGGCGACCTGCGCGACAGCGACGAGTCGATCACCGCATGCTTCGAGAAGTGCCGGACGATCCCGGGCCTGGACCTCGACATCGAGCACCTGCTGCACCTGTGGCGCAGCGCGCTCGACCTGCCCGGGCCGTCCGGGCGCCAGGTGTGGCTGCACGGCGACCTGAAACCCTCCAACCTGCTGGTCCGGCAGGGCGGGCTGCACGCGGTCATCGACTTCGGATGCCTGTCGGTCGGCTTTCCCGACGCCGAGCACGCCACGGTGTGGGACCTTCCGTCCCCGGCCCGCCAGGCGTACTGGGACGCCCTCGGCCTCGACGACGTGACGTGGCTGCGGGCCCGGGCGTGGGCGGTCGGCGTCGGGGTCGGCGGGCTGTCGTACTACTGGGGCACCTATCCCGGTTTCGTCGGCGAATGCCTGGCGCGGCTGTCCGCGATCCTGGAGGCCGCCGGCGCGCGGTGAGCCGTCCCGGCCGGTCGGGACGGGTTCACCGCGCGCGTCGGTCGCCGACTCGGGTGCGCCGGGACGGCGGCCCTCAGGTCGCGCGCTGTCCGTGGAGGAGGACGGGCAGCGCGCGGCCCGCCAACGCCTCGCTGACGCGGGCGGCCTGGGAGGGCGCCATGACGTCGGGGAGCCGGCGGACGGGGACGAAGCGGGCGCCGAACAGGCCGCTGCGGTGCTGCGGCGGGACGGTGAGGCGGACGTCGTCGCGCACGGTGCCGCCGTCGAAGACCAGGTTGAGGCGCTCCAGGTGGCGGTCGGCCGGGGTGAAGTCGACCGCGAGGACGTCGGCGAGACGCAGGTTGAGCCCGGTCTCGGCACGCAGGTTCCGGGCGGCGGCGAGGTGCGGGGGCTCGTTGGGCTGGGCGGCGCCGCCGGGCAGGATCAGGCCGTCCATGTAGTCCGGGTCGACGAGGAGGATGTCGCCGCGCGGGTTGCGGACGAGGACGAGGCAGCCGAGCCGGCACACCGGCGGCTTGGCGAGCAAGCGGGGGTCACGCATCGGGCGGTTCACCTTCTGAGGGCGGCGAGGAGCAGGAGGGAGAAGCCGGCCCACCAGAGCAGGCGGGCGAGGAGTTCAGTCGTCATGCGCCAGGCGCTCGTAGCGCAGCCCCTTGCGGAGCAGGTCGACGACCCGCAGGAGTTCGGACGGGCGGGCGCAGCCGAGGCTGATCAGGTAGCAGCCCGTCCTGCGGCCGTGCTCCCAGTCGACTTCGACGGACGGCAACGTGACGCCGCCCAGGGCGAGGACGGTGGTCAGGTCGTCGAGGACGTCGGCCGCCTGGCGCCGCTGGTCGGCGGTCGCGCGGGAGAGCATCGAGGACACGCTCACTCCCCCGGCCGCTTGTGGACCTCGAAGACGCGCCAGGCACCCCAGGCCTCGGAGAAGGAACCGAACCCGCTGAGCTCACCGTCCGGTTGGCGCAGCCAATCCCCGGTGAGCTCGTGCCGGACCCGGTAGAGGCGGGTCTCGGTGTCCCAGCGCACGCCGTAGCCGTGGAGGCGGGGGACTTGGGCATCAGCCATGGGAATAACCTTCCGCAATCAGTGTTTCACGTTCTGTGCACATGGTGGCCCCGCACCACCTAGCATCGGAAGCGATATACGACTTGCTGTCAGAGCAGCCGTGAGTTGGGGAAGTTCCATGAACAAGAAGAGCATCGACCCGACCTCGTCCCCGTGGGCCGCCTTCGGAGTTCAACTCCGCAGGTCACGCGAAGCAGTTGGGCTCACCCAGGTCCAGCTGGCGAAGAAGGTCGGGTGCACCGCATCGCACCTGTCCTACGTCGAACTTGCGCACCGGCCGCCGAGCCTGCAGCTGGCGGAGCTGGCCGACCAGGAGCTCAAGACCGGCGGCACGCTCGTACTGATGTACTGGCAGCTCAAGCACACGACGTTGTTGGAGGGCTTCCCGGAGTACGCCAACTACGAGGCCCGCGCGGAGCAGATCAAGCTCTTCGAGATCAACGTCATCCCTGGACTCCTACAGACTCCCGCGTACGCAACCGCGATTGAGTCGGGATATGTGAGGCAGGGCGCCGCACTCCCAGAACAGGCCGATGAACGTATCAACTTCCGGCTTGCCCGACAGCACATCCTGGAACGGACTCCACCTCCGGTCCTGCACGCGGTGCTGGACGAGAGCTGCCTGAGGCGACTCGTCGGCGGCCGGGACGTCATGATCGAGCAACTGCTCCACCTTGAACAGTTGGCTGATCGGCCCAACGTGGTCATTCAGGTGGCGCCGTACTCTCTGGGCGAGAACCGGCCGTTCACTCGCGTGGTGCAACTCCTTACCATGCCGAACCGCAAAATTCTCAGCTACGGCGAGATCGAGCAACGCGGTTACATCGAACGGGATATCCAGTCAGTTTCGGCGCTGGCCAGGAGCTACGATCGCCTTGTGGTCGAGGCCCTGAACCAGGCCGACTCACTTTCGATGATCCGCGTGGTACGGAGGGATCTGGAATGGACGTCAATCTGACTGACGCTCGCTGGCGAAAGAGTTCGTACAGCGGCGGCAATGGAGGAACCTGCGTGGAGGTCGCTGACGGATTTACCGGCGTGATGCCGGTCCGCGACTCCAAAGACCCTTTCGGCCCGGCCCTCCTCTTCCCCTCCCCCGCCTGGCAGGCCTTCGTCACCGCCGTCCGCACCGGCGAATTCGACGCCCGGTAGCAGCAACTCCCGGGCCCCGCCGCCCCGACCCAGGGCGGCGGGGCATCTCAGGGTGGGACGATGGCACTGACCAGACGCCTGCTGCGCCACGGCCAGTTCACCTCCCGCGAGGAACCGACCGAACGCATCGACGACTTCGTCCTGGACTACGACGAACACGCCGCCAAGCCCGACCGCGGGACCTACGACGGCTCCCCGCTCAAAGCCGCATGAACCCCCGAAGGATCAACGCGGCGCTGCACTAGCATGCGTGGGTGAACCTTTCGCATCTCGGCGTGCCGATCGGGCCGATGATCCGCGTCCACGGTGGGTTCGCCAACCGGATGTACCGGCTCGACACCGACCAAGGGTCGTTCGCGGTCAAGGAGTTGAACCTCGCCGACCGCCGCTGGGCCTATCGCGCCGAGGACGTGTTCAGGTTTGAGCGGGCGGCCTTCGCCGCCGGCATCCCGATGCCGGAGCCGATCTCGGCCGGCCACCACACGCTCGTTCACCGATGGGTCGAGGGAGAGAAGGTGCCGGAAGCGCCGGTGTCGGCGGCGTACGCGTTCGAGATCGGCGGGATCCTCGCGCGCGTCCACGCGCTCGACGTCGCGTGGACCCACGCGTCGGTCGAGGAACCGACGTCACGGGACTGGCCCGAACTCGCCGCGCGGGCGGCGGCGACCGGACAGCCCTGGGCCGACGAACTCGCCTCTCACGTCGAGACGTTCCTCGCGATCGCCCACTTCGTCGACACCTGCGAACGGCCGGGCCCCGTCGTGCTGACCCACAGGGACATCCAACCGTGGAACCTGCTCGCCCGGGAGGGCCGGCCGGTGGTGCTCGACTGGGAGCTCTCGGGAACGCTCGACCTGTCCGGCGAGCTCGGCTCGACCGCGCTCAGCCTCGCGAAGGGACCGGGCTTCGACCACATCGAGCCCGCCGTCTTCCGCTCGGTCCTCGACGGCTATGTCGCGGGGGGCGGCACGCTGCCGCCGCCAGGTCCGAGCTGGTTCGTGTTCATGATCGGCGGCTGGCTGGGGCACACGAGGTGGAACATCCTGCGGTGCCTCGCCGGTGTCGAGGCGAGCACCGGTCCTGACCTCGCGCTCTCCCACGAGTCCGCGCGCAACGGCGTGCGCGGCCTCCCCGACCTGTTCGGCCGGCTTCCGGAGCTCGAAGCGCTGCTCGTGTGGCAGTGACCCGCGCCTGTGCTCGGCATGCGGTGTGAGGCGCGCTCCCGACTCCGCCCGGGGCCGTTGCCGGTGACCTGCACCGACGCGGACGTGCCGACACCCGTCTCCGGGCCCGGGGAGGCGGCGGGGAGGCTGCCGGGGGGCATCTGGCCGAGGGAGTCGTCGACGTCCCGCCCGGTCAGCCGGCGGCGGCCAGGAGCGGCTCGGGGGCGGCAGCGGCGGGCTGGGGCCGGGGGCGGGTGAGGCACTCGTCGGTGAAGGCGAGGGCGCGCAGGTGGTAGGGGCGGGCGGCGTGGCCCAGGGAGAGGTTGTGGCCGGCGCGGTGGGCGGTGACGAGGTGGGCCAGGCCCGGGGGGAAGGCGGCGGTGAGGGCGGTGCGGTGGGAGGGCTCCAGGCGCCACCAGGCCTCGTGGTCGGCGAGGGTGAGGCGCACGGGCACGCGTACGCGGGCGGCCAGGGCGCTGTAGCGGGCGGGCCAGGTGGCCAGTTCGCGGGATTCGAGGGCGGGGACGGGGGTGAGCAGGGTGCGGGCGGCGTGGAAGGTGCCGGGCGGGTAGAGGTTGAGGGGGCCCCAGTTGAGGCGGCCGCCGCCGGCGAGGTCGTCGGGCCGCTCCCACGCGCCGGGGGCGTAGTGCTGGGCGAGGCCGGAGATGTCGGCGCCGAGCAGGGGCAGGTGGGGGTCGGCGGGCCAGTGGGCGGCGAGGTGGAGGGCGATCTTGCCGCCGAAGGAGTGGGCGAGGAGTTGGACGCCGGCGCCGACGGGGTGGGCGCGGGCGTAGTCGGTGAGGGCGGCGTGCAGGGTGGCGGCCTGGTCGGCGATGAGCTGGCCGTCGGGCAGGCGGTGGGCGGAGGCGCCGTGGCCGGGGCGGTCCAGGGCCAGGACGGTGTAGCCGAGGTCGGCGGCCAGGGTGAGCAGGCTGGTGTCGGGGTGGGCGGGGCCGGCGAAGTAGGCGGCGCGCATGCCGCGGCCGTGGATGGCGAGGAGGACGGCTTTGGGGGCGCGGTCCTGGGGTTCGGCGACGAGGGCGGAGACGGGGATGCCGCCGGCGTCCAGGACGAGGGAGCGGGTGGCGAGCCGGGGGTTGGGCCGCGGGTTCGGGCGGGGGTTCATAGGGCGGCTCCGGCGCGGACGGCTCCGGCGCGGGCGGTGGTGGCGGCCCTGTCAGCGGCTCCGGCGCGGGCGGTGTCGAGGTCGGTGAGCCAGCCGGTGAGGTCGCTCTGGCGCATCAGGGTGGTGCCGATGAGCAGTCCGGCGTAGCCGGCGTCCAGGAGGCGGGCGGCGTCGGCGGGTTCGGTGATGGCGGAGGCGGAGACGGGGGCGCGGGTGCCGGTGGCGTGCAGGGCGGGCAGCAGGCGCAGGCTGCGTCCGAGGTCGCCGCGGTCGCGTTCGCGGGTGCGGATGTCCTTGTTGTTGACGGCGATGACGCAGTGTTCGGGCTGGGGCAGGTGGGCGAGTTCGTGTTCGCCGGTGATCTCGACGAACGGGGTCAGGCCCAGGGCGAGGGCGGTGGTGACCAGGCGGTGCAGGGAGGTGGCGGGCAGCAGGGCGGCGGTGAGCAGGACGGCGGAGGCGCCGAGGGCGGTGGCGGCCTCCAGTTGGGCGGGGCGGGTGAGGAAGTCCTTCTGGAGGACGGGCAGGTCGGTGGCGGCGGTGACCTCGCGCAGCAGGCGGGGGGTGCCGCCGAACCAGCGGCCGGTGACCACGGACAGGCAGGGCGCGCCGGCCTGTTCGTAGCGGGTGACGAGGTCGGTGACGGTGCGCGGGCCCAGCAGGTCGGTGCCGTGCGGGTCGCGGAGTTTGACCTCCATGATCAGGGGGCGGCTCGCGGCCAGCAGGGCGTCGAGGAACCGCGGGGCGCTCATACGTAGGCCTCCTTGGGGCGGGGGTGCCAGGCGTGGGCGAGGGCGGTGACGGCTTCGTGGGTGAAGTCGCCGGCCCGGTTGCGGGCGGCGGTGTCGATGTCGGCGCCGGCGTACAGGGGGTGGTCGGTGACGGTGCGGTAGGTGTCGCGGTTGGCGGCGTTCAGGCCGCCGGCGAGGAGGAAGGGGATGGTGAGGCGGGGCAGCAGGGTGTGGACGTCGGCGGGGGCCAGGGGGTGGCCGGTGGAGCCGACGCGGCCGTCGTCGGTGACGGTGTCCAGCAGGAACAGGTCGCAGCCGGCGCGTTCGAAGGCGCCGATGAAGGGGCGTTCCAGGCAGCGGCCGCGGGAGAGGTGGAGGACTTTGACGAGGACGGCGTAGGGCAGGCGGTGGCGCAGTTCGGTGACGAGGGCGGGGCTCTGGTAGGCGTGGAGCTGGATCCAGCGGATGCCGGTGGCGCGGGCGAGGCGGGCGAGTTGGTCGGCGTCGTCGAGGAAGGTGACCAGGACGGGTTCCAGGCCCAGGCGGATGGCGGTGGCGGCGAGGTGGGCCAGGTGCTGTTCGGAGAGTTCGGCGGGGCCGCCGGGCACGCCGTGCCACAGGCCCACCAGGGTGGGGCCGGATTCGGCGAGGAGGGTGAGGTCGGCGCGGGTGCGGGCCCCGCACACCTTGAGGTGGCGGGGCCGCGCGGGCGGCAGCGGGCGGGGCGGGGCGGGGGCGGTCATTTGCCGAGTCCGAGCATGGCGGCGATGCGGTTGTACTGGATCTCGTTGCTGCCGGAGTAGATGGTGCCGGCGACGGCGTTGCGCACGTCCTTCTCCAGCCCGTACTCGGACATGTAGCCGTTGCCGCCGAAGACCTGGACGGCGGCCAGCGAGGTGGCGAGGTTGGATTCGCTGGTGAGGAGTTTGGCGATCGCCATGTCGACGGTGACGTTCTCGCCGGCCTCCAGGCGCTGGGCCGTGTCGTAGAGCCACTTGCGGGCGGTCTCCAGGCGGATCTTGGTGTCGACGATCTTGTTGGCGACCGACTGGTAGGAGCCGATGGGCTTGCCGAAGGACATGCGGGTCTTGGCGTAGTCGAGGCAGCGGGCCAGGCGGTGCTGCATCTCGCCGGTGTTGACGATGAAGGAGTAGAGGATCTCGCGTTTCATGACGTGGTCCAGGACGAGGAAGCCGCCGCCGACGCGGCCCAGGACCCGGGAGGCGGGCACCTTGACGTCGTCGAGGTAGACCTCGGACAGCGGCGAGGTGCGCAGGCCCATCTTCTTGATGGGGTTTCCGGTGCTGATGCCGGGCATGTCGCGGTCCAGGAGGAACGCGGTGACGCCGAGCGCCCCGCCCTGGGGGTGGGTGCGGGCGTAGACGACGATGACGTCGGCGACGGGGCCGTTGCTGACGAAGGTCTTGGCGCCGTTGAGGACGAAGTGGTCGCCGTCGCGGATCGCGCGGGTGCGCATCTGCATGGCGTCCGAGCCGCCCTCGGACTCGGTGATGGCGTGGGCGCCGATGGCCTCGCCGGAGGCGATGCGCGGCAGGTAGGCCTCTTTGAGGGCGGGTGAGCCGAAGGCCTGGAGGGGGACGCCGGTGGAGGCGAGGGAGGTGGTGACGGAGAAGTTGAGGCCGCCGTCGCGGCAGGTCTGCCCCAGGCCCTCCAGGACGTACATGGTGGTGAGCAGGGACTGGCCCAGCCCGCCGTAGCGTTCCTCGAAGGGCAGGGACAGGATGCCGGTCTTCTGGACGAGGCGCCACTTGTCGTGGGAGAAGGCGGCCTGTTCGTCGCCTTCGATGTGGCCGGCGCTCAGGTCGTCGCCGAAGCGGGCCAGGCCCTCGCGCAGGGCGTGCTGGTCGGCGTTCCAGCGGATCATGGACGTGCCGCCTTCCTCCCGGGCCCGCGTGCGGGGCCCGGGGTGGCAGGCCGGCGCGCGGGGCGCCGGCGCGTGACTCGAAGGGGAGGGTCTTCGCCTAGTAGGCGGAGGAGGAGGAGGCGTCGAGCTGGTGGACCTCGTCGCCGCGCAGGGCCGGGGAGAAGACGCAGACCAGGCGCAGGTCCTCGTGGGGGCTGGCGACCAGGTAGTGGGCGTCGTGCTGGTCGAGGGCGTAGAGGCGGCCGGGGGTGATGGGGTGGGAGGTGCCGTCCATGGCGATGACCTCGCCGGAGCCGGCGATGCAGTAGCACGCCTCCAGGTGGTTGCGGTACTCCAGGCGGGACTTGGTACCGGCGTTGACGATGGTGTCGGTGAGGGTGTAGCCGAGGTTGTCGCCGGCCACCAGGAAGCGGCGGGACAGGCCGTTGCCCCACTCGACGGTCTGGACGTCGTCAATGTCGCGGATCAGCATGCTGGTTCTGCCTTTCGTGTCAGCGGGCGGGGGTGGTGGTGCCGGGGGTGGTGCGCGTGGCGGTGGTGCTCGTGCCGGTGGTGCTGGTGCTGGTGGTGCGTCCGGCCGTGGCGGGCTGGGGTGGCCCGGGCGGGCGGAGGTCGTGGAGGAGGGCGCGCAGCGCCTGTGCGGCGTCGCGGCCCTCGGTGAGGGCGGTCTCGATGCGGGCGACGGCGGCGGAGCCGACGATCGCGGCGTCGGCTCCGGCGGCGGCGACCGCGTCCAGGTCGGCGGCGCTTTTGACGCCGAAGCCGATGGCGACCGGGGTGGCGGGGGCGGCGGCGCGCAGGGCGGCGACGGTGGCGGCCAGGGTGTGGTGGCCTTGCGCGGGGGTGGTGCCGGAGCGGCCGTAGTGGGCGACGAGGTAGACGTAGGCGCCGTGGGCGTCGCGGGCGGCGGCGGTGAGGACCTCGGGGGTGGAGGTGGGGTAGCAGGTGGCGACCTGCGGCAGGGACGCCTCGCGCAGGGCCTGGCGCCAGGCGGGGCGCAGGCGGGGCGGCAGGGCGTGGACGAGCAGGGCGTCGGCGCCGGCCCGGGCGATGGCGCGGGCGCAGGTGGCGGGGTCGGCGGCACGCAGGCTGTGGCTCCAGTCGGCGAGCAGCGCGATCTTCAGGTTCTTCAACTGGGGCCGCAGGGTGGCGAGTTCGTCCAGGACGGTGTCCAGGGTGGTGCCGGCGGCCAGGGCCCGGTCGGCGGAGCGGCGGATGACGGGGCCGTCGGTGGGCGAGTTGGGGAAGGGGACGGCGAGTTCGAGGACGTCGACGCCTTCCTCGTCCAGGACGAGGGCCAGGTCGGTCAGGCGGGCGGGCGGGTCTCCGGCGTTGAGGAACAGGGCCAGGTGCGGGCGGCCGTCGGCGCGGGCGGCGAAGAACGTGGTGTCAGGCATGGGCGGGGGCCTTGTGGTCGGTGCGCAGGCGGGTGGCCAGGGCGCGGGGGGCGCCGTCGGCCAGGGCGTCCAGGGCGGCGGTGTGGGCGGTGTGCCAGTGGGTGTGGCGGCCCGAGGCGAGGGCGAGGGCGGCGGCGTTGAGGGCGATGGTGTGGGTGGCGGTGGGGCCGGCGCGGCCGGCGAGGGCTTGCAGGAAGTGGCCGGTGAGGTCCTCGGGGTGGGGGGCGAGGTCGGCCAGGGTGCCGTCGGCGGGGGCGATGGAGCCGGCGGGCAGGTGGATGGTGGTGTCGGGGGTGTGCAGGGTGTTGTCGGCGAAGGGCAGGAGTTCGTCGGCGCCGGCGGTGTTGGTGGCCAGCCACACGGCGCGTCCGGGGGTGCGGGGGGCGAGGTGGCGCAGGGCGGGCAGGTCGGTGGCGGCGCTGGCGCCGGTGAGCTGGGCGGTGACGGGCACGGTGGCGAGCAGCGGGCCGAGGGTGTTGAGGAGGCGGCCGAAGGGTTTGAGGGTGAGTGGGAACAGGAGGCGGGCCAGGCGGGTGAGGGCGGGTGGGTAGACGTGGGGGCCGGCGAAGGCGATGCCGTGGCGGGCGAGGTGGTCGGCGGTGGCGGTGTGGGAGGAGGTGAGGGTGATGCCCAGGCGTTCCAGCAGGTCGATGGAGCCGGCGCTGCTGGTGTAGGCGCGGGAGCCGGTCTTGACGACGGGCACGCCCATGGCGGCGGCGGTCAGGGCGGCGGCGGTGGAGAGGTTGAAGGTGGCCGGGCCGCCGCCGGTGCCGACGATGTTGACGCTGGCGGGGTGGGCGGGGCCGGGGTGGGGGCTGCGTTCGGTCAGGGAGGTGGTGAAGGCGGCGAGGGTGTCGGGGGCGGGCAGGCGGGTGGTGAGGGCGGCCAGCAGGGCCGCGGCCTGGGCCCGGTCGCTGTCGCGGGCCGGGCCCGGGGTGCGCTGCTCCAGCTGGTCCCACCACGAGCGCCAGGTGTCCAGGTCGACGTCGTGCCCGGCGAGCAGGGCGGTGAGGGCCGGGTGCACGGGTCAGCCGCCTGCCACGGCGCTGGCCGGGACGGCGCGGCGCTGGGTGATGAAGGCGTCGATGGCGGTGACGGAGCGGAAGTTGTTGGGGTCGAGGTCGGTGTCGTCGACGGGCAGGGCGAAGTGGTCCTCGACCCAGGCGATGAGCTTGAGGACGCCCAGGCTGTCGATGACGCCGTCGGAGAGCAGGTCGTGGTCGTCGGCGAGTTGCTCGGGGGTGACGTCGGGCAGGAACTCCTCGATGAGGAACCGCTTGATCTGGGCGATGTTGCTCATGGCTCGCAACTCCCTTGGGTGTATTGGGGTTTGGTGGGTGTGGTGGTGTGGTCAGGCGGTGGGCAGGACGGCCTTGCGGTCGACCTTGCCGGTGGCGGTCTTGGGCAGCGGGGCGTCGTGGATGGCCAGGCGTTCGGGCACGGCGGCGCGCGGCAGGTTGCGGGCCAGGTGCTCGCGCAGGGTGAGGCTGTTGAGGGCGGAGCCGGCGGCGCGCTGGACGGCGGCGTGCAGGCGTTTGCCGGTCAGCGGGTCCGGGGCGGCGGCGACGGCGGCCTCGCGGACCTCGGGGTGGGCGAGCAGGACGCGTTCGACCTCGGCGGTGTTGACGGCGACGCCGCGGACCTTGACCTGGAAGTCGGCGCGTCCGGTCAGGTGCAGGCGGCCGTGTTCGTCGCGGACGGCCAGGTCCCCGGTGCGGAACCAGCGCCGTCCGGGCCCGGCGCCCTCGGGCTGGGTGGTGAAGCGGCCGGCGTCGCGGGAGCGGTCCAGGTAGCCGGCGGCCTGGAAGGGTGTGGAGACGTACAGTTCGCCGCGGCCGGGGCCGGTGACGGGGGTGCCGTCGGGGGCGGCGAGCAGGGTGCGCACCCCGGGCAGGGGGGTGCCGATGGGCACCGGCAGGGCGGCGGTGGCGTCCAGGCGGTCCAGGCGGTGCAGGAAGCTGTCGTTGGTCTCGGTGCAGCCGTAGATGTTGTAGAGCGCGGCGCCGGGCAGCAGGGCGGGCAGTGCGGCCAGGGTGCGGGCGTCGATGGCGTCGCCGGTGAACGCGGCGTGCTCGACGCTGTCCAGCACCGCCGGGCCTGCCGTCTGGGCGGCGGCCTGGGCGAGGAGGGCGTAGGCGAGGGGGACGGCCTGGAGGACGTGCGGGCGGTGGCGGGTGAGCTGGGCGAGCAGGTGGCGGGCGTTGAGCGCGTGGGCGGGGTCGATGAGCAGGACGGTGCCGCCGGCGGCGAGGGTGGCCCACACGTCCAGCAGGCACAGGTCGAAGTTGAGGGGGGCGTAGTTGGCGACGACGCGGCCGGGCCCGAGGTCGAAGGTGTCGTGGGCCCAGGCGGTGAAGCGGTCGACGGCGGCCTGCGCGAGGGGGACGATCTTGGGCAGGTCGGTGGAGCCGGAGGTGGTGAGCAGGAAGGAGGTGCCGGCGGCGAGGGTGGGCACGGGGGCGGGGCGGGCCAGGGCGGGCAGGGCGGGGGTGTCCTGGCCGAGGGGGGCGAGCAGGTGGCGGGCGCCGGCCTGGGCGAACAGGGCCGCGAGCAGGGCGGGGGCCAGCTGCGGGGAGGGCAGCAGGAAGGGGCGGCGCTCGATCAGGCAGGCCAGGACGAGGGCGATCTGCTCGGGGGACTTGGCGGCGGGCAGGCCCACCGGTTCGCCGGGGGCGAGGTCCAGCGTGTGCAGGCGCAGCCGTTCGCGTTCGGCGGTTTCGGCGAGTTCGCGGTAGGTGACGGCGCGTTCGTGCCACAGGAGGGCGACGGCGTCGGGCCGGGTGCGGGCGTGGGCGGTGAACGCGTCGGGCAGCGACAGCGGCGGCGGGGCCTGCACGGCGGGCGCGGCGGGCGCGGCGGGCGCGGTGGGTTCGGCGGGTGTGGTGGGTTCGGCGGGTGTGGTCATCGGGGTCTCACTCCCCCGCCGGGGTGAGGGCGGCCCAGCCGGCCTTGACGGCGGTGCCGTCCTGGGTGGCGACGGTGAAGCGCACCACCGTGCCCCGGTCGTAGGGCTGCAGGGTCAGGCGCAGCGGGGTGCCGGGGGTGGCGGGGGCGGCGAAGCGGGCGCCCAGGGCGGTGAGGCGGGTGGGGTCGCCGTCGGCGTGGCGGTCGGTGATCTCCTCGGTGGCGAGGGCGACCAGGTGCATGCCGTGGGCGATGGCGGCGGGGAATCCGGCGGCGCGGGCGGCGTCGTCGTCGAGGTGCAGGGGGTTGAGGTCGCCGGCGGCGTGGGCGTAGGCGGTGACGTCGGCGGGGGTGAGGGTGTGGGTGAGGGTGAGGGGTTCGGTGTCGGGGGTGGTGCCGGGGTGGGCGGCGGGGGTGAGGGTGCCGAAGGGTTCGATGGCGGTGGCGCCGACCAGCAGGGCGGAGGTGGTCAGGCGGGCCAGGGTGCGGGTGCCGTCGGTGAGGTGGGTGGTGAGGGCCAGGCGGGTGCCGCGGGCTTCGCGGCGGGCGGCGGTGACGGTGACGTCGATGTCGACGTGGGTGCCGGCGGTGAGGGGGTGGTGGGTGTGGATCTCCTGGGCGAGGTGGACCACGCCGGTGAAGCCGGTATCGCCCGTGGTCAGGGTGGTGACGGTGTGCTGGGCGAGGGTGTGGGCGAGGACGAAGGGGTGGGCGGGGGCGGCGGCGGCGTCCGGGGCGGGGGGCAGGCCGGTGCGGGCGGCGGTGCGGTAGGCGGCCAGGGCGTCGGCGGTCACGGTGGTGCGGGTGCGGGCGGTGCGGTGGGCGGGCGTCGTCGCGGGCCCGGTCGCGGTCGCGGGTGTGGTCGTGGTCATAGCGGGGTCACCACCAGGGTCGAGTTGTGGCCGCCGAAGCCGAACGAGTTGGACAGGGCCGCGCCGGGGCGGATGGGGCGGGCGGTGCCGTGGACGACGTCGAGGTCCAGGCCCTGTTCGGTGTGCTCGTGGTTGGCGGTGGGAGGGGCGAGGCGGCTGTTCATGGCCTGCACGGCGGCGATCAGCTCGACGGCGCCGGCGGCGCCGATGAGGTGGCCGATGGAGCCCTTGGTGGAGGTGACGGGCACGCCGTGCGGGCCGAAGACGGTGCGCAGCGCGGCGGCTTCGGCGCGGTCGTTGTGCACGGTGGAGGTGCCGTGGGCGTTGACGTGGGCGATGTCGGCGGGGGTGAGGCCGGCGTCGGTGAGGGCGGCGCGCATGGCGGCGACGGCGCCGGCGCCGTCGGGGCGGGGGTTGGAGAGGTGGTAGGCGTCGGCGCTGGAGCCGTAGCCGGCGAGGAGGGCGTAGGGGGTGCGGTGGCGGGCGCGGGCGTCGGCGAGGCGTTCGAGGACGAGGAAGCCGGCGCCTTCGCCCATGACGAAGCCGTCGCGGTCGGTGTCGAAGGGGCGGCTGGCGCGGGTGGGGTCGTCGTTGCGCTGGGAGTGGGCGCCGAGGTTGCCGAACGCGGCGAGGGTGACGGGGGTGAGGGTGGCTTCGCAGCCGCCGGCGATGACGATGTCGGCGCGGCCGGTTTCCAGGAGGAGGGCGGCGTGGCCGATGGCGTCGGCGCTGGAGGCGCAGGTGGTGGCGATGGTCAGGGCGGGGCCGGTCCAGGCCAGGCGCATGGCGATCTGGGCGGCGGCGGCGTTGGGCATGGTGACCAGGGGCATCAGGGGGCTGACGCGCAGGGGTCCGGCGGTGGTGAAGAGGGCGGATTCGCGGTCGCTGGTGGTGCGTCCGCCGACGGCGTTGCCGACGACGATGGCGCTGCGGCCGGGGTCGGGTTCGGGGGCGCCGGCGTCCTGGTGGGCGGCGAGGGCGGCGAGGGTGCCGTAGTGGGCGAAGGGGTCGAGGCGGCGGGCGTCCTTGGCGGGGACGGGGCCGTTGTCGGGCAGGTCGGTGACGCGGCAGCCCAGGCGGACCCGGTGGCGGGCCAGGGCGGGGTCGGTGAGGGCGGTGGCGGTGGGGGTGCCGGTGCTGACGGTGTGCCAGAACGCGGCCGGGGTGTGGCCGGCGGGGCTGACGACGCCCAGGCCGGTGACGGCGATGGGGGGCCGGGTGGGGCGGGCTGCCATGGTCTTGTCCTTTCCGGGCGTTGGGGGCCGGGCCTTCCTTGGTGGCGCCGTCCGGGTCAGATGAGGCCGGTCTGGGCGGCGGCGGTCAGGAAGGCGTCGGCGGCGAAGTCGATGTCGGCGGCGGTGTGGCGGGCGGTGACGGCGATCCGCAGCCGGGCCAGGTCGTTGGGCACGGCGGGGGTGACGACGGGCAGGCCGATGACGCCGGCCTTGCGGCAGGCGGTGGCGTAGTCGTAGGCGGCGTCGTCGGAGCCGGCGATGACGGGCAGGACGGCGGTGGCGGAGTCCATGGTGGAGATGCCGGCGTCGTTGAGGCGCCGGCGCAGGCGCTGGGCCTGGACCTGGATGTGGGTGACGCGTTCGGGTTCGCGGCGCAGGATCCGCAGGGACTCCAGGGCGGCGCCGGTCTGGGCGGGGCCGAGGGCGGCGGAGAACAGGAACGGGCGGGCGGCGTAGCGCAGGTGGCCGATCAGTTCGTGGCTGCCGGCGACCCAGCCGCCCATGGAGGGGATGGCCTTGGAGAGGGTGCCGAGTTTGATGTCGACGCGGTGGCGGTAGCCGAAGTGCTCCTCGATGCCGCCGCCGGTTTCTCCGATGACGCCCAGGGCGTGGGCCTCGTCGACCATCAGGAGGGCGTCGTGGGCGTCGCAGACCGCGCGCAGTTCGGGCAGCGGGGCGATGTCGCCGTCCATGGAGTAGACGCTGTCGACGATGACCAGGCGCACGCCGGTCGGGGAGGCGGCCTTGAGGCGGCGTTCGAGGTGGTCGACGTCGTTGTGGCGGAAGCGGGTGACGGTGGCGCCGGAGAGGCGGCAGCCGTCGACGATGCTGGCGTGGTCGTACTTGTCGATCAGGACGGTGTCGCCCTGGCCGACCAGGGCGCCGACGGTGCCGACGTTGGCGGCGTAGCCGGAGCCGAAGACCTGGGCGCGTTCGCGGCGGGCGAAGCGGGCGACCTCGGCTTCCAGTTCCTCGTGCAGCGGGATGGTGCCGGCCAGGGCGCGCACGCCGTGGTTGCCGGTGCCGTAGACGTCGACGGCGGCCTTGGCGGCGGCCACCACGCGTTCGTCGCCGGCCAGGCCCAGGTAGCTGTAGCCGGACATCATGAGCAGGCGCTCGCCGTCCAGGTCGCAGTAGGCGCTGTCGCGTTCCATGGTGTAGGCGACGAAGCTGTTGCGGCGTGAGGGGTCGGACTCCAGCGCGGCCACGCGGTCCAGGGTGGCGGCGAGCTTCGGCTCCAGGCGGTCCCATGCTCCGGTGGCGTTCACGTGCGGGTCTCCTTCTCGGCGGGGCGCGGCGGGCGCGCGGCGGTTTTGCCGTGCGGTTTGCCGTCGGTTTGCCGCCGGTTGTCCGTCGGCTGGTCGGCGGTTCGTCGTCGGCTTGTTCCGGATTGTTTTCGGTATTTCCCGGCGCGGGGGCGGATGGTGGTGCTGGGGTTTCCTCCCGGGATAGTCCCGGGGCTTTTACGGGTGGTGCCCGGCGCAGGGGGTGGGGTGGTGTTTCTCGAAGCCTTCACGCGGGGTGCTCAAGGATGACTACATTTCTACGGCAGGATGCGCAAGGCGTCCGCAATAGCCGTGTTCCCGGCCTGCGGTAACGCTCTGACGTGCAGAAACCCTGCGTCCACGACGCATGGACCGGCTGGTGGGTATGTTTTGTCGACCAGTGTTGACACCGTGTGATGCGTCGAATGTATGGTCGAAATCCGCCGAAACCGAACGGCTGGTCGGCGGAATTTCCGGTCCAGGTTTCCCACGCCGTCGGCCCGGCGTCACGGGCCGTCGGCTCCGCTTTGGCTCAAGGGGGTTGGAGCACGTTGAACGGCTTCCGGGAAGACAGTCCGTACGGCAGATCGGGGGAATTCTCATGCTGATCCGCCTGACAGGACTTGTGACGATCGAGCACGACCACGGCGCCCCGCAGCACCTGTCCAGCGCCCAGGCCCAGGTGGCGTTCGCCCGCCTGGTCCTGGAGCGCTCCGCCGGCACCAGCCGCGACCAGCTGGCCGACACCATCTGGCCCGACGGCCTGCCCGACACCTGGGCCTCCGCGCTGCGCAGCGTGGTCTCGCGGGTGCGGGCCTTCGTCGCCGCCCCCGGCCAGGGCCCGGGCGCCACCCCGCTGATCGCCCAGGGCGGGCGCTACGTCCTGCGGCTGCCCGCGGACGCGGCGGTGGACCTGGAGGCCGCCGCCAGCGCGGTCGGGGAGGCCGGGGAGGCGTACGCGGCCCGCTCCTACGCGGTGGCGCAGCAGCTGGCCGCGGGTGCGATCGCCAATCTGCGCGGCGCGTTCCTGCCCGACCACGAGGGCGAGTGGGCGGGCGGGGTGCGCGAGCACGTGGAGGAGCTGCGGATGTCCGCGCTGGAGACGGCGAGCCTGTCGGCCTCGGCGCTGGGCGAGGAGCACCACGCGCTGCGCTGGGCCGACGAGGCGGTGCGCCGCGCCCCGTTCCGCGAGAGCGCCTACCGCTGCCGGATGGAGGCGCTGGCCGCGGCCGGCAACCGGGCCGAGGCGCTGCGCTGTTACCAGCAGCTGCGCCAGGTGCTGGCGGAGGAGCTGGGCATCGACCCGGCCGCCGAGACCCAGGAGCTCTACCTGGCGCTGCTGCGCTCCCCCGCTCCCGTCGCGCCCGCTGCGGCGGCGGTGCGGCCGGTGGACCCGGTGCTGATGGGGATCTTCGAGCCGCTGGCCCTGGCCCGGCTGGCGCGCCCGGCCGGGCCGCCGGTGCGCGCGGCCTGACGGGACTGTCGGTGCGCGCGGCCTGACGGCCTGTCGGTGGGCGCGCGGCCTGGCGGGATCGGCGGTGCGCGCGGCCTGACGGCCTGTCGGTGCGCGCGCGGCTTGACGGCCTGTCGTCGTGGCGGGCGGCCCCCGGCTTCGGGGGGCCGCCCGCCCGCGTGCGCGCACGGGGGCGGGCGGGGGCGCGGGGGTCGCGGGCGCGCCGGGGCGGGCGCGCGCGTGTTGCGGAGGTGTTGCGGTGGGCGTGGCGCACGGCGCGCTCGTAGTAGCGTCGAGGCGCGAAGTCGCGCACGCCGCGCGGCTTTTACCGAACCGGGACGGGGGTCGAGCGTTGGGAAGGGGTGGTGGGTGTGGGACGGGCACGCGTGGCGGCGCGGGTGATCGTGCACCCTGGTGTGGAGGACCTCAGCGTCCAGCAGGTGTTGGAGGCACTCGCGGACCCTGCCCGCAGATCGGTGGTGCGCCGGCTGGCCCACGCGGGCGCCGCGCTGAGCTGCGGCTCCTTTGACCTTCCGGTCTCCCGCTCCACCTCGACGCACCACTTCAACGTGCTGCGCCAGGCCGGACTGCTGCACCAGTACTACGTCGGCACCACCAAGATGAACTCGCTGCGCGCCGAGGAGTTGGAGGGCCGTTTCCCGGGCCTGCTGTCGGCGGTGGTCGCCGCCGCCGACGCCGAGGCCCGCGCGGCGCCCTGACGGCCGGCCCGCTCGCGGCCGGCGGCCGCGGGGCGGGCCGGTTCCGGAAGGCTCGGCCCCGGCGGGGTCAGTTCTGGACGGTGAGGACGATCTTGCCGACCTGGGTACCGGCCTCCAGGTAGCGGTGGGCCTCGGCGATCCGGTCGAGGCCCTCGAAGACCCGGTCGACGGCGGGGGTGAAGGAGCCGTCCGCGAGCCCGGCGGTGACGAAGGCCTGTGCGCGGCGCAGCCGTTCGTCGTCGCGGGTCACCTCGTGCATGGAGTAGAAGCGGCTGGTGACGGGGGCGAAGGTGTCCTGGCCGGGCAGGGGGGTGTCGCGGGGGTCGAGGCGGCCGTAGACGATCAGGCGTCCGCCGGGGGCGATGGTGCGGGCGAGGGTGAGGACGCCGGGGCCGGCGACGGGGTCGAAGACGGTGCGCACGCCGGTGCCGGCGGTGATGGCGTCCACGCGGGCCACCAGGTCCTCCTCGCCGGTGATGACGACGTCGGCGGCGCCGGCGTCCAGGAGTTGCTGCTTCTTGGCGCGGGTGCGGGTGGTGGCGATGGGGACGGCGCCCAGGCGGCGGGCGGTGCGGATGGCGGCCAGGCCGGTGCCGGAGGCGGCGGCGGTGAGCAGGACGTGGTCGCCGGGGCGCAGGTGGCCGTCCTCGGCGAGGGCGCCGTAGGCGGTCAGGTAGGGCATCCACACGGCCGTGCCCTGGACGTCGGTGAGGCCGGCCGGGTGGTGGACGACGGCGCGGGCGGGCACGAGGGCGTGGGTGCGGTAGACGCCGTAGTCGTTCTGGGAGAAGGCCGGGACGGTGTCGACCCGGTCGCCGGCGGCGAAGCCGGTGACGCCCTCGCCGAGGGCTTCCACGGTGCCGGCGGCCTCGTAGCCGGGGGTGGCGGGCAGCCTGGGCTCGTCGAGGTAGGCGCCGGCGCGGAAGAGGGCCTCGGCGCGGTTGAGGCCGATCGCGGTGACGCGGATGAGCAGTTCGCCGGGGCCGGGCACGGGTACGGCGGCGGCTCGCACGGTCAGGACCTCCGGCCCTCCGGTGCGGTCGAAGACGACGGTCCTGGACATGGCGTAACTCCCCTGCTGCGGCGGGCCGGTGGCGGTGCGGCGTGCGGTGCGGCGTGCGGTGCGGCGTGCGGTGCGGCGTGCGGTGCGGCGTGCGGTGCGGCCACTTACGTAACCCGGTGCGCGGGAAACTGTCAAACTTCGACCGGTCTCGGAATAGGGGGCGGTCGGCGGGCGTTGCCGGTGAGTTGACCCCGCGTCAGACCCGCGTCAGACCCGGGGCCGCGCGGGCTGCGGCTGCTCGCGGACGGCGGCGTGCCGGCGGCGCGGCTGCACGCCCTGGACGCGGCGGGCGAGTTCTGCGACCACCCGTCGCTGGTGATGTCGCTGCTGCCGGGCGGCGTGCGGGTGGCGCAGGACGGCGACGTGGAGCGCCGCGCGGACCTGCTGGCCGGTCAGCTGGCCGCCGTGCACGCGCTCGCGGTGGCGCCGGGCGAGCGCCCCCGCGCCTTCGAGGCGTGGACGGCCCCGGAGCGGGTGCGGGTGCCCGGGGCCACGGCGCGTCCCGGGGTGTGGCGGCGGGCGGTGGACGTGATCCGCCGCGAGGTGCCCGCGTACCGGCCGTGCTTCCTGCACCGCGACTTCCACCCCGGCAACGTGCTGTTCACCGGGCAGGGCGCCGCGCTGGCCGTCAGCGGGGTCGTGGACTGGGTGGAGACCTCCTGGGGCCCGGCCGACCTGGACGTGGCCCACTGCTCCACCGCCCTGGCCCTGCTGCACGGCGTGGACACCGGCCTGGACTTCGCCGCCCGCTACCTGGCGGCCGGCGGCACGCTGGAGGCGGACCGGGGCGCGCACCTGTACTGGCGGCTGCTGGACGCGCTGGCGTTCGCGCCGGACGCGGAGAAGGTCGCCGTGCCGTGGCGGGAGCTGGGGCGCGGCGACCTGACGCCGGCCCTGCTGGGCCGGCGCCTGGAGGACTACCTGGAGGCGCTGCTCGACCGGTACGCCTGAGCGCCGCCCGCCGCCGGCTCCCCGGCTCCCGGCTTCCCGGCTTCCCGGCTTCCCGGTGGGCGGTTCAGGAGGCCGGACCGCCGTCGAGGAAGGCGGCGATCAGGGCGTGGGGGGTGTCGTCGCCGTTGAGGAGCTCGTGCATGTGCGCGCCCTCGGAGGCGGCCTCGGCGCCGCGTGGGAACATGGCCCGCTCGTACGCGGCGAGGGCGGCCTCGGTGTCGCCGGGGTGCGCGGCCAGGGCCTGGCCGAGTTCGGCGCCGTCGAGCATGGCGAGGTTGGCGCCCTCGCCGTTGGGGGCCGCGAGGTGGGCGGCGTCGCCCAGCAGGGTCACCCCCGGCACCCGGTCCCACCGGTGGCCGATCGGCAGGGTGTAGTGGGGGCGCAGGAGCGGCGCGGTGTCGCCGTCGGTGATCAGCGCGGTGAGCTCCGGTGCCCAGCCGTCGAACTGTGCCGCGATGCGGGCGCGTGCCTCACCGGGGTCGGTGAAGTCGATGTCGGCGAACCATTCCTGCGTCCTGGTGAGCATCACGTAGGTGTGCAGGGTGTCGCCGCTCTCCCGGTGGGCGAAGATCTCCGCGCCCGGCGAGGGCGCCATCATCGACCCGCCGCCGACCGCCTTCGCGGCGGCGAGGTGGCGGGTGTCGGCGTCGAACAGGTAGGTCTCGACGCACGACGTGCCGGTGTACTGGGGGGTGGCGGCGGACAGCAGCGGCCGCACCCGCGACCACGCGCCGTCCGCGCCGACCAGCAGGCCGGTGGCGGCGGTGGTGCCGTCGGCGAACGCCACCTCGTGGCGGCCGGCGCCCAGGGCGCGGACGCCGGCGGCCTTGCGGCCCCACCGGACGGTGCCGGCCGGGAGCGAGGCGAGCAGCATCTGCCGCAGTTCGGCGCGCTGCACCTCGGGGCGCCCGCCCGTGCCGTCGTCGGCCTTGTCGAGCAGGACGCTCCCGTCCCGGTCGAGGATCCGCATCGCCTGGCGGCCCTCCAGGACGAGGGCTTCGAACTCCTCCGTCAGGCCGGCCGCCCGGACGGCGAGCTGCCCGTTGTAGTCGTGGATGTCGAGCATCCCGCCCTGCGCACGCGCCGCCGGCGAGGCCTCCGCCTCGTAGACGGTGGCCGCGATGCCGTGCAGGTGCAGGACCCGGGCCAGGGTCAGCCCGCCGAGTCCGGCGCCGATGATCGCGATGTCGGTGGTCATGGTGGTTCCCTGTCTGTCGCGCGCCTGCCGGATGGGCACCCGGCCTGTCCCCGGAAAGGTCCCAGGGCCCACCGGCACGCCGCTGACAGGCCACCGGCACCCGGCTCACACCCCCGACATCCGGCCGTCACCGCGCCCGCGTCGGATCGTCATGAGAATCATCGAGAATCACCCCTTCCGGAGCGCCGGTTGAGGCCGATCATGGGAGGACCTTCCTGTCTGCCGTCGAGAGGAACAGCTATGGCAAGGCGGCTGCGTGTCATCGGTAGCACCTCGGGTGTCGGCGACTGCCCGACGCTGTACGAGGACGTGGACACCGGCGAGGTGGCCGTGCAGGGGTACGCCGTGACGGACCCCGAGGACGTGGCGCAACTCATGCACGTGAAGGACGATGAGGGCTTCGTAGTCGTGCCCCGCGAACTGCTGGTGCGGTTCGCTCCGAAGGAGTCGACGCCGGTGCCGGAGTTCGTACCGCAGCAGCGGATCACCGAGTTCATCAACGACGGGTTCGAGCACACCGCGTGGCGGTTGGAGACAAGGGCGGGATACCTCTCCGACAAGCAGACGCCCTCCTACGCCGAGTTCCTTCGGACGGGGGACAGCGCCGGGGAGGTCGGGCACCCCTGGTTCGAGAACGTGCGCCGCATGGTCGGCAAGGGCAAGAGGTTCGAGCGGGTGCGTCTGGTGGACGATCCGCCGACCGAGGGGCAGCGGTACCTGCTGGCGTGCGCCCGGACCAACGTGGCGGCCGGTGAGGACATCCGGTGCATGTGGCGCTCGGAGGCCGAGGCGGCCGGGCTGGCCGGGCTGACGGACTTCTGGCTCTTCGACTCCCGCACGGTCGCGCGCTTCCACTTCGAGGGGGAGCGCACCGTGGGAATGGAGTTGGCCACCGACCCGCTGGAAGTCCTCCGTGCCTGCCAGGTGCGTGATGCCGCCTGGCACCACGCGAGGCCCTACGCGCGGTTCCGGGCTCAGGTACCTTCCGGCATGTGAGCACCGACTATCAGCAGGCACGGTCTGCTCTTGGTGCCCGGATGCGTGAACTGCGCACCGAGTGCGGGTTGTCCGGACGCGCCTTGGCCGTGCGGCTGGGCTGGCCCCAGTCCAAGGTCAGCAAGCTGGAGAACGGCAGGCAGTCGCCCACCAGGGCCGATGTGGTCGCCTGGGCCGAGGCCGTCGGCCGGCCCGACGCCGCCGCCGAACCGGTGGGCCGGCTGCGGACGGTGGAGACCCAGTACCGGTCGTGGCGGCGCCAACTCGCCGGCGGTGTCCGGCCGGTGCAGGAGGCGCACGCCGCGCAGGGGAAGAAGACCGGCGACCGTCGGTCATTCGACCCGACCCTGGTTCCCGGCCTGCTCCAGACCGCCGAGTACGCGCGAGCGGTCCTCACCCGGTACACCAGGGTCCATCCGTCGATCCGCGACGTCGAGGCCGCGGCGGTGACCCGCATGGAACGCCAGAGGGTTCTCAACGACCGGTCGCGGTCGTTCCACTTCCTGGTGTGGGAAGGCGCCCTCGTCTCCCGGCTCTGCCCGCCGGCCGTACTGGCGGACCAGCTGGAGTGCCTGGCCCCCTGGCTGGCACGTGGGAACGTCCGGCTCGGGATCGTGCCGTTCGATGCCGATCTCAGAGTGCCCGCGGGAGTCGGATTCTCCATCCACGACGGCGCGTTGGTCATCACCGAGTCCTGGCACGCGGAGATGTGGTTGGACGATCCGGCAGACGTCGCGCTTCACGTCCGGGCGTGGGAGGCCCTGGCGGAGAGCGCCGTCTACGGCCCGTCAGCCCATCGGGTGATTTCCCGGGCCCGCCGGTCGCTGCTGTGAGAATCACCGGGAATCACCTCCGCCCGGTTCCTGCCGCCGCCCCTGCCTTCGTGGTGACGGAACCCCATCGGTCAAGGGAGTGGCACATGTCGGGTCTTGAGCCGACTGGACAGTCGGAACGGGTGAGCGCCGAGGAGTCGGCGGCGAACGATCTGCGGGAAGCGCTGCGCGCTGCCGGGATCTCCGCCCTCGTCCGTGGTGGCCCGGACGTGTTCGCGGGATCCAGCTTCTCCTGGGTGGCCCTGGGACACCTCAAGGAGGCCGAGGCCGCCGTGCTCGCCACCCTGATCCGCAAAGCCCTGGACACGTGAGCGCGGCACCGCAAGGGGCCCCCGGCCGCCGGGAGGCGGGGCGGCCCCGCCGGACCCCGACGAGCGGTCCGGCCGACCGAGCTGTCCCCGGAGGAACGCGAGCGGCGTCGGGCGTGCCCGACTTCGCCGAGCTGCTCGGGCGGTGCCGGCGCTCCGCCGTCCATCTGGAGCTGCGGGACTCCTACGACCAGTTGATCACGGACACGGTGGCCCGGGGTGTGGCCGTGCGCCGGGCCCGGGTCGTCTCCGAGCCCGTGTCCGCGTACATCCGGTGGGAGCACTACGTCACCCACGCCAACGTCACGGCGGGTGAGGAGGTCCGCTGGCTGCCCCGGCGACGGGCCACGGGCATCCCCCTGCCGGGCAACGACTTCTGGCTGTTCGACGGCGCGCTGCTTCGGGTGCACCACTTCTCCGGTGACGGCGCGGTGGTCGAGGACGAGATCACGGCGGACCCGCAGACCGTGGCGCTGTGTGCCACCGCGTTCGAAGCGGTCTGGGAGCGAGCGGTCCCGCACCACCTGTACGACGTCTGACGAAGGCCGGCTCCGTGCCCGCGCACCCCTCTGCGAGCGTTCAACAGGCCCGCGAAGCCCTGGCCGGCCGGGTGCGCGAGATCCGCGAGGACACGGGGAGCGGGGTCCACGCGGACACGCTGGATGCCGCTTCCACCCTCACCCGGCCCGGCCAGGTCGGTCTGTACGCCCGGGCCTTCGACCGCCTCTCGCGGGGGGCGGTGCGGGGCGCGGCCGTGCGCTCGCTCGTGGCGGGCGCCTTGGCCTGCCTGGACTGATACGGCAGCCGTCAGGCGGTGGCGGCCCGGGCCGAATCGGGCGCGGCGGCGTCGTCGGTGGTCGGCTCGTCCTGCGCCGGGGTCTGCGGCGTGGGGGTGGCCTGGGTGGCGGGGCCCAGGCGGCGGCGCAGCAGGACGGCGGCCAGGGCGGCGAGGGCGAAGCCCGCTCCGGCCCAGGGCAGGTGGCGGGCGCCGGCGGTGGAGACGACGAGGCCGCCCACCGCGCTGCCGGCGGTGATGCCCAGGTTGGAGAAGGAGATGAACAGGCTGTTGCCGAACTCGGGTGCGTCCTGGGCGTCGCGGGCCAGCCAGCTCTGGCTGACGACGAGTCCGCCGGAGTGCACCGCGCCCCAGAGCAGGACGCCGGCGGTCATCGGCGCGGGCCAGGGGCCGATCGCGTAGAGCAGGGCGTAGAGGAGGACGTAGAGGGCGGGGAAGGCGGTGACGGTGCGCGGGAGGTCGCGTTCCAGGAGGCGGCCGAAGAGGAGGTTGCCGAGGACCATGACGATCCCGAAGGCCATCAGCGCGGCGCCCACCAGGGAGGCGCTCAGGCCGGTGACGCGTTCCAGGTATTCGGCGAAGTAGCCGTAGACGGAGAACATCGCGGCGAACACGCACACGACGGCGAGGACCGACAGCCACAGCCGGCCCCGGCGCAGGATGGCCAGCTGGCCCCGGTAGGAGGGGCGCCGGCCTGCGGGCGCTGCGGGCGTCGCGGGCGTCGCGGGGGTGGTGGGCAGGAGGAGCAGGACGCCCAGGCAGGCCAGCAGGTTGACGCCGGCGCCGAACCAGAACGCGGCGGCCAGGCCCGCGTGTTCGGCGAGGTAGGAGGTGAGCGGCACGCCGAAGGCGAAGCCGACGGTGACGCCGGCGAAGACGGTGGTGGCCGCCCGGGTGGCGCGGTGTTCGGGGACCAGGTCGGCGGCGGTGGTGAGGGCGACGGCGAAGAAGACGGGGTGGAAGAGCGCGGGCAGGATCCGGAAGGCGAACATCACGGCGAAGTCGTCGGTGAGCGCGTACACGGCGTTGGAGAGCGCGAAGACGGCCAGTGCGCCCGCCAGGACGGCCTTGCGGCGCAGGCCGGAGGCCAGCAGGGTGCCGAACGGTCCGGTGGCGGCGACCACGAGGGCGAAGACGCCCACCAGCCAGCCGGCGGCGGAGGGTGTGACGCCGAGTTCCTCGGAGATGCGGGGCAGGACGCCGACGACGCCCATCTCGGTGGTGATGATCCCGAACACTCCCAGGGAGAGTGTCAGGACGGCGGGGCCGGTCTTTCGCATGTGCTGCCTCCGTCCGCCCGGCGCGCGGGGTGTGCGGGCGCACGGCACCCGCCCGCGCATGGGGCTACAAATCTAGATAGTTAGATGGAATGGGGCGAAAAGGAAGGGCGCAGCCCGGGCCGCCCCGGCGGGGGCGGTGGGGTGCGCCCCGGAGGGGGCGGAGCGTCAGAGTTCGTCGCGGGCGTAGGCGGCGAACGCGGCGATCGTCGCCTCGTCGCGGCGGTAGAAGGTCCATTTGCCGACGCGTTCGGACACCAGCAGTCCGGCGTCGCGCAGGATCTGCAGGTAGCCGGAGACCACGGACTGGGCGAGCCCGGACTTCTCCCGGATGTCCGTCACGCACACGCCGATGTGGAAGCCCACGCCGCGCTCGCGGTAGTAGTCCTCGTCGAAGTAGCGCTCGGGCGTCTTGAGCCAGCGCAGGAAGTCCGCCCGCGCCGGGTTGGCGAGCGCCTTGTGGACGGCCAGCGGATCCACCGCGCGCTCCCTTCGCCCGACCCTCGACCAGATGACGTATCCAATATTCTAGATGTGAAGAAGCGTGTCAACCCGGGCCGCCGTCCGCCGGGTTCCCGTGCCCCGGCGGCCTGCGGGCCTACGGGCCGGCGTGGGCCAGGGGCGGGGCGATCGCCTGGGCGTCCACGCCCTCGCCCACCCACAGGCCGATCAGGAACGCGGCGGTCGCCTCCAGCAGCCCGGCCCGCTCCAGCCCCCCGCCGCCCACCGGCTCGCAGCCCACGTCCCGCACCAGGCGCCGCACCGTCTCCAGCGCGCCCGGCTCGTCCCCGCACAGCGGGACGGCCAGCGGACGCCCGTCGAACACCGGCGGGCTCAGGCGCCACACGCTCTCGTGGCACAGGTTGAACGCCTTGACCACGTGCGCCCCGGGCGCGCCCGCCGCGATGCGCTCGGCCGCCGAGGGCCCGGCGCCGGTGGCCAGGACGAAACCCGGGGCCACCGGGTTGGTGCAGTCCACCAGCGTGCGCCCGCCCAGGACGCCGGCCAGAGCGGCGGCCACACCGGCCGCCGCCGCGTGGGGCACGGCGAGCAGGACGGCGTCCGCCCCGTGCCCGGCCGCCTCCCGCACGCCCCCCGTCCGGGCTCCGATCCGCCCGGCCAGGGCCGCGGCCCGGGCGCCGTCGCGCCCGCCCACCAGCACGTCGTGGCCCGCGCGCACCCACTGCCCGCCCAGCGCACCGGCCATGGCGCCGGTGCCGATGATCCCGATCCTCACGATCCCCGCTCCCCTTCTCCCGAACACGCCGACGACATCGACATCGACGATGTCGACGGCATCGACGACGTCGACTGCGCTGACGACACTAGGCACCGGCTCGGGCACCATTCGGTACGTGACCACCGATCAGGACCTCCTCGCCGACTGCCCCGCCCGCCTCGCCTTCGACCTGCTCGCCAACACCTGGAACCCGGTCGTCCTGTGGGCGCTGCGCCACCACCCCCAGCGCCCCGGGCAGTTGCGCGCGCGGATCGGGGGCATCAGCCCCAAGGTGCTGACCGAGACCCTGCGCCGCCTGCAGGCCAGCGGCCTGGTGGAACGCACCGCCCACCCCGGGTCGCCGCCCCGCGTCGAGTACGCGCTCACCGGCCTGGGGGCGAGCCTGCTCGCCCCGGTGGGCGCCCTCGGCGCGTGGGCGTTCGAGCACGGCGACGACGTCATGGCGGCCCAGGACCGCGCCGAAGGCGCGGGGCCCGCCGGGGCCTAGGATTTCTCCGGTGCACCGGAGGAATCTGACAGCGGCGGCCGACGGCGGATCCTGGGGCGGCCTGGGCCTGGAGCTCCCCCCTGCCACCGAGCCGGGGCTGCGGCCGCGGACGGCGAACGGGAACCCTGATCGTCCTGTCGCAGGGTCCGCGGGTGGTGCTCACCGCCAGGATCGACGACGACCGCTGCGGCGTCGAGTACTCCCGCACGGACCACTACCGCTCCCCCCTCGCCCCGCTGCGGGCCGCCGAGGCGCGCGCGGTCGCCGGGCCGGGAGCGCCGTCCTGGTACGCCCGCTGGGCGCACCGCTTCGCCGGCGCCCTGCACGCCCGCGCCAACGACCCGCTCCACGAGGGGCGGTGGGTGCTCTCCCCGCGGCTCGCCCGCGAGGGGATGGCACCGGCCGCAGGCGGGCCGGGCGGCCAGTGGCGCTCCCTGCTGCTCGACGCCCATCCCGACGGCTACGTCGACTGGTTCGACGGCTCCCGGCGGGTCATGCCGCTGCGCCGGATGCCGCCGCCCGACGACCCCCGGGTGAAGGCCTGCCGCAAGCAGGCCCGGGAGGGCGTCCTGGCGCCCGTCCTGCTCTGGTGGTTCAGCGGGCTCAACTGCCATGCGGTCCTGGACGGCCACGCCCGCCTCGGCGCCGCGATCGCCGAGAACCGCGAGCCGGCGGTCCTGGTCCTGTCCCGCGCACCGTCCGAGGAGTGGACCAGGGCCCGGACGGACAAGGCCCTGTCGACCTACCGCCTCACCATGTCCCTGCTGGACGGTCCGCATCCGGTGGCGGACCGCCAGGGCCTGGCCTCGGCGGCGGGCCGCCTGCTCGCCACCCAGTTGCACGGCCCCGAGGCCGACCACGCGCCCACCCGCGCATGGCCGATGCCGTGAGGCCCACCCGCCCGGCTCCGCCCGGCACCGGCCGTTCCCGCCAGGGGCCTTGGCGGGTTCGCGGCCCAGGCGCGGCACTAGAGTGGGGCGGTGACCTCGCTGCCGGAAGACCTCTCGCCCCTGGCCGGCGACGACGACCGCGACACGGCCGTGCAACGCCTGCAAGAGGCGTACAGCCAAGGACGCATCTCCCACGAGGAGATGGACGAACGCCTCCACCAGGCCCTCACCGCCAGGACGCAGGACGCACTCGCGCGGTCCCTGGCCTCGCTCCCCGAACCGGGCGCGGGCACCGAGACGACGATCGGCGCCGCCACAGGACGCATCCGGCGCAGCGGCGCCTGGAAGGTGCCCCGGACCCTCAAGGTCTTCTCCGCGCTCGGCAGGGTGCGCCTGGACCTGTCCCGGGCGGTCATCGAGCACCCGGTCGTCGACATCGAACTGCAACTCGGCACCGGCGGCGCCAGGATCACGGTGCCCCACGACGCGGTCGTCGACATCGAGGGCATGCACTCCGGCTGGAAGGAGGCCCGCTACAAGCCCCCGCGGCGCCCCACCCCCGGCGGCCCCACGATCCGGATCTCCGGGACCACCGGATTCGGACGGCTGAAGATCCGCCACGCGCGACACTGAGACCCCCCCCCGGGGGCCGGTCGGCTGCCGTAACTCTCTTCGCTTGACGCCTGGTTGACGATGCGTCACGCCAGGTGACAGCGGTGATTCCCCGCGCCGTTCGGTGCGGGGCCTCGCCGGTTCACCCCTGGACGAGCGGCACGCCGGGTGGCAGCGGCAGCCTCACCGGGAGCCGGAACCCGTGCCGCCGACGTGCCCTGCGCGGCGCCCGTGTTCTCCCGCTCCGATCAGGCCACGGCGTGTTCCGCGTCGAGGACCGCGTCGATCTCGGCCAGTTCCTCGGAGGTCGGCACCCATTGCCCGGCGGCGGCGTTGGCGCGCACCTGCTCGGCACTGCTCGCCCCGGCGATGACCGAGCCGCAGCCGGGCCGTGCGGCGAGCGCGCCCACGCCGATCTCCAGGACGCTCCGGCCGCGCGCCTCGCCCCAGGCGGCGAGGCGTTCGACCGCGTCGAGGCCGGCCTCGGTCACCCGCTCGGGCCGCGACGCCAGGCGCGAGCCCACGGGCACGCCCGTGGCACGGCGCACCTTCCCGGTCAGCAGGCCGTTGGCGAGCGGGTAGAACGGCAGCACACCGAGGCCGTAGTGCAGCGCCGCGGGCACCACCTCCCGCTCCGCGCCGCGTTCGAGCAGCGACCATTCGTTCTGGGCCGAGACGAACGGGACGGCCCCGATCTCCCGGGCGACGTGCGCGGCCTCGGCGATCTGCCAGCCGGCGAAGTTGGAGTGCCCGATGTAGCGCACCTTGCCTTCGCGTACCAGCTCGCTGAGCGCGGCGAGCGTCTCGGCGATCGGCGTGCGCGGGTCGGGGGTGTGCAGCTGGTAGAGGTCGATGTGGTCGGTCTGCAGGCGTCGCAGCGACTCCTCGACCGCGCGCCGGATGTAGGCCCGGCCGCCCTTCGCCCCGGCTGCGGGCCCGTACCCCAGGTCCGCCCGCTGATAGCCGAACTTGGTGGCCAGCACGACCTCGTCGCGCCGCCCTTTCAACGCCTGGCCGAGCAGCGTCTCGGAGCCGCCTCCGGCCCCGTACATGTCGGCGGTGTCGAAGAGCGTCACCCCGGCGTCGAGTGCCGCGTCGACCACCGCGCGTGTCTGCGCCGCGTCGAGACGTCCGCCGAAGTTGTTGCAGCCGAGTCCGACCACGGAGACGAGGAGTCCGCTGTTGCCGAGCGTTCGATATTCCATGGGGTCACCCTAGTTCTGGCACGACGACAAGACCGGCCGCCCGTCACCCGGTCACCGATCGACCGCTGACCGGCTTCGGAACCACTCGTCCAGCGCGAGGGCGCCCGGCGGGCGCGGTCGGCGACGGCCCGCAGCAGGGCCTCGGTGCTGCCGGGGGCGGCCGCCCGGCGCCGCACCTCGGCGTGGGCGGCGCGGCGCCCGGGGCTCAACGCCCGCACGGGCAGGGAGAACCGGCCGCGCAGGCACCGCCACCTCGCGACCCGGGCGCAAAGGCGCCTCACACCGGCTCCGGGAACTCGTCGGCGCCTGCGGTGCCGTCGGGGCCCTCAGGGCTTTCGGGGCTTTCGGGGCTTTCGGCGGGGCGCAGGTGGATGGGGTGGGCGTGGATGCCGACGAAGGCGATCGTGCGCAGCGCGCCGACGTCGGCCAGCCGGCGGGCGACGCGGGCGGTGGATTCGGGGGCGAACAGGTCGGTGAGGTAGGCGGCGTGGTCGTCGTCGAGGGGAAGGCGGGCCAGGGCGGTGCGCACGGCGGCCAGGGCGTCGGCGAGCCGGGCGAAGGTGGCGGTCCGGGTGACGCCGCCGATCTCGACGGTGACCGGGTGCGGGTAGTCGCGGGGAGGGATGGCGGTCACGACGCGTCCCCGCTCGGGGGTCCGAGGACCGCCCACACCGCTTTGCCGACCCCGCCCGCGCGGGGGCGGCAGCCCCACCGGAGGGCGAGTTCGGACACCAGCCACAGCCCCCGCCCGCATTCTTCGTCCCCGCCCACGCGGCGCAGCACGGGCCGGCGGGAGTCGGCGTCGTGGACCTCGATCCGCAGGTCGTCGGCCGAGAGGGCGAAGCGCACGAACAGCAGCCGGTCGGACGGGGTGCGGGCGTGCTGGACGGCGTTGGTGACGAGTTCGCCGAGCACCAGCCCGGAGTGGTCGGCGAACAGTTCACCCCCCGCGTGGTCGGAGAGGAAGCCGCGCAGCAGCCCGCGTGCGGTGGGCACGGACTTCTGGTGGCGCGACAGCCAGCAGGAGTACTCCCCCACTGTTTCCGGCTGTTCCTTCAATACTTCGGGCATGGCCTCACTCGCCTCGGAGTTGTCCCGGATGCGGGAGTTTCGCCACGTCGGCCCGGGCCGCCGGGCCGCTGGTTGATCGTTCGTCATGATGAGCTCTCTGTGGCCTTGATCGCTGCGCACCATTCTCACTGTGCGTGCATTAAGCGTCGCTCTGAGCGGCTAACCTGGGAAGGGTGACCCTGTGTCACTCTGCGATTGGGCACATGGAGGCTGAGCATGGGGTTCCAACCAAACGAGCTGGATCCTGGGCGGTCGGCGCGAGACCAGTTCGGCTGGGAGATGCGTGCCCATCGTGAGCGAGCGGGTATGTCGCTCGACCAACTCGCCAAGATCGTCAATATCTCGAAGGGGCATCTCGGGCGGGTCGAACGCGCCGAATCAATGCCACCGCCGGACCTGCCCGGCATGCTGGACGCGGCGTTCGGCACCGACGGCCGGTTCGACCGCATCTACCAGTTGGCCAAGAACGAGAAGTTCCCTGGCAAGTACCGGCAGGCGATCCATCTGGAGGGTCAGGCCGCCGTCATCGAGGAGTTCGCCTCTGCGACCATCCCCGGCCTGTTGCAAATTCCTT
>NZ_JBFBHW010000052.1:0-24747 GCF_040685395.1 Kitasatospora sp. NPDC088779 | reverse complement strand
CCTTGGCAAGTACCGGCAGGCGATCCATCTGGAGGGTCAGGCCGCCGTCATCGAGGAGTTCGCCTCTGCGACCATCCCCGGCCTGTTGCAAATTCCTTCTTTCGCCCGACACTCGCTACGTGCAGGCCAACAGCACGCTACCGAGCAAGAGATCGACGCATTGCTCGCCGCACGACTCGAACGTCAGAAGCGGCTGGATTCCACGACGCCGCCGCGATGTTGGTTCATCCTGGACGAGGCGACGCTCCGGCGACCAGTCGGCGGACTCCATGTGATGTGCGAGCAACTCACCGCCCTAGCAGACGAAAAGCGCTCCTTCATCACGATCCAGGTCCTGCCCTTCGCCGCCGGCGAACACCCTGAGATGGGCGGTTCCCTCATGCTGTACACCCTCCCGGCGGGCGGTGTGATCGCTTGGGCGGAAGGTGCAAAGAACGGTGAGGTCATCGACGAAATGCCCAAGGTCGCCGAGCGGCGTGAGTCCTACGATCTACTGAGGGCCCAGGCCCTGTCGCCCCGGGACTCCCGGGCGATGATCAGACGCATTCTGAAGGAGTACGGCCGTGCGAGCAGAGACGCAGGAAGAATGGCGAAAGAGTAGCCACAGCAACAATGACGGCGGTGTCTGCGTCGAGGTCGACGACGCACACCCGGGCCGCGTCCGGGACTCCAAGGACCCCGACGGCCCCCGGCTGGCCTTCTCCGCTGATGCCTGGCAGTCCTTCGTGACGGCCGTACGCGGCGGCGAGTTCGGCCAGATCTGACGGTTTGGCAGGCCCGGGCCCTGCCGCTGCGGCAGGGACCCGGGCCTTTCACGGACTCCCCTAGGACGGCGGCATGACCGGCATCGAACTGCGCCACCACCGCGAACTCACCGACGCGGTCCGCCATGAGCTGGCCGCCCTGTACGCCGAGGTGCGCGCCCCGCTGCTGCACCTGCCCAACTACGCCCTGCCCGCCTTCGGCGAACGCCTGCAACGCCACGGCGGTGAGCCCGGCTTCGAGGCCGTCATCGGCTACGCCGGCAGCGTGCCCGTCGGCTACGCCTACGGCAACACCGTCGAGGCGGCCGACCGCTGGTGGACCCGCATGGCCCGCCCGATGCCCCACCACCTCACCGCCGCACTGGTGTTCGCCCTCAAGGAGCTGGGCGTACGCACCCGATGGCGCGGCACCGGCGCCGCCCGCCGCATCCACGACGCGCTCCTCTCCGCCCGACCCGAGGAGCGGGCCACGCTCATGGTCAACCCCGCCGCCGGGGACGGCAAAGTGCACGCGCTGGACACGGCGTGGAGCTACGAGGACTCAACGAGGTCCGCCCCCGCCCGGACGCGCCGCCACTGATCGCGATGCTGTACCGAAAGCCAACCCCCTTGGCGTAGCGTCTCGTTCACAACATCCTGCGGCCAAGGGAGACAGCCGTGCACGCGAACGACCAGACAAAGTGGCGCAAGAGCAGCTACAGCGCACAGGCGAGCGAGTGCGTGGAGGCGGGGCGCGTCGTCGTCGGCGGCATGGCCGTCCGCGACTCCAAGGACCCCGACGGCCCCGCGCTGGTCTTCCCCGCCGACGCCTGGTCCGCCTTCGTCACCGGGGTCAAGGCCGGCGACTTCCCCACCGCCTGACCCGCCAGCCACCCCCGTCGCGGCCCCGGCCGCGCAGCCGGGGCCGCGACGAACAGTGAGAGCAAAGGACCCGTCCGGCAGCAGAGGATCCACCAGGCCTCGGAGCGGGTGCCGAACAGAACCCGGTAGGACGGGGGGCCCGACAAACCAGTGGTTCCGCGCGGGAAGTCGGACCGGCCGACTTCCCGCGCTTCGGTCCGCCCTCGTCGCCTTCGCCGCCCTGCGGGCCTTGGGGACTCGGGGGCGGCGGCCGGCCGCAGCCGGCAGCGCTCCGGCCTCCTGCGGGTGCGGGGTGCGGGGCGCCGCTGCCCCGCCGTGCTCGCCGATGGCGGCGGTCAGGCTCCGGCGACAGTCCTCCGTCTGCGCCCGGGGCTTGACACCGGGCAGGAGACTGCGCGGCTGCGGCCCGCCGGCCTCGACGCTCAGCTGGCAGCGGGGCGTCCCCCGCACCCACCACACCGCCTCGACCGGCAGGATCACCAGGCCGAACAGAACGGCGAGCACGAGAAGGACCGGAAAGCCGTCGGAACAGGCCGCGCCGCCGTCCGGCGGAAGGCCGTGAACAGGTCCGTACAGCCGCAGTGTCTGCAGCAGGTTCCGCTGGTACCACCGCGGCAGCTTGAAGTGGCTCCACTGAGGAGCAAGTTGACCTGGCTCCAGTTGTCCCGTCCCGGATGATCTGGTCGTCATCACGGCTGGATGGTCGGCCATGTCTGGTAGTTCTTGGGGATCAACGAGCGGCGCCGATCCGGACCTGCGCAACAGCGGTCTCGGCACGTACCGCTCCCGAAGAGCACGACGAAGGATTCTGTGAACAAGACCGACCTGATCGCGACGGCACCCTCGATCGCGGCCGCCATGGCCGCCGCCGACGTGAGCCCCGACATCCAGCTGACCCAGACCCGCTACCGGGCCGCCCTCGTCTCCAGCTGGGGCATCCCGGCCGGAGCGTCGGTCCTGGAGGTCGGCTGCGGACAGGGTGACATGACGGCCGTCCTCGCCGAGGCCGTCGGCCCGCAGGGCCGGGTGGTCGCGGTCGACATCGCGGATCCGTCGTACGGCGCCCCGGTCACCCTGGGGCAGTCGGCGGAGCGCCTCAAGGCGACGCCTCTGGGCTCTCGCATCGACTTCCGCTTCGGCCTGGACGTCCTCGACGAGGCGGTCACCTTCCCCGACAGCGGATTCGACTACGCCGTCCTGGCACACTGCTCCTGGTACTTCGCCTCCCTGGACCAGCTGCGGGAGACCCTCGCCCGGGTCCGCCGCTGGGCACGGAACCTTTGCTTCGCCGAGTGGGACCTCGCACCCTGCTCGGCCGACCAACTGCCCCACCTGTTGGCCGTCCTGATCCAGGGGCAGATCATGGCGAGCGGGTCGCGGGGCGAAGGCAATGTGCGCACTCCGTTCTCCCACGCAGGCCTGCTCCGGGTCCTCGCGGCGACAGGCTGGGATCCCGTCCCGGGGCAGCCCGTGGACACAACCGCCCTACAGGACGGCGACTGGGAGGTGGACGCCTGCACGGCACTGCTCGACACCGTCGACCGGATGGCCGAGCTGCCGCAGCCGGTACTGGACCTGGTGCTGAGCCAGGCGGATGTGCTCCGGTCCCTGGCGAGGGACCACGGCAACACGCCGCTGCCGGCCTACTCGCTGACCGCCCGCTGAGCGGACCGGGACGCCGGTCCGGGGCCGCGACCGCCCGACGGGCGCGAACCGAGATCGGGCCCGGACCAGGCCGCGGGTCCGGTCGACATGCCCGCGCCCGAGTGAATGCGGTACGCCGTCCGCCCGGCACGTCGGGGTGAGTCCGGCGATCACGGTCCTGTCGGAGACCGCTCTGCGGTCGCGGTCATGTCGGGAGGCCGGCGTCGGGATTGCCGCGGGTTGGACCTGACCGCGCCGCGCAAGCAGAAGCACACCATCGAACGGGTCTTCCAGCGGTTGGCGAGCCCGTACGACTTCCGCGACGCGTCCGACAACACGGTGCGCGACTACATCGACAAGCGCCGCCCGGAGACCGCGGACGAGGAGCGCGAGGGCCACCGGCACGTCGACGGGATGGTCCCGCGGATCCACCTGCCCGGCGAGGAGGCCGAGGTGGGGCCTTCGGTCACCGGCAGCAGTCATATCCGCCGGCCCGGAAACCCAGTGCCCGTCCGGCGATTGCCCGCTCCCGTCCAGCCACCGCGGCACTGGGCGACCAGCAGCCCGATTCGAGTCGGGTCGGCTGACACCACGCACCTGTCGGGGAACGCGGCCCGTCGGCCGAGACCACGGCGGCCACGACCTCCCCCGCGCAGGTGTCGGAGACGCCAGGGACGGCCAACTCCGTTGTAACGGCGGCCCCTTGCGGGGAGCAGCGGGGCCGCGGGAACGCTTCGCCCCGGGGCGCACCCGCCCCTGGCGGTGGACGCGGCGGCGTGGGAAGTCGGACCGGCCGACTTCCCGCGCCGCCCCCACGTCCGGGCCCGCAGAACCATCACGGCCCCGCACCCGTAGTCGCGTTTGACTATGGGTCGTAGTCGTGTTCGACTAGTGATGTGAGCACTTCGCGACTCTTCGCACTCGGCGCGCTGGCCCGGGGCGGGCCGATGCACGGCTACCAGATCCGCCAGGCGGCCCAGCTCGACCGCACCGAGCTGTGGACCGACGTCAAGCCCGGATCGCTCTACAGCGTCCTGCACCGGATGGCCGACGACGGCCTGGTCGAGGTGGTGCGCAGCGAGAAGGTCGGCAACCCGCCCGAGCGGACCGTCTACGCGATCACCGACCGGGGCCGCCGGGAGCTCGCCGCCCTGCGCGACGCGGCGCTGGGCAGGGTGCGTCTGCTGCCCGACCCGGTCGACCTGGCCCTGCAGTACACCGCGGACCTCACCGACGAGGACCTGGCCGGGGCCGTGGCCGCGCGCCGGCGGGCCGTGGCCGACCAGGTGGCCCTGTTCGAGGAGCAGTTCGAGGCCGCCAGGCCGGACCTGACCGGCCTCGAACCGTGGATCTTCGAGCACTGCCTCGCCCGTCTGAAGGCCGACCTGGCCTGGCACGACGACCTGCTCGACACCCTGACGAAGAACACCCCGCCGAAGAACACCCCGACGATGAACACCCCGCCGAGGAACACCCGGAGGACCCCGTGATACTCGTGACCGGCGCGACCGGCACCGTCGGCCGCGCCCTCGTCGGCCACCTGACCGCCCTGGGCGCCCCCGTGCGCGCCGCCACCCGCCGCCCCGACCGGGCCCGCCTGCCGGGCGGCGTGGACGTCGTCGGCGCGGACCTCGGCGAGCCGGACAGCCTGGCCGCCGCCCTGCGGGGCGTGCGCAAGGTGTTCCTGCTCTCCGACGGCCCCGACATCCCGCGCCACGACGCCAACCTCGCCGCCGCGGCCGCCCGCGCCGGCGCCGAGGCCGTCGTCAAGCTGTCCTCCGGCCGGGCCGCCGACCCGGACGCGGACGACCCCGTCGCCCGCTGGCACCGCGCGGGCGAACAGGCCGTCCAGGACAGCGGCCTGGCATGGACGTTCCTGCGCCCGATGGGCTTCATGTCCAACACCCTCGCCTGGGCCGGGACGATCCGCGCGGCCCGCACCGTGCGGGCCCCGTTCGCCGCCGGCCGGGTCTCCGTCATCGACCCCGCCGACATCGCCGCCGTCGCGGCCCGCGCCCTGACCGAGCCCGGACACGACGGCCGGGCCCACCTGCTGACCGGCCCCCAGGCCCTCACCCCCGGCGAGATGACCACGATCCTGGCCGACGTCCTGGGCACCCCGCTGGCCTTCACCGAGATCCCGCCCCACGCCGCCCGCCGAGCACTCCTGGACCACGGCCTGCGCCCGGAGACCGCGGACGCGGTCATGGCGCTGCGCGCCGCCTCCCTGGAACCGTTCGCCGCGACCATCACGCCCGCGGTCCAGCAGCTCACCGGCCGCGCGGCGACGCCCTTCCGGGCCTGGGCCGAACGCCACCGCGAACAGTTCACCGAGGAGCCCGGCGGGGAACCCGGCGGGGAACCCGGCGCGGAACCCGGCGCGGAACCCGGCCGTGGCTGACACCCACCGCGAACCCGTCGCCCTGGCCCCCGGACACGGCGGGCGCCGCCACGTGCCGGGCAGCCCGTACGTCGTCAAACTCGCGGGCGCCCAGAGCGGCGGATCGATCGCCGTCCTGGAGTCCACCTTCGAACCCGGCCAGGGCGCACCCCTGCACCTGCACCGCGGCCACGACGAGACGTTCTACGTCGTCAGCGGCGCGTTCCGCCTGCGGTGCGACGAACACACCACCGAGGCGGGCCCCGGCGCCTTCCTGCACGTCCCGCGCACCCACCCGCACTCCTTCACCGCGATCGGCGACACCCCCGCCACGATCCTGGTGACGCTGACCCCGGCCGGCTTCGAGGAGTTCTTCATCGAGGCCGCCGCCCTCGCCGCCGACGGCCGCCCGAACCGCCGGATGATGCAGACCCTCCTGGCCCGCTACGACCAGGAACTGGTCCCCGACACACCGCAGGACCACCACAGGCCGGACGGCCGCTGAGGCCACCGTCCGAGCGGCCCGCGTCAGCGGTAGGTGCGCAGCACGTCGAGCAGGTCGCCGGTGTGGCCGTCGCGCGCGCCGAAGTGGGCGGCGCAGCTGAGCTGTTCGCGCAGGTGGAGCAGCCGCATGCGGTCCTGCCAGCCGTCGGTGAGGGGGTGGTGTTCGCGGTAGGCGTCGAAGAAGCGGGCGGGGACGCCGCCGGTGCAGAACATCATGCTCAGGTCCGTCTCCGCCCACGTCCAGCACACCGCCGGGTCGATGAACGCCGGTGTCGCGTCCGGGCGGGCGAGGATGTTGCCGTGCCACAGGTCGCCGTGGGTGAGGACGGGTGGTGCGGCGGGGAGGAGTTGGGGCAGCCGGTCGCAGATCCGTTCCAGGTCGGCGCGGCCCCGGGGCCCGAGCACCTGGCGTGCCAGGGGTTCGTCGAGGTAGCGCAGCAGGCGGTGGCGGGCGAAGAACTCGTGTCCGTCCTCGGTCCAGGGGTTGCGCTGTGCCAGGCGGCCGAGCCAGCCGTCCTCGGCCCAGCCGAAGCGCTGTCCGGTGGTGGCGTGCAGGCCGGCCAGCGCGTGTGCGGCGCGTTCCCAGAAGCCGGTGTCGTGCACGGGCGGCTGTTCGAGGGCTTCCAGGACCAGGCCGTCCGGGTGAAGGGCCAGCACCCGCGGGGTCGCCAGCGCGCCGTGGGTGCGCAGGGCTTGCAGGCCCTGGGCCTCCTTCGCGTACGCGTCGGGGGCCAGTGCCGGGGTGGACTTCACCACCACGCGTCCGCCGCCGGCCAGGGTGACCAGCCAGACGGTGTTCGCGGCGCCGCCGGCCAGGCGCACCGCGTGCGCCGGCGGGCCGGGGAGCAGGTGCGGCGGCGGACCGTCGTGTCCGGCGGCCGCCTCATCGGTGTTCTGCGCAGGATCTTCCATGGCGGGCCCCTTTCCCGCGCCCGGCGCCACCGACTCCGGCCGGCACCGGATTTCGCCGCCCCGGGGGCAGCGGCAGGACCCGCGCCAGGCCTGCCGGGGTGCGCGGTACAGTCCGCTGCATGAACGAGAACGTGCGCGCCCCGTTCGGGAACTTCCCCCTCGTCCGCGCGGCGATCGAGGTCGGCGGCGACCTCGCCGCCCCCGTCGCCGACGCGTTGAAGAACGCGGACGCGCAACGGTGGGCCGGATCCGTGCTGTACGTGGACACCGACCCCGACAAGGCGGACACCGCGGTGTTCTGCCAGGCCTACGACGTGCCGCTGGAGCTCTCCGCGAACTGCGTGGTGGTCGCCGCCAAACGCGGCGGCGACGTCACCCTGGCCGCCTGCCTGGTGCGCGCCGACACCCGCCTGGACGTCAACACCGCCGTGCGCAGGCACCTGGGCGCGCGCAAGGCCTCCTTCGCGCCGGTGGACGTCGTCGTCGCCGCCACCGGCATGGAGTACGGCGGCATCACCGCCGTCGGCCTGCCGGACGGCTGGCCGCTGCTGGTCGACGAGGCGGTGGCCGCCGCCGATCACGTGCTCATCGGCAGCGGGCGGCGGCGGGGCAAGCTGATCCTGCCCGGCTGGGCGGTGGCCCGGCTGCCCGGCGCCGAGGTCCTCCCGGGCCTGGCCGCCTGAGCCCGGCGGGGCCGGCGGCGGGACCGGCCTGGGCCCGGGCTCGGGCTCGGGCTCGGGCCCGGGCGTGCGCGGCCGTGGCGTGGCCGTGGCCGTGGCCGGGCACCATACCCCGCAGTACCTGAGTGGACGTCAAACCCGGCTGAGGCTGACCTTGGGGGGTCGGGCGGCGGGATCTGGGCGGAACACGGTCGAAAGGGTGGACATGGGAAACCTCAGCGGGAAGGTCGCGCTGGTCACCGGCGCCAGCCGGGGCATCGGGCGGGGCATCGCCGAACGCCTGGCCCGGGACGGCGCCCTGGTCGCCGTGCACTACGGCAGCAACGAGGCGGCGGCGAAGGAGTGCGTCGCGGCGATCGCCGGGGCCGGTGGCCGGGCGTTAACCGTGGGCGCCGAACTGGGCGTTCCCGGCGACGTGGACACCCTCGTGGGCGGGCTGGAGGCCGGGCTGCGCGCGCACGGGGAAGCGGCGCTCGACATCCTGGTCCACAACGCCGGGCTCAATCTCATGGGGCGCCCGATCGAGGTCCTCACTCCCGAGGAGTTCGACGAGATGGTCGCGGTCAACGTCAAGGCGCCGTTCTTCCTCACCCAGCGGCTGCTGCCACGGCTGCACGACGGCGGCCGGATCATCAACATCTCCTCCGTCTCCACCCGTATCGCCTCCGCCCACGGCATCGGCTACCCGCTCACCAAGGGCGCCCTGGAGGTGTTCGGCCACACCCTGGCCAAGTACCTCGGACCCCGCAACATCACCGTCAACTCCGTCGTCGTCGGGTTCACCCGCACCGACATGACCGCCGACGTGCTGGCCGACCCGGCGAACCTGGAACGCAACCTCGCCCTGACCGCCCTCGGCCGGATCGGCGAGATCCCGGACATCGCCGACGCGGTCGCCTTCCTCGCCTCCGACGACGCCCGCTGGATCACCGGCACCAAGATCGACGTCACCGGCGGCGTCAACCTGTAGCGGCCGCAGCGGGGGCCGCACCGCGCGCAGGCCGTACCGCGCGCAGGCCGTACCCGGGCCCGGGCAACCCGCCGCCCCGGGCGGCCGCGGGAGCTGCCCCGCCCGGCGGGCGGGACGGCGGGCAGGACGGCGGGCGGGCAGGACGGGCCTCGCGGCACAGCGGACCCCTGTGCCGCGGACGCCGCCAACGCCTCGCGCACCACCGCCGGTTCGCCCGGCGGCACACCGGCGGCACACGGCCGGAGCGCCGGAGCACCCGGACCCCGCGCGGAACCCGGCGCCGCGTTACGGGAGGTCGGGCGCCCCCGGCCCCGGTGCCGCCGCTGGCCCGAACCACAGGTGCAGGGCCGCGCGCAGTTGTTCGGCGGCGGTCTGGGGCGCCTGGTTGGGTGGTGCGGTCCAGGCGGCGTGGCCGTCCGGGCGCACCAGGACCGCGGGCGTGCCGGGCAGGGCGCCGGGCCGCACCGTCGCCGCGCTCACCCGGTCTGTCCAGGGGCCGGCCGCCGTGCGCAGTGCCTCGGCCGCGGTGGTGTCCTCCAGGAGCAGGGCGCCGGCGCCGGTGTGGGCCAGCAGTGGTATCAGGGCGCCGTGTTGGAGGGTGTCGTCGTGGAGGGTGTCGTGTTGGAGGGGGATGTCCGGGACCATCGCGCCTTCCCAGGGGTGGCCGCTGCCGTGGGGGGCCGGGTAGCGGGTGGCGATGCCGGTGATCTCCTCGGCGAGGGGGCCGGCCGTGTCCTTGGCCTGTGCGAGTTCGGCGAGCAGGTCGCGCACCGGCGCGAGTTCCTCGTCGTCGCCGGCGAGCAGTGCCTGGGCGCGGGTGTTGCGCAGCAGTCTGGCGCCGGCCGCGTGCCGTTCGGTGTGGTAGGTGTCCAGGAGGGTTTCGGGGGCTTGTCCGCGGGCGACGAGGGCGAGTTTCCAGCCGAGGTTCATCGCGTCGTCGATGGCGGCGTTGACGCCGATGGCGCCGGCGGGCGGGTGGATGTGGGCGGCGTCTCCCGCCAGCAGGACCCGGCCCTGGCGCAGCCGTTCGGCCAGGCGGGCGGCGTCGCCGAAGCGGGTCAGCCAGTGGGCGCGGGTGATCGGGACGCGGTGTCCCAGGGCGTGGTCCAGTGCCTGCTGGAAGCGGGGCAGGGTGAGGGGTTCGTGCCGGTCCTGGGGCGGGTGGGGGTCTGCGGTGATCAGGCGGACGTAGCCGGGCCTGGGGATGGCGAACACGGTGCCGCCCGGGCCGGTGTTCACGCCGAAGGGGATCGCCTGCGGGTCGGTCAGGACCACGTCCGCGAGCAGGGTGAAGCGGCGGGCGGGGGTGCCGGGGAAGGCGATGGCGGCGAGTTTGCGTACGGTGCTGCGGCCGCCGTCGCAGCCGGCCAGCCAGCCGGCGTGCAGCAGTGCGGGGCCGTCGGGGGTGTCGGTGTGGGCGTGGACGCCGTCGTCGTCGAGGTCGAGGGCGTTCAGGCGGTGGCCGCGCAGGATGCGTACGCCCAGGTGGTGGGCGTGTTCGGTGAGGATCTCCTCCACCCTGGTCTGGGCGATGCCCAGGACGTAGGGGTGGCGGGTGCGCATGGCGGCGAGGTCGAGGCGGGCCTGTGCGGTGAACGCGGTGGTCGCCGCGGTGGGGCCTTCGGCGAGGAGGCGTTCGGCCAGGCCGCGGCGTTCCAGTAGTTCCAGGCTGCGGGCGTTGAGGTTGAAGCCGCGGCAGAAGCCGGGCGGGGCGGGGTCGCGTTCCAGGAGCACGGTGTGCACGCGGGCCAGGGCCAGTTCGCAGGCCAGCATCAGGCCGGCGGGGCCGGCGCCGACGACCAGGACGCCCGCGTCTGCGGCCCCGGGCGCGGCGGCTCCGGGCGCGGCGGCGGGTAAGCGCTGTCCGGTACGGGCCGGCACGGACATGGGCGTGGCGGCGGGTGCGGGCGCGGGTGTGGGGGTGTCAGGCATCGGGGGCGGCCTCCGGCCAGGCCAGGGTGCCCTGTTCGATCTCCTCGGCGGTGCGCAGGACCCATTGGCGTTCGGCGTGCAGCATGGCGTGGGCGTACTCGGCCTCGATGACGAACAGTCGGGGGGCGTGGTGTTCGTGGGTGGCGCTGTGGTGGGCGTGTTCGCTCTCGGTGATGCGGGTCTGCAGGGCGGCGGCCCGTTCGCGCAGTGCCTGGGCGGCGCGGTGTGGTCCCAGGGCGCCGAGGTAGCTGACGGCGGACAGGAATTTCGGGTATTCGCGGGAGGGTTCGCGGATGAGTTCGTCCAGCCACTGGGTGAAGTACTGGCGGCCCTGGGGGGTGTGGCGGTAGACGGTGCGGGTGGGGCGCGCGCCGACCTGTTCGGTGTCGGTGGCCTCGATCCAGCCGTCGCGGGCCAGGGCGCGCACCGTGTCGTAGAGCGAACCGGTGGTCAGTTTGAAGGCCTGGTCGAGGTGGCGCTCGCGCAGGGTGGTGGCCATGGCGTGGGGGTGCAGGGGCTGTTCGAGGAGCAGGCCGAGCAGGGCCAGGGCCAGGGGGTTGGCGGGTCGTTTGGCGGTCATGGCACTCCGTGGTCGCACGCGGGGCCCCGGGGCCGGGGCCCCGGGCGTGATACTCGGATCGTACTACTCGGATCCGAGTATGTGGAGGGGGTGGCCCGGGTCGCCCGCCGCCGGGCCGTGCCGCACCGGCCGCGCGGCGCGGGGGAGTTCGGGCCCGGCCGCGGCCGGGGCGCCGCCGGGTGCGATCATGGCGGGCATGGCTTTTGACGACGCACGGCCCCGGGCCGGCCTGGTCCATGAGCGCTGGCGTTCCCGCGAGGTGCCCCACGGGGACTTCATCGTGTTCGGCGACGGATCGCTGTCGGTGATGCGCCTCATGCGGTTCTCCCCCGCCGACCGGCTGCACGAGCCCCGGGCCCAGCAGTGGAGTTGGGGGGAACTGCTGCGGGCCACCGTGTGGACCCCCACCGACTGGACGGACGTCGACACAGTGTTCGCCACCAGCACCCACGCCGGCCACCGCGCCCTCGCGGGCGAGGCGTCCGAGCACGGCAGCATCGGCTGGGTCGCGCTGACCCGCGACGACGAGGAGAACACCCTGGAGTGGCTCGCGATCTCCTGCTCGTCCAACCCGTTCGCCGACGTCGCCCTGGACGACACCACGGTGACCGCCACCAGCACCCTGGGACGGATCTGGACCTTCCCCCGCGACGCCCCGCAGCAGGTGCGGATCACCGAGGACCCCGACTACCCCTGGCACTCCCCGGCCGGGCCGGCGGGCCCCGCCTCCTGAGGCACCCGGCCGCGACCGGCCCCGGCGGCCTTCCGGTGGACCTGCGTGTTCGCCGCCGGCGGGCGGCAGCCCGCCTCCAACGCGGCACGTTGGAGGCGGACCCGGCCGCACACGGCTCCGCCCCGCGCGGGGCCCGCGACGCCCCCGACCGGCCGGGCCGCGAACCCGTCCCCACCGCCGCCGGGCCACCGCGGCCGCAGACCGCGCCCCCGCCGCCGCCCGGCCACCGTGCCCCGGGCCCGGGTGACGGGGCGCCACCCCCGGGACACGGGCACCGAAAGCCTCCCCCGGGCCGTCACCGGGCAGGCTCCGGACCGTCACCGGGCAGGCGCCGGGCCGCGGCCGGGTCGCGGCCGGGTCGGCGCCGGTGGGCTGATCTGCTATTTTCGCCATGCTTCGACGCGAACCGTACAAGCGTGCGGTTTCGCATGCCCGCACGGGACCCCGGCCGCGAGCCCGGCCCCGAGGCGGGCACGGCAGTAGGTCGACCAGCGGGGGGACGGGATCCATGAACGCGTACGCGGGCTCCGACGGGCCTGGCCTGTACGGGCCGTACGGGCCGCCGGCGGGCGGGTCCCTGTTCGGGGTGAACCCGGTGGACCTGGACGCGGCGGCGAAGGTCGCCAAGGACACCGGTGAGGCGATGCCGGGCGAGCTCAAGCACATCCACGAGCCCTCCGACACGGCGGTCGCGGCGCTGTCGGGCTGGCGCACCGGGGCGTCGCTGCACGCCTGCACGGCGGCGTGGGAGGAGTGCCTGAACAAGCTGGCCTCGGAGGTGGACGGGGTGAGCCTGAAACTGGGCCAGACCGCCGGCAACTACCGCGGCACCGACACGGGCAACGCCGGCGCCCTCAAGCCGCCCGGCGCCGGACCCTACGCGCCGGCGGTGAACTGATGGTCACCCTCGCCCAGCTGCGCGACGCGGACCTGTCCTCCCTGGCCGGCGCCGCCGGCGCCTACGACACCCTGGCCGGCGCGTTCGGCAAGCACGTCCAGGCGATGGACACCGAGGTCACCAAGCACGTCTTCAACAGCCAGTGGGTCGGCACCGCGGCCGGCGCCGCCAACGCCTCCCTGCAGCGCACCAGCGGGCGCCTGGACGCCGCGCACACCGAGATGTCCGCGGTCTCGGGACTGCTGCGCGAGGCCTCGGAGAGCTTCCAGCTGGCGCAGTCCAAGCTGAAGGAGGCCCTCCAGGAGGCGCAGGGCGCGGGGCTGACGGTCGCCGAGGACGGCACGGTCAGCTGGCCGGCGCCCTCGCAGGCCGAACGCCACGACCCCGGCTACGACACGCCGCAGCGGGCCAGGGCCCTGGCGGATCGCATCTCCCACGCCGTCACCGAGGCCGACGGCGCCGACCAGAAGATCGCCAAGCTGCTGGACGACCTGACCGTGCGGGCCCGCACCGGCACCGGACTGGACCTGACGCAGGCCGGCGCCGACCGCAAGGCCGTCGACGAGCTCGGCACCGGCCTGATGGCCGCCGGCTGGCCGCCCGCCGGCGCCGCCCCCACCGAGGTCAACTCCTGGTGGAAGGGCCTGACCCCGGACGAGCAGCAGCGCCTGCTCCAGGCCCACCCCGACCTGCTGGGCCTGCGCGACGGCATCCCCGCCACCGCCCGCGACCAGGCCAACCGCCTCAACCTGGCACACCTGATCGACACCTACGAGCACAAGCCGAACCCGTCGGACGACGACAAGCAGAAACTGGACGGCTTCCGCGCGATCCGGGACAAGCTGAACGTGCAGAACGGCAAGCAGCCGCCCGCGTTCCTGCTGGGCGTCGGCGAACAGGGCCAGGGCCGCGGCATCCTGTCCTTCGGCGACCCCGACACCGCGAAGAACGTCAGCGCCTACGTGCCGGGACTGGGCACCACACTGTCCGCCGTCGGCGGCAAGGACGCCGACCGGGCCCTGAACGTGTGGACCGCCGCGCACAACGCCGACCCCACCAGCGCGACCGCCTCCATGGTCTGGCTCGGCTACGACCCGCCGCCCGGACTGGAGAAACTCGCCGACGGCGACACCCGGCCCCTGGACGTGATGGACACCGACCGCGCCGCCAAGGGCGGCGCCGCCTACGACACGTTCATGGCCGGACTGCGCGCCACCCACGAGGGCACCCCCGCGCACCTGGTCGCCCTCGCCCACAGCTACGGCTCCACCACCGTGGGCCTGGGCGCACAGCGCCCCGGCGGCACCGGCGCCGACGACATCATCCTGGTCGGCTCCCCCGGCACCGGCGCCGCCAACGCCTCCCAGCTGCACATCGACCCCCACCACGTGTGGGTCGGCGACGCCGAGAACGACCCGGTCAGCCACCTGCCCTCCAAGGGCCGCGTCTCCAACGACCTCGGCGGCGTCCTGGGCGGCGCCTCCGCCGGCCCGCTCGGCATGCTCGGCGGCGGCTACATCGCCGACAAGGTGTACGACTGGTTCGGCCCCGACAACCAGCTCTGGTTCGGCCAGGACCCCGCCGGCGAGGAGTTCGGCGCCAACCGGTTCAAAGTCGCCGACGGAGCGGAGAACTCCTTCCAGTCCCACTCCGACTACATGACCGACCCCGGCGAGAAGGACTCCAAGACCCTGGAATCGGTCAACAACATCGGCCAGATCGTGGCCGGCCGGTACGACAACGTGAAAACCCAGGGCCAGCGATGAACCAGACCCCCCACCAGACCCCCCGGCCCGTCCCCCGGCCCGCTTCCCGGCCGGCGCCCCTGGCCGCGGCCTGCGCCGCCCTCGCCCTCGCCCTGACCGCCGGCGGCTGCGCCGCCACCGGCGGCGGGGGCGGGGGCGGGGGCGGGGGCGGGGACACCAGCGCGACACCCGGCCCGCTCATGCAGCCCGCACAGGCCCTGCACCGGCTCGACGACCTGCTCCAGGAGGCGACCTCCGGCATCCAGCCCGCACTGCGCTACCGGGACGCCTGGCCCGACTGGCGCGAGCAGTACGCCAAGGGCCTGGACGAGCACTCCCTGGGCTACGCCCGGGCCTCACGACGGCGCAACATCACGACCAAGGTCGCCCCCGCCAAGTACGGCGCCCTGCTCGACGCGGTACGCGGCACCTGGCAGACCAAGGGCTACCGCCTCACCACCGGACCCGACAGCGTGGCCGCCACCACCCCCGACGGCGCAAGCCTCGGCATCACCATCCACCCCTACGCCGGCAACATCGACATCAGCGCGGCGGTGGGACCCATCCCGCTCCCCCACGGCGCCGACCCCTTCGGCACCCCCACCCCCGAACCGACCCTGCCCGGCGGCAGCCCCGACATCCTCCCCGCCTACGACGACCCCTACTGGTCCACCTGACCCGCCCCCGCCCGCCACACCCTCCCCGGACCCGCCGCCCCCTCGCCAGGACCCGCCGCCCCCTCGCCAGGACCCGTCCCTCGCCAGGACCCGCCCCGCCCCCGCCGCGTGACCCCGCACCAGCCGAAGGCCCCCGCCATGACCCCCGAACAGGCCGTCCACACCCTCGACGCGCTCCTCGACGAGGCGATGTCCGCCATCCGCCCCCCGCTGCGCCACCGGGACGGCTGGCCGCGCTCCACCGAGCAGACCACCGGCGGCCTCCAGGACCGCTCCCTGGGCTACGCCACCGCCACCCGCGAACGGCACGTCACCACCCGGGTCGCCCCCGCCAAGTACGGGGCGCTGCTGGGCGTCACCGAACGTGGCTGGCAGGACCGCGGCTACCGGATCACCGCCGTCAACCCCCGCCAGCCCGCCATGTTCGCCACCACACCCGCCGGATACGGCGTCGCCGTGCTGTTCGGCGCCGCCGGGAACATCACCTTCCAGGCCACCGTCGGCCCCATCCCCGTCATCCGCGACCGCGACCCCTTCGGCACCTACGTGCCCGAACCGACCCTGCCCGACGGCACCCTGGACGTCCTGCCCCGCCACGACGACCCGTTCTGGTCCGCCTGAACGCCAGACCCGTTGGCGGGCACACCCGCAGACCCGCCGGCGAGCGGCACCGGCAGGCTCACCGCCAGCCCCGCCGGCAGACGCACCGGTGAGCGCACCGGCAGACCCACCGGCAGACGTGCCGGCAGACGCACCGGCAGGCACGGTGGCGGCACCCCCACGCCCTCCCGCGTCCGAGGGGTGGCCGCCCGGCGTCCGGGGCCGGGCGCGCGCAGTAGGATCGGCGGCGTTGTCACCACATTCCACGCTGGTAGGAGGCTTTTCATGGCTCAGGTCACGCTGAAGGGGAACCCGGTCCAGGTCGGCGGCGCGCTGCCCCAGGCCGGCAGCCAGGCCCCGGCGTTCACGCTGGTCGGCGAGGGACTCGCCGACACCTCGCTGCAGGACTTCGCCGGCAAGCGCAAGGTCCTCAACATCTTCCCCAGCATCGACACCCCCACCTGCGCCACCTCGGTGCGCACCTTCAACGCCAAGGCCGGCTCGCTGGCCAACACCGTGGTGCTGTGCATCTCCGCCGACCTGCCGTTCGCGCAGGCCCGCTTCTGCGGCGCCGAGGGCCTGGACAGCGTCCGGACCCTGTCCACCCTGCGCGGACGCGACTTCCACGAGAACTACGGCGTGGCCCTGGCCGACGGCCCGCTGGCGGGGCTGACCGCCCGCGCCGTCGTCGTCCTGGACGAGAACGACACCGTCCTGCACACCGAACTGGTCGCGGAGATCGCCGACGAGCCGAACTACGAGGCCGCGCTCGCCGTCCTCGCCTAGAACCGATGCCGGTGACTTTGCGGTCTTCCACGGCCCTCTGGCCGAAGCACTGCCGCAGGTCAGCGGCTCACGATCGTTGCTAAGTCACCGGCATCGCGCCTAGAACCCCCCGCGGCACACCCGCCCCGGCCCCGGGCCGGCCCGCGCACACCGCCCGCGCACGCCGCCCGGCCCGCCCCCCAGGTCTTCACCAAGGGGGGCGGGCCGGGAAGGGGGCCGGGCGGGCCGGGAACCGGGGGCGGGTCAGGTGATGGAGGCTCCCGAGTCGATGCTGATGACCTGTCCGGTCATGCAGTCCTGGTCGAGGAAGAGCCCGATGGAACGGGCGACCTCCTGCGGGGTCACGAACCGCGGCACCGGCACCTTCTCCCGCATCCCGGCGACCACGTGCTCGGGCAGGGTGTCCGTCATCCCCGTGATCATGAACCCGGGCGACAGCGCGTTCACCGTCACCCCCCGGCGCCCGCACTCCGCCGCCAGCGTGCGGGTCAGCCCGATCAGCCCCGCCTTGGACGCCGCGTAGGCGGTCTGCCCGGCGGTGGCGATCAGCGCGGACGGGGAGACGATGTTGACCACCCTGCCCCAGCGGGCCCGCAGCATCGCCGGCACGCACACCCGCGCGGTGTGGAAGGAACCGACCAGGTTCGTGTCGATCACCTGCCGCCACTGCGCCGGATCCTGCATGGCCATCAGCGCGTCCCTGCGCACCGCCCCGTTGTTGACGAGCACGTCCACCGGGCCCAGCGCCTCGGTGATCCGCTCGTACATCGCGGTGACCTGCGCGTAGTCCGCGACGTCCCCACTGACCAGGACATGGTCGCCGGCCAGCTTGCCCGCCACCTCCTCGGCGGCCTGGCGGGCACTGTTGTAGTGCACCGCGACCCGGCACCCGGCCGCGTCCAGCGCCAGCGCCAGCTCCCGGCCCAGCCCCCCCGAAGCGCCGGTCACCAGCGCCACCGGGGACGCGGGCCGCTGCCCGAAAGCACCCTTGCCGCTCACCGCGCCCCTCCCCACGTCAACAGGACCGAACCCCACGTCATCCCGGCACCGAACCCGGCCAGCAGCACCGTGTCCCCGTCCTGGATACGCCCGGCGTCCAACGCCTCCGCCAGCGCGATCGGGATCGACGCCGAAGCGGTGTTGCCGTACCGGTCCAGATTCGCCACCAGACGGTCCGCGGGAATCCCGGTATGGGCGAGCACCGAGTTGATGATCCGGATGTTCGCCTGGTGCGGCACCACATGGTCCACGTCCGCCGGCGTCAGCTTCGCCTGCTCCAGCGTCTCGCGGATCGTACGCACCGTGTAGCGCACCGCGTTCAGGTAGATCTCGTTGCCGTTGATCTGCGCGTAGTGCAGACCGCGACGCACCGTCTCCTCGGTCGTGGGCATCCGCGAACCCCCCGCCAGGACCTTCAGACTGTCCTTGCACGAGCCGTCCGCACCCAGGTTCCACGCCAGGACCCGCTCCACCGGGCCGGGCTGCAGGACCACCGCACCGGCCCCGTCACCCACCAGGATCGACAGGTCCCGGTCCGCCGGGTTCGCGGTCAGCGTGTGGGTGTCCGAACCGATCACCAGGATCGGCCGCGGATCCATGCGCAGCAGACCCACCGCCGTCACCAGCGCGTACACGAACCCCGCGCACTCGGAGTTCACGTCGTGCGCGCTGCCCGCGATACCCAGCTCGTCGTGGACGAACGCCGACGTCGCCGGCGAGGGCTGCTCCGGCGTCGCCGTCGCCACGATCAGGTGCGCGATGTCCGCACCCGACAGCCCCGCCCGCTCCAGCGCCCGGCGCCCGGCCTGAACCGCCATCGACGCGGTGCTCTGCCCCGCCCCGACCGCCCGCCGCTCCCGGATCCCGCACCTGGAGACGATCCAGTGCTCGTCCACACCGAAACGCTCCGCCAGCTCCACGCTGGTCACCACGCGCTCGGGGACCGAGATCCCCCACCCGGTGATGTCGAAGCCGCTCATCGAGCAGTGCCCCGCGCTCAGACGCCGGCCTGGCCCACGAGCGCCAGGATCCGCTCGTGCACCACCCGCAGCGTCGTCGTGTCGTCGATGTCCGCGAACAGCGACTCGTCCGCCGGAATGTGCGGGTACTGGTTCTGGAACCCGTACAGCCACTCCATCAGATCCAGCGAGTCCACGTCCGCGATGTGCTGCAGCGCCGCGTCCGCGTCGATCTCCTGCGCTCCGGAGACCGCCTGCAACTGCGCGGCCAGGTCCTCGATGGTGGGGATGTCGGACATGAGTGATCGTTCCTTCCTGGACGCCCCGGAACGGGCGCCAACACGTGATGAGGCAGAACAGACCCGGAGAACACACCCCCCGGGGGTGACGGACACCGCCACCGCGCACCCCGCCGCCCACAGGCCACGGGACGCACCGCGACGGAACCCGAAAACCCCTCCGGGGAAACCCGGGAAGGCCGTGGGGGCCGCGTGTCTTGTCGAAACCGCATGAAACCCACCCCCACGCAAACGCCCCGCAACCCCGGCCCCCCACCCACGCTTGCGCACCGCTTGCGAGACACGCGCTTACCTGACCCGAGACACCGCACCCACACGCACGACACCCACCACCCCCCACCGCGCCGCACCGGGAGGGAACAACCCGCACCACCCCCCACCGCGACGCGGACACCGCACCGCACAACGCCGCACCGCACCGCACCGCCGGCGACCGTGCCGGGACCCACCGCACCAGGAACGCACGCACCGGGGACGCACCACACCGCACCGCGACGCACCGCGGCGTGGACACCGCACCGCCGGCGACCATGCCGGGACCCACCGCACCAGGGCCCTACCGCGCCGGGGACGCACGCACCGGGGACGCACCACACCGGGCACGCACCGCGTCAGGGCGGCCCGGCCACCACACGGACGCCCGCCAACCGCCCTCACCGGCACCAACGCCCGCACCGCACGGGACCGACCACCGCCACCGACACGGCCGTCCACCCGGACAACGGCGCCCCCGGCCCCACCGCCCGGCCGAGCCCGGCCGGGCACCACCCGGCCCGGCCGAACACGGCCGAGCCCAGTCCAGTCCACCCGATCCGCCATCAGAACAGGGGCACACCCGCATGACCACCGCCGAGACCCGCTCCATCAACCCCGACGTCGACGCGATCCGCCACCACTACGAGGTCGGCAACGACCTCTACCGGCTCATCCTCGGCCCCACCATGATGTACTCCGGCGGCTACTGGGAGGACGGCGAGGACCTCGTCGCCACCCTCGACGAGGCCCAGGAACGCAAGCTCGACGTCTTCACCGACCTCGCCCAGGCCGCCGGCAAGGCCAAGGTCCTGGACATCGGCTGCGGCTGGGGCACCATGCTCAACCGCCTCACCACCGTCCACGGCGTCCAGCAGGCCGTCGGCGTCACCCTCTCCCGCACCCAGGCCGACTTCGTCGCCGCCCTCGACAACCCCGCCATCCACGCCCGCGTCGAGAGCTGGGAGGACCACAAGGCCGAAGGCGAGCCCTACGACGCCGCGTTCTGCATCAACGCCCTCGAACACTTCGTACTCTCCTCCCTCACCCCCAAGGAGCGCACCCAGCGCTACCGCGTCTTCTTCAAGCAGGTCCACTCCCTCCTCAAGCCCGGCGCCCGCTTCGTCCTGCACACCATGACCGTCGAGAACCCCCCGCTGCGCCGCCAGCTCCTGGACGACCTCAAGTTCCTCCAGCGCGAGGAGTTCGAGGGCTGCCACATCCCGCGCCTGCCCGAACTCGCCGCCGGCCTCGACGGCCTCTTCGAAGTCACCGAGATCCGCAACGAACCCGAGTCCTTCGCCCGCGCCTGCCGCGCCTGGCTCCAGCTCCTGGCCGCCCGCCGCGACGAAGCCGTCGCCATGGCCGACGAGACCACCGTCCAGCGCTTCGAGCGCTACCTCGACATCTTCGCCTACACCCTCGAAGACCACATCTTCAACAACTTCCGCGTCACCCTCACCCGCCGCGCCTGAAAGGGGACACCCCGGCCATGACCACCACCGCCGAACACCCCGCCCCCTCCGGCGCCGACCAACCCGAACCCGCCGGCGCCACCACCCACCCCGACACCACCGCCGTACGCCACCTCAAAGTCGCCATCATCGGCGCCGGCATCTCCGGCCTGGGCACCGCGATCCGCCTCCTGCAGACCGGCACCGACGACTTCCTCGTCTTCGAACGCGCCACCGACCTCGGCGGCACCTGGCGCGACAACACCTACCCCGGCTGCGCCTGCGACGTCCAGGCCCACCTCTACTCCTTCTCCTTCGCCCGCAACCCGGAGTGGAAGTCCACCTTCGCCACCCAGGCCGAAGTCCACGCCTACCTCAAGGACACCGCCCACCGCTTCGGCGTCGAACCCCACCTGCGCTACGGCCACGAACTCCTCGACGCCCACTGGGACACCGACCACCGCCACTGGCGCATCCACACCACCCACGGCCGCTACACCGCGCAGATCCTCATCACCGGCACCGGCTACCTCTCCGAACCCGCCGTCCCCGACCTGCCGGGCCTGGCCACCTTCACCGGCACCCTCTTCCACTCCGCCCGCTGGCGCCACGACCACGACCTCACCGGCCGCAACGTCGCCGTCATCGGCACCGGCGCCTCCGCCATCCAGTTCGTCCCCGCCATCCAGAACCAGGTCGCCCGCCTCGACCTCTACCAGCGCACCCCGCCCTGGGTCGCCCACAAACCCGACAAGCCCAACACCCCACGCCACACCTGGATGCTGCGCCACCTACCCGGCTACCAGCGCTTCCGCCGCGCCTTCAACAAGAACGGCCGCGAGATCGTCGCGTTCTTCATGTCCCGCCCAGGCCGCACCACCGGCATGAAGAACATGGCCGCCGGCCACCTCAAGAAATCCGTCCCCGACCCCGGCCTGCGCCAGCGCCTCACCCCCGACTACACCGTCGGCTGCAAACGCCTCCTCTTCTCCAACACCTGGTACCCCGCCATCCAGCAACCCAACGTCGACATCGTCTCCGACACCATCACCGACATCGGCCCCACCCACATCACCACCGCCGACGGCACCACCCGCACCATCGACACCATCATCCTCGCCACCGGCTTCACCGCCACCGACCGCCCCGTCGCCCGCCGCATCCACGGCCGCGACGGAGCCACCCTGCGCGACACCTGGCACACCCACGGCATGAAAGCCCACCGCGGCACCACCATCCACGGCTTCCCCAACCTCTTCATGCTCCTGGGCCCCAACACCACCCTGGGCCACTCCTCCCAGACCGTCATGATCGAAGCCCAGATCGCCTACATCATCGACGCCCTCAAAACCATCGACACCCACGGCATCACCTCCGTCGAGGTCCGCCCCGAAGCCCAGAACACCTACAACCAGACCCTCACCGACCGCCTGAAGAACACCGTCTGGAACACCGGCGGCTGCCAGAGCTGGTACACCGACCAACACGGCAACAACCCCTCCATCTGGCCCACCTACACCTACCGCTTCCGCCGCCAGACCCGCCGCTTCGACCTCCTCAACTACCAACGCGCCACCGTCACCCACACCACCCCCTAACCCCCACCCCCCTGCCCGGCACACAGGCACACGGGCACACGGGCACAACCACAAAGGCACACCCAACACGGCCGGGCGGCACCCGCCCACCCACGGACCCCGCCGCCCGGCCGGCCCACACCCCCGGAACACCCCACCGGAGACCAGAACCGGACACACAACCGACAACCGAACACCCACACAGCCCCCACCACCTCAGGGACCCACGCACCCGCCCTCACACACTAACCACCACCAGGCCGCCCACCCGGCCGCCAACCCCAGAACATCACACCATCAGACACCCACACCACGAACAGACACACACCACCCCAACACCCACCCCGCCCCACCCGCCCCTACCCGAACAGGACCCCCATGCCCAACCCCAACCTCACCAGGCGAACCCTCCTCACCACCACCGCCACCACCGCCCTCATCACCGCCTACAACACCACCACCCGCACCTGGGCCACCACCAACACCCCCACCACCCACGGCCACCTCTCCCCCGTCCCCACCCTCGACGGCACCCTCACCACCGACACCGCCACCCTCACCGAATTCAGCCACGACTTCGGCCGCCTCACCACCAACACCCCCCACGCCGTCCTCAAACCCGGCTCCGACCAAGACATCATCAAAATCATCAACTACGCCCGCTGCAACGGCCTCAAAGTCGCCATGAACGGCCGCAGCGGCACCGACAACGACCTCGAATCACACTCCAACTACGGCCAGGCCTCCCCCGCCGGCGGCATCAGCATCGACGCCCGCACCCTCAACCGCATCCACACCATCACCCCCACCAACGCCACCGTCGACGCCGGCGTCACCTGGGCCCAACTCACCGACGCCGCCCTCGACCAAGGCCTCACCCCACCCTGCCTCACCGACTACCTCCACCTCTCCATCGGCGGCACCATCAGCATCGGCGGCATCGGCAACACCGTCCAAAAACACGGCCTCCAAGCCGACACCGTCGAATCCATCGACATCATCACCGGCACCGGCCGCCTCCTCACCGCCACCCCCACCAAAAACCGCGACCTCTTCCACGCCGCCCTCGCCGGCGCCGGACAATTCGGCATCATCATCCGCGCCACCGTCAAACTCATCCCCGCCCCCCAACGCGCCCTCGTCTTCAACCTCTACTACAACAACCTCACCACCTACCTCACCGACCAGCAAACCATCCTCAACGACGGCCGCTTCCACACCCAAATCGGCGAAATCATCCCCCGACCCGACACCACCCCCCACTACAAAATCGAAACCGCCACCTACTACAACGGCACCACACCCCCCAACCCCACACCCCTCCTCACCGGACTCAACCCCGACCCCGGCCAAACCACCATCACCGACCAGACCTACCGCGAATACACCTACCGCGCCGACACCTGGACCCAAAACCTCAAAAACCTCGGCTACTGGAACCAACCCAAACCCTGGCTCAGCCTCTTCCTCCCCGCCACCCAAGCCGCCAACTTCATCACCTACGCCACCCCCCTCCTCACCCCCGAAACCCTCGGCCAAGGCCTCCTCCTCTTCTACCCCTTCCCCACCAACAAAATCACCCACCCCTACGCCATCACCCCCAACGAACCCACCACCTACCTCTTCGACCTCCTCACCTTCCCCCACCCCAACACCAACCCCACCACCCAACTCACCCACAACCGCACCCTCTACGACCACGCCACCACCCTCGGCGCCAAACGCTACCTCGTCGGCGCCATCCCCCACATGACCCCCACCGACTGGAAAAACCACTACGGCCCCCAATGGAACAACCTCACCAACACCAAACACAAATACGACCCCACCCACACCCTCACCCCCGGCCAAAACATCTTCCCCTAACAACACAAACACACAAAAACAGAAACAGAAACACACACAGGAACACGCACAGGAACAGACCCACAGAAACACAGACACAGGTAACGCACACAAACACAGACACAGACACAGGTAACGCACGCAGACACAGACACAGGCACAGGAATAGGCGCACAGGCCACGAGCCACCGGCCGCGGGCACACAAGCACAAGCACAAGCCACGAGCACCGAGCACAGGCCACGAGCACCGAGCACAGGCCACGAGCACAAGCACTGGCACAGGCACAGGCACACAGAAACACACCAACAAAAAAGCACAGACACAAAACACGGAAAAACCACAGGCACAGGCCAGAACCGCCAGACGGCAGACGGCAGACGGCAGACGGCAGACGGCAGACGGCAGACGGCAGACACGCAACGAAAACGACAAGCACAAATCACCAGACGACCAGACCGCAATCCGCAGTCCGCAGTCCGCAAGCGACGAACGACAGGCGGCACACAGAAAAAGAAATACAGACCCAAAGACCAATAAACCAGAACAGCAGAAAAGCAAGAACCCGGGAAATCAATCCATCAGAAACTCAGGACCCCAGGAAAGAACAGGAGGCCACACCATCCACACCTACGACCTCGTCAACGAAGCCGTCATCCACGCCCCCACCCACCAGGTCTGGAACCACCTCATCGCC
>NZ_JBFBHW010000051.1:0-65624 GCF_040685395.1 Kitasatospora sp. NPDC088779 | reverse complement strand
TCGACGAAGCCGGGGACGACGGTGTACCCGGTCAGGTCGAGGTCGCCGGGCTCGCTCTCGCCTCCGAGGCCGGCGATCCGGTCGCCCTCGACGGCTAGGTGGCCGCCCTCGACGACGCCGCCGGGCAGGACCAGCCGGGCGCCGGCCAGTGCGGTACGGTCACGGTCCGCGGTGGTCACGCGGTCACCTCCATGGAGAGCAGATCCCAGGCGAGCAGGCCCGCGCCCAGGGACGCGGCGGTGTCTTTGAGCATGGCGGGTACGACCTTCGGGGGCATCTGGAAGGTCAGTCGCTCGGTGACCGCCGTGCGCAGCGGGTCGAAGAGCGTGTCACCGGCCTCGGCCAGCCCGCCGCCGACGATCACCGTGGACGGGTCGAGCAGGCTCTGGGCGAGCACGATCCCGTCGGCGAGGGCGTCGACGGCGCCCTGCCAGACCGCGAGCGCGCGGTCGTCCCCGGCGTCCACCGCGGCGGCGCAGGATGCCGCGTCGGCGTCGGGGTCGCCGCTGGCCGCGGCCCAGGCACGGGACACGGCGGAGGCGGAGGCGAGCGTCTCCAGGCAGCCGCGGGCGCCGCAGCCGCACTGCGGTCCGCCCGGGCGGACCACGACGTGGCCGATCTCGCCGCCGTAGCCGTGCGCGCCGGCCTCGATCCGGCCGCCGATGCCGATGGCACCGGCGATGCCGGTGCCCAGCGCGATGAACAGGAAGCGGTCGACGCCCCGGCCGGCGCCGAGCCGGCCCTCGGCCAGGCCGCCCGAGCGCACGTCGTGGCCGAGCGCGACGGGGATGACGGCGCGGTCGGGCCCGGCCAGGCGCTCGCCCAGGAGCTTGCGCAGCGGGAGGTCCCGCCAGCCGAGGTTGGCCGAGTAGACCGCGATGCCGTTCCTCTCGTCGATCGTGCCGGGGACGGCGACGCCGGCCGCGAGCGGGGCGACGCCGAAGCGGCCCCGGCCCTCGTCCGCCAGGTCGGCGGCGAAGTCGAGGATGGCGGTGACCACGGCGTCCGTGCCGTGCTCCCGCCCGGTCGGTCGGCGTGCTTCGAACAGCACGGAGCCGTCCTGGGCGAGCAGCGCGGCCTTCATGCCGGTGCCGCCTACATCGAGTGCGATGACGTGCTTCACGGAGGACAGTTTCCCTTGGTCGGGTAGAAGAGGTCTAGTCCAGTTGTCGGATTGGTCTGGTCCAAAGTAGGTGAGCTTTGTCGCAGATGGGGGCAGTGTGAGCGGCTTTGCGCCGGGCGCCTTCCGTTCACCTTCTGTTGCGCATCGTGCAATGACGTCCGCACTTCGATAACTACTCGGCGGGCTCGGCACAGTGGTGTGGACCACTGCCCGGTGGGTTTGGCAGTGTTGCGCCTCCCCCCTCCCGGATTCCCCCGTCCGGTCGCAGTTCTCCCCTGAAGGCGGTACCCGCGTTGAACAGGCGCGCCCACGTTCCCACCCGCGTCCTCGGCACCGCGCTGGCCGGAGCACTGGTACTCACCGCCGTCAGCGCCTGCGGCGGGCAGGAGGACGGGCCGGTCACCCTCAAGCTGGTCGCCGCCGACTACGGGGAGAGCGCCGACACCAGCTCCAAGCTGTACTGGGACGAGATCGCGCGCGGCTTCGAGGCCGCCAACCCCGGCATCAAGGTCGACGTCGAGGTGGACAGCTGGACCGACATCGGCAAGAAGGTCGACGACATGATCGCGGCCGGCAAGTCCCCCGACCTGCTGCAGACCGGCGGCTTCGCCGACCAGGTCGCGGCGGACCGGCTGTACCCGGCCGCCGACGTGCTCTCGATGGACACCCAGGCCAATTTCCTGGACACCTTCGCGCACGCCGGGCAGGTGCTCGGCACCCAGTACGGCATCCCGTTCGTCTCCTCCTCCCGGGTGCTCTTCTACAACAAGGCGGTCTTCCGCCAGGCCGGCATCACCCAGCCGCCGGCCACCTGGAACGAACTGCGCCAGGACGCCGAGAAGATCAAGGCCAAGGTGCCGGGCGTGACCCCGTACGGGCTGCCGCTCGGGCCGGAGGAGGCGCCGGCCGAGTCCATGCTGTGGACGCTGAGCGGCGGCGGCAGCCTCTCCGACGACGTCGGCAACTACACCATCGACAGCGCCCAGAACCAGGCCACCTTCAGCTGGCTGAAGAACAACCTGGTGGCCACCGGGCTGACCTATCCGGACCCGGGCAAGATGAACCGCACCCCGGTCTTCCAGGACTTCGCGGCCGGGAAGGTCGCGATGCTGAACGGGCACCCGACGCTGCTGCGGATGGCCACCGCCGGGAAGATCGACTTCGGGACGGCGCCGATCCCCAAGAAGGACGGCGTGGGCAAGACCGGCAGCCTCGGCGTCGCGGACTGGATGATGGCGTTCAAGGCCAACGGGCACAAGAACGAGATCAAGAAGTTCCTGTCCTTCGCCTACTCCCGCGAGTTCCAGCTGAAGTTCGACGAGCAGTACAACCTGCTGCCGGTCACCCAGGACGCGTTCAACCAGATGACGTCCGACCCGAAGCACGAGGACCTCAAGCAGTTCGCGGTCGGGCTGACCAACGCCAGCTTCTACCCGTTCGGGGACCCGGCCTGGGGCGACGTCAGCAACCGGATCAAGGCCGGGATCGGGCAGGCCGTCACCGGCGACCCGAAGCAGGCGCTCGCCGGGCTGCAGGACGCGGCGGTCAAGGAGGCGGCCCGGGTCCGCAAGTGAACCCGGGCCGGGGTGCCCTCCAGGGGCGGGGGCGTCAGGGGCGGGCTCGTCAGGGGAGCGTGATGGCGTAGGCCTTGCGGAGCGTCTCGTGGACCGTCCAGGTGGTCCGGTCGCCCTCGCGCAGCACGACGCAGTCGCCCGGGCCGACCTCCAGGGTCGGGCCGCCCTCGACCTCGATGGTGGCCCGGCCGCTGAGCACCACGAACAACTCGTCGGCCTCCACGTCGGTGACCACGCCGGGGGTGATCTGCCAGATGCCGCGCAGCTGGCGGCCGTCGGGGGACTCGGCGAGGACCAGGCCGGAGACCTCCGGGGTGCCGGAGACGATCTGGGCCGGGTCGAGCGGATCGGGTTCGAGGTCGGCGGTGGGGATGTGCACGGCGAAGCTGGGCGTGGTCATACCGCCGACGCTAGCCGGGGCGGCCGGGTGCCGGAGGGCGCACAGTGTGTCCGGCTCACGCGGGAGAATGACACTCCGTAGTGATGGCGGAGGTGTCCTGGTGGGCGAGCTGAGTGAGCGGGACGTGGCGGTGCTGGCCCTGGAGGGGCGGCAGTGGCGGACGGCCGGGGCCAAGGAACGGGCGATCCGGGAGGAGCTGGGGCTCTCCTCCACCCGGTACTACCAGCTGCTGAACGCGCTGCTGGACCGGCCGGAGGCCCTGGCGCACGCCCCTGTCCTGGTGAACCGGCTGCGCCGGATCCGGGAGGCCCGGCGGGCGGCACGGTAGCGGGACGGGGCCGCGGGGTAGGGCTCGGGCATGGGCTTTGACGAGAAGTGGGCGCCGGTCACGGCTGCCGGGCGGGACGGGCTGCGGGCGATCCTGGCGGCGCCGGGCGAGGCGGTGATCGCGCTGGACTTCGACGGGACGCTGGCGCCGATCGTGGCGGATCCCGATCGGGCGCGGGCACATCCGGGGGCGGCGGCCGCGCTGCGGGCGCTGGTGCCGGCGGTGCGGGCCGTGGTGGTGGTGACGGGTCGGCCGGCCGCGCTGGCGGCGGAGTACGGCGGCCTGGACGGGCTGCCCGGGGTCGTGGTGCTGGGGCACTACGGCGCCGAGCGCTGGGAGGGCGGCGAGGTGACCGCGCCGCCGGTGCACCCCGGGGTGGCCGGGGCGCGGGCGGCGCTGCCTGGCCTGCTGGCGGCGGCGGGGGCGCCCGAGGGGACGTGGCTGGAGGACAAGGGGCGCTCGCTGGCGGTGCACACCCGGCGCACGGCGGCGCCCGAGGAGACGCTGGAGCTGCTGCGGGCGCCGGTCGGCGAGCTGGCGGCCGGGCACGGGCTGGTGGTGGAGCCCGGGCGGCTGGTGCTGGAGCTACGGCCGCCGGGGGTGGACAAGGGCGCGGCGCTGACCGGTTTCCTGCGCGAGTGCGGGGCAGGTTCGGTGCTGTACGCGGGGGACGACCTGGGGGACGTGGCGGCCTTCGCGGCGGTGGAGAAGCTGCGCGGCGAGGGGGTGGCGGGGCTGCTGGTGTGCAGCGGCGCGGTGGGGGACGCGCCGGTGCGTGAACTCGCCGACCGGGCCGACCTGGTGGTCCCGGGCCCGGCCGGCGTGGTGGAGCTGCTCGCGGCGCTGGGCGCGGCCGTCGGAGCGGTCTGAGCCGGGCGACGGCGCGTTGAGCGGGCTCAGAGCGCGTTGAGCCGGTTCACAGCGCGTTGAGCTGGTTCACAGCGCGTTGAGCTGGTCGAGGAACCACTGCTGCGGGGGCAGCGCGGTGGCCGCCGCCGCGAGGCGCTTGGTGCGGTCGGCGCGCTCCCCCTCGGGCATGGTGAGGCCGGCGTGCAGGGCGTCGGCGGTGGCGATGATGTCGTACGGGTTGACGGTGAGCGCGTCCTCGGCGAGTTCGGCGTGCGCGCCGGCCTCGCGGGAGAGCACCAGGGCGCAGCCGTGGTCGGACACCACCGGAACCTCCTTGGCGACCAGGTTCATGCCGTCCCGGATCGGGTTGACCAGGGCCACGTCGGCGAGCCGGTAGGCGGCCAGGGAACGCGGGAAGTCGTCGTCGACGTGCAGGATCAGCGGCTGCCAGGCAGGGGTGGCGAACTCGGCGTTGATGTCCTCGGCGAGCCGTTGGACCTGCGCGGTGTAGGCGCGGTACTCGGCGAGGTCGGTGCGCGAGGGGTAGGCGAAGGCGATGTGCACCACCCGGTCGTGCCATTCGGGGCGGGTGCGCAGCAGGTGCCGGTAGGCCTGGAGGCCGCGGACGATGTTCTTGCTCAGCTCGGTGCGGTCGACCCGGACGATGGTGCGCCGCCCGCCGACGGCCTCGCGGAGGGCGTCGAGGCGTTCGTCGACGTCCGGGCGGTGGGAGCGCTCGCGCAGGAAGTCGGCGTCGGCGCCGAGCGCGTGCACGCCGAGCCGGGTGGTGCGGCCGGCGTGGGTGACGGTCATGGCGTCCCGGTCGACCTCGGCACCGAGCAGGTCGGCGCAGCAGTCGGCGAAGGCCAGCGCCCAGCGGCGGGTCAGGAAGCCGGCCCGGTCGGCGCCCAGGATGCCGGTGAGGACGGCCTCGGCGACGTCGTCGGGAAGCAGCCGGAAGTACTCGGGCGGGGCCCACGGGGTGTGCGAGAAGTGGCCGATCCGCAGGTCGGGGCGGGCGGCGCGGAGCAGGGCAGGGGTCAGCGAGAGGTGGTAGTCCTGGACCAGCACGGCGGCCCCGGGGGCGGCCTCGGCGGCCAGCGCCTCGGCGAAGGCGGCGTTGTAGGCGCGGTAGGCGGCCCACTCGGTGCGGAACCCGGCGTCGAAGGCGGGGGCGGTGGGGGTGGCGTAGAGCAGGTGGTGGACGAACCAGAGGGTGGAGTTGGCGACGCCGTTGTAGGCGCGGGCGAAGGTGTCGGGATCGATGTCCAGCATGCGGACGGCCTGGCCGCCCACGTCGTGCCCGGCGAGGTCGAGGCGGCCGTCCGGGGCCCCTCTGGCGGCCTGCCGGTCGGCCGCGCCGAGGGCGGCGCAGACCCAGACGGCGTCGGGGTCGTCGATGGCGGAGAGGCCGGAGACCAGGCCTCCGCCGCCGCGGCGGAGGGTCAGCGTGCCGTCGTCCGCGGTGCCGAACGACACCGGTCCCCGATTGGAGGCCACCAGGACGGGGGCGGTGCCGGTCGCACTCGAACGTTCGGTCGTGAGATCGCCCATGGTTGGTACGTTGCCGGGGCTCCGGAGCGGCAAACCCTTTCGGTGGGTGTTCAGTGTCGGGTCGCGTACTCGGGCACGGTGTGCATGGGCGGGCGTTCCAGGGCGGTCACCGGGTGGGTGTGGGCGGTGAACTCCCGGCTCTGCGGGTCGCGGGTGAACTGGGTCAGCAGCGGGTGGACCAGGTCGGCCGAGGCCTTCAGCCGGTGGGTGCGGTCGAGGCGTTCGAGGGCGGTGCGGTAGATGGTGGCGGCCATCCGGCCGAGGGCCTGGCCGTCCTGGTGCCGGTGGTGCCGGACGCCGACGTCCACCTGGGCCAGGGCGTCCAGCCCGACCGTCTCCAGCGCGTCGACCAGCAGGCCGAGTTCGACGCCGTAGCCGGTGGGGAAGGGGAGCCGTTCGAGCAGCGCGCGGCGGGCCGCGTACTCGCCGCCGAGCGGCTGGACGAAACCGGCGAGTTCCGGCCAGTGCAGGTTGAGCAGCGGGCGGGCGACCAGTTCGGTGACCCGGCCGCCGCCGGCCGGGACCACCGCGCCCTCGGTCTCCAGCGGCCGGTCGTACATGGCCTTGACCAGCTGGATGTCCGGTTCGGTCAGCAGCGGGCCGAGGATGCCGGAGACGAAGGCCGGGTCGAACTCGCGCAGGTCGGCGTCGACGAAGCAGACGATGTCGCCGCGGGTGACCAGCAGCGAGCGCCAGAGCACCTCGCCCTTGCCGGGGACGGCGGGCAGCCGGGGCAGGATCGCGTCGCGGTACTCCACCCGGGCGCCGGCCCGGGCCGCGACGGCGGCGGTGGCGTCGGCCGAGCCGGAGTCGACCACGACGAGTTCGTCGACCAGCGGGAGGCGCTCCATCAGCTCGCGGCGGATGGTGCGGACGATGTCGCCGACGGTGGCCTCCTCGTCCAGCGCGGGCAGCACCACGCTGACCGTGTGGCCGGTCCGGCGCTTGGCCTCCAGCAGGGCGTGCACCGGCCGGTCGACCGCGCTCCACGAGCGGCGGCGCAGCCAGGACGCCGCCTGCGGGAGCAGCGCGGGGGTCGGTTCGGCGGGCACGGGACTCTCCTCGGCGGGGTCGGTGGGACGCGCCATCTCGCGTGGCGGACGATCCCGTTCGGGGTTGACGCCTTCGGATACAGTCTTCGTACAGCGGCCGGACCTTTGCACGCCGGGGTCGCCGTTGAGCACCACCACAATTTCACAAGCTCATCCAGAGGGACTGAGGGAACGGCCCGTTGACGTCCCGGCAACCTTCTCGCGCGGCTGTCTGTCGACAGGCCCCGGCGGGACAGGTGCCAATTCCGGCCTGTGGCGCGACCGTGCCACGGGGAAGATGAGGAGAGAGGCCTCCGCCATCATGGCTATCGACACTGTCGCACCCGCATCCGTGGACCTCGGCCCCGCCACCGCGCTGTCCTGTCGGGAGTGCGGCACCCGCTTCCCGCTCGGTCCGAGCTTCGCCTGCCTGGAGTGCTTCGGCCCGCTGGAGATCGCGTACGACTTCGGCAGCGAGGACGCCGAGGCGCTGCGCCGCCGGATCGAGGCCGGCCCGAGCTCGATCTGGCGCTACGCGCCGCTGCTGCCCGTCCCGGCCGACGTCGCCACCAAGCCCAACCTGAACCCCGGCTGGACCCCGCTGGTCAAGGCGGACAACCTGGGCCGCGAGCTGGGCTTCACCGCGCAGCTGCACATCAAGGACGACTCGGGCAACCCGACCCACTCGTTCAAGGACCGCGTGGTGGCCTGCGCCATCGAGGCCGCGCGGGCCTTCGACTTCACGACGCTCTCCTGCTCCTCCACCGGCAACCTGGCCGGCGCGGTGGGCGCGGCGGCTGCCCGGGCCGGCTTCAAGTCCTGCGTGTTCATCCCGCACGACCTGGAGCAGGGCAAGGTCGTCATGGCCGGGGTGTACGGCGGCGAGCTGGTCGGCATCGAGGGCAACTACGACGACGTGAACCGCTTCTGCTCGGAGCTGATCGGCGACCCGGCCGGCGAGGGCTGGGGCTTCGTCAACGTCAACCTGCGCCCCTACTACGGCGAGGGCTCCAAGACGCTGGCGTACGAGATCTGCGAGCAGCTCGGCTGGCGGCTGCCGGAGCAGATCGTCATCCCGATCGCCTCCGGCTCCCAGCTGACCAAGATCGACAAGGGGCTGCAGGAGCTGATCAGGCTCGGCCTGGTCGAGGACCGGCCGTACAAGGTCTTCGGCGCCCAGGCGGCGGGCTGCTCCCCGGTGTCGGCGGCGTTCAAGGCCGGCCAGGACGTGATCCGCCCGGTCAAGCCGGACACCATCGCCAAGTCGCTGGCGATCGGCAACCCGGCGGACGGCCCGTACGTGCTGGACATCGCCCGGCGCACCGGCGGCGCGGTCGAGGACGTCACCGACGCCGAGGTGGTGGACGCGATCCGGCTGCTGGCCCGGACCGAGGGCGTCTTCGCCGAGACCGCGGGCGGGGTGACCGTCGGCGTGCTGAAGAAGCTGGTGGAGACCGGCCAGCTGGACCCGGCCAAGGAGACCGTCGCGATCAACACCGGCGACGGCCTGAAGACCCTGGACGCCGTCGCCGGGGCCGGGATGACCGCCGTCATCCGCCCGACCCTGGCGTCCTTCCACGACGCCGGCCTCGCGTCCGCCTGAATCCCCCCACCCCGCTGGGCCCTGTCCGCTAGGAGAACCATGAGCGCCAACGTCCGTATCCCCACCATCCTGCGCACCTACACCGGCGGCGCCGCCGAGGTGGCCGCCGAGGGCGCCACCCTGGGCGAGGTCATCGCCGACCTGGAGAAGAACCACGCGGGGATCGCCGCCCGCATCCTGGACGACGCCGGCAAGCTGCGCCGCTTCGTCAACGTCTACGTGAACGACGACGACGTGCGCTTCGCCGAGGGCCTGGCGACCGGGATCGCGGACGGCGCCAGCGTCTCGATCATCCCGGCGGTGGCCGGCGGCTGCTGAGCCGCGCCCCGATCCGGGCACCCCGCCCGAGCCGCTCGTCCGACCGGCCGTCCGCGCGTACGGAATTCCGTTCTCCGTACGCACGGGCGGCCGGCCGCATTTCGGCGGGAATATGGCGGGGTCAAGTCGGAGTAGAGTGTGGCTCGGTTGGGAACAGGGCTTCCCCTCATCCTCACCCGCGAATCACCCGCGAATCGCCGGACGGTCGTCCGGCCGCTGAGACCGGTCGGGTGCCTGGGCCGTGAAACATGTCAGGCAGATGTCAGAATTCCCGCGGGGATTTGCAGTAATCCGTCCGCTATGTCCGGCGTGAAATGCCGAATTCCTCCCGCTTTGGCCCGTCCTGCCCCTTGGCGTGGTGCCGGAATTCCCCGCAGCTGACCCTGTTGCAGAGGGCGTCGATCCGGATACATTCAGCCGCGGTCGACGTAATCACCCGCTCACAGGGCGCCGTCAGGCACCCCCGGCGGAGGGTTGCGGCGTGCACGGCTGCGCCCAGGGGGGGTTCCCCGGGCCGGCCTTCAAACCAGACCCGGGCCCGCGACCTGCGGGCGCGTGAAGGGCCAGCACAGCACTAGGGGAGTTCGGAATGGCTCAGGGCACCGTCAAGTGGTTCAACGCGGAGAAGGGCTACGGCTTCATCGCGGTCGACGGTGGTGCGGACGTCTTCGTCCACTACAGCGCGATCCAGATGGACGGCTACCGCACCCTCGAGGAGGGCCAGCGGGTCGAGTTCGAGATCTCCCAGGGACAGAAGGGCCCGCAGGCGGACATGGTCCGCGCCGCGGTGTGACCCCCTTCCGACCCCAGGAGCTCGGCGCGGCCCACGGCTGGTGACCACTCGCTTCTCGACGGGCCCGTGCGACACGCGTCGTACGGGCCCGTCGGCGTTCCCCGGCGGGGAGTTGCGCGGGTCGGCGGGAGCGCCCCGGGCGGCTCGCGGGATCGCGATTGGGCTTGCACTCGACCACCCCGAGTGCTAATTATTGGCGTTAGCACTCACAGCGTGAGAGTGACAGCGGACCGGGTCGGTGAGGCCCCCGGGAGCGGTAGGGGAAAGGACCCCCGCACACCAGGGCCGTCCGTCGCGGGCACCCCTTGGTCCGAGCAGTCGACCGTGTCCCGGAGGACCACTTCTGATGGCCAAGATCATCGCCTTTGATGAGGAAGCTCGCCGCGGCCTTGAGCGTGGCATGAACCAGCTCGCCGACGCAGTGAAGGTCACGCTCGGCCCCAAGGGTCGCAACGTCGTGCTGGAGAAGAAGTGGGGCGCCCCCACGATCACCAACGACGGTGTCTCCATCGCCAAGGAGATCGAGCTCGAGGACCCCTACGAGAAGATCGGCGCGGAGCTCGTCAAGGAGGTCGCCAAGAAGACCGACGACGTCGCGGGTGACGGCACCACCACCGCCACCGTGCTCGCCCAGGCCCTGGTTCGCGAGGGTCTGCGCAACGTCGCCGCCGGCGCCAACCCGATGGCCCTGAAGCGCGGCATCGAGAAGGCCGTCGCCGCCGTCTCCGACCAGCTGCTGGCCCAGGCCAAGGACGTGGAGACCAAGGAGCAGATCGCCTCCACCGCCTCCATCTCGGCCGCCGACACCCAGATCGGCGAGCTCATCGCCGAGGCCATGGACAAGGTCGGCAAGGAAGGCGTCATCACCGTCGAGGAGAGCAACACCTTCGGTCTGGAGCTCGAGCTCACCGAGGGCATGCGCTTCGACAAGGGCTACATCTCCGCCTACTTCGCGACCGACCTGGAGCGCATGGAGGCGACCTTCGAGGACCCCTACATCCTCATCGCCAACTCCAAGATCGGCTCGGTCAAGGACCTGCTGCCGCTGCTGGAGAAGGTCATGCAGAGCGGCAAGCCGCTCGTCATCATCGCCGAGGACGTCGAGGGCGAGGCCCTGTCGACCCTGGTCGTGAACAAGATCCGCGGCACCTTCAAGTCCGTCGCCGTCAAGGCCCCGGGCTTCGGCGACCGCCGCAAGGCCATGCTCGGCGACATCGCCATCCTCACCGGTGGCACCGTGATCTCCGAGGAGGTCGGCCTCAAGCTGGAGAACGCCGGCATCGACCTGCTGGGCACCGCCCGCAAGGTGGTCATCACCAAGGACGAGACCACCATCGTCGACGGTGGCGGTGACAGCGAGCAGGTCGCCGGCCGCGTGAACCAGATCCGCGCCGAGATCGAGAACAGCGACTCGGACTACGACCGCGAGAAGCTCCAGGAGCGCCTCGCCAAGCTGGCCGGCGGCGTGGCCGTCATCAAGGCCGGCGCGGCCACCGAGGTGGAGCTCAAGGAGCGCAAGCACCGCATCGAGGACGCCGTCCGCAACGCGAAGGCCGCCGTCGAGGAGGGCATCGTCGCCGGTGGTGGCGTCGCGCTGCTCCAGGCCTCGGTCGCCTTCGACAAGCTGGAGCTGGAGGGCGACGAGGCCACCGGTGCCAACATCGTCAAGGTCGCGCTGGAGGCCCCGATCAAGCAGATCGCGACCAACGCCGGCCTGGAGGGTGGCGTCGTGGTGGAGAAGGTGCGCAACCTCCCCGCCGGTCACGGCCTGAACGCGGCCACCAACACCTACGTCGACCTGATCGCCGAGGGCATCATCGACCCGGCCAAGGTGACCCGCTCCGCGCTGCAGAACGCCGCCTCCATCGCGGCGCTGTTCCTCACCACCGAGGCCGTCATCGCCGACAAGCCGGAGAAGGCCGCTGCGGCCGCCGGCGGCGGCATGCCGGGCGGTGACATGGACTTCTGATCCTGATCGCACCGATCGGATCGGCTGGTTCCTGATCGTGTGGGCGGTCCCCTTCGGGGGGCCGCCCACACGGCGTTCTACCGGAGAATGGACAGATGGCTTCCGACGACATCGAGACCGCGCTGTACAACGCGCGGGCGCTGATCCTGGCCGACCTCACCTCGCGGGACGTGGCGGACGCCGCCGTCGTCTCCCTGGTGGAGCAGGCCGTGACGCACCGCCGCTGGTGGTTGGAGCAGTGGCCGGACGGCACCGGGTACGTGCTCGGGCTGGTCGCCCAGGACGTCCAGGACGCGCTGCTGGAGGCGTACGGGCGCTGGCCGCTGTGCACCGCCTGCGCCGCCGACGGGGACCCGCACGCGCTCGGCGTGGAGCCGGAGCTGGGGCCGGAGCCGCACTGGGTGTGCGGCAAGCAGGGCGCGGTGGTCGCGCCGGTGGGGGAGCTCTCCTAGCCCGCTCGTGGTCCGCTCCCAGCCCGCTCCTGGTCCGTTCCCAGTCCGCTCGTGGTCCGCGTCGTGGACCGGGCGGCGGGAGTACTGGACCTATAGGTAGGTTGACGATATATGTAGTCGTATGACTGAACGCTCGATGCAGGAGCCGACGCTGCTGCTGCTCACCGCTCTGGCGGACGCCCCGAGACACGGCTACGCCCTCATCCAGGAGATCGCCGCCATCTCCGAGGGCCGGGTCAAGATGCGCACCGGCACCCTGTACGGCGCCCTCGACCGCCTGCTCCAGCAGGGGCTGATCGAGGTCGCCGCGGAGGAGGTCGTGGACGGGCGGGCGCGGCGCAGCTACGCGCTGACCAGCGTCGGCCGGGAGGCGCTGGCCTCCGAGGCGGAGCGGCTGCGGGCCGTCGCCACCGAGGCGGAGCGCCGTCTCGCGAACGTCTGGTCGGCGCTCCAGGGCAAGCCGGAGCCGGAGGGGAAGTCGATGATGAGGGGGTTCTTCGCATGACCATGACCACACCGACGATGGGGGCGCCTTCGACCGCGCTGCGGGCGGCGCTGCAGTTCTACCCGCCCCGCTACCGCCGGGAGCGCGGCGAGGAACTGGCCGCGGTGTTCGCCGACACCACGGCGGAGGCGGGCCGCTCGGCCGTCGCCCGTGAGGCGTTCGACCTGGCCGCGTACGGGCTGCGGGTGCGGCTCGGGCTGACCGGCTCCTCGCTGGCCGGGCGGGTGCTCGCGCTGGCCGCGCCGATGGTCGCCGGGGCGCTGGCCGGTGCGGCGCTGGTGCCGTGGGTGAGCGATGCGGAGCGGGCCGCCCGCCGGCTGACCTGGGACCCCTCGTACACCACGTACGCGCTGACCATCGCGCCGCCGGTGATCGCGCTGCTGCTCGCGGTGGCCGTCGTGACGGGGCGCTGGACGGCGGTGCGGGTCATCTCGCTGCTCCAGGCCGTCTCCGCGCTGTTCGTGCTGGCGCAGGCCGTCGTGCTGCCGCCGGAATTCGACCTCTGGGGGGTGGGGGACAGCAGCGTGGCCACCATGCCGTTCGTGTTGGGGGCGCTGCTGCTGGCCGCGGCGCCGACGGAGTTGCTGCCCAGGGCCTCCTGGCGTTCCGGCGGGCTGGCGCTGGCCTCGGTCCTCGGGGGCGGGCTGCTGGTGGCGCTCCAGCACTGGGGCGACTCCACCTTCCCGCTGGACATGCAGTGGTTCGCGGCGCTGCTGATCGGGCCGCTGCTGCTGACCTTCACCGCGCTGCGCGGCCGGGTGCTGCCGGCGGCCGTCGGGGTCGCGGTGCTGTCGCTGACGATGTTCGCGGGCCTGTTCAACATCTGGCGCGAGGGCCGCGGGTTCTGGCACGTGCTGCCGATGGCGGCGCCGGTGCTGCTGCTCCTGGTGGCGGCCGCGGTGGCGATGCGCCGGATCGGGGCCGGCGACGGGCCCGGCGGACGGTTCGGCGGATGGTTCGGCGGGGACTCCGGGAAGGGGCGCAGCCTGGCGTGACCCGGGGGGCGGGGCGAAGTGCTCGCCGGGCCCGGCCGGATGTGGCAACCTACTGATATGTCTAGACCAATTTTCGAAGTCATCGCGCTGACGCCCCAGGACGCCCAGGCTGCCGAGTCGGGCGGCGCCGACCGGCTCGAACTGGTCACCGACATGGCCGCGGACGGGCTCACCCCGTCCGTCGAGGACTTCGCCCGGATCCGGGCCGCCGTCGACATCCCGCTGCGCGTCATGCTCCGGGTCCGGGACGGCTTCGCGCCCGGCGGCCTGGACGAACTGGCCGCCCGGGCCGCCGCGTTGCGGGCCGAGGGCGCCGAGGAGTTCGTCTTCGGCTTCCTCCACGCCGACGGCACCGTCGACCTGGCCGCCACCGCCGCCGTCGCCGAGGCGGTGGCCGGCTGCCGCTGGACCTTCCACCGGGCGATCGACCACAGCGCCGACCGGGCCGCCCTGCGGGCCGCCGTCGGCGCGCTGCCCGGGCTGGACACCTTCCTCACCTCGGGCGCGCCTGCCGGCGTCGACGCCGGGTACGAGGTGCTGCTGGCGGAGCAGGCCCGCGCGGGCGAGCCCGGGTACGGGCAGCGGATCCTGATCGGCGGCGGCCTGCGGGCCGAACACCTGAAGGGGCTGCGGGCCGAGGGCTTCGACGGCTTCCACGTCGGCGGTGCGGTGCGGGTCGACGGCTGGCGGACGCCGGTGGACGCGGCCAAGGTCGCCGAGTGGCGGGCCCTGATCGACGCCTGAGCGTGCGCGGAGGGCGGGGGCCGGTCCCGGTGGGGCCGGCCCCCGCCGCTCGGTTCCTCAGCGCAGCTGCGCGGGCAGCGGTTCGCCGTGCAGCACCGTCAGGCCGGAGACGGCACGGGTGAGCGCCACGTACAGCCGCCGCAGGCCGGTCCGCTCGTCCGGCTCGCCCGCGATCACCGCGGCCGGCTCGTCCAGCACCACGTAGTCGTACTCCAGACCCTTGGCCAGCGAGGCCGGCACGAGCGTCAGCCGGGCCTCGGCGCTGGTCTCGGCGCCGGGGGACAGGTACGGCAGGCCGGCCGCGGTCAGCGCCTCGGCGAGCAGCGGGATCCGGGCGTCGGCGGCGATCAGCCCGGTCGAGCCCTCGTGCTCCAGCGCCTCGCGGCAGGCCGCCACGACGGCGGGCACGGCCTCCGCGTCCGGGAGGCGGCGGATCGTCAGCGAGCCGGGGGCGTCGCGGACGGAGGTCGCCGGGGCCAGGCCCGGGGCGATCGCCGGGAGCAGCCGGGAGGCGTACGCGATGACCTCCTCCGGCACCCGGAAGCCCTTGGTCAGCTCCTCGACGTGGGCGTCCGGCTTGCCCAGGTGGCGCAGCGCGTCCGGCCAGCTCGCCGTCGCCCACGGGGTGGTGCCCTGGGCGAGGTCGCCGAGGACGGTCGCCGAGCCGGTCGTGCAGCGCCGGCCGACCGCGCGGTACTGCATCGGGGAGAGGTCCTGCGCCTCGTCCAGCACCACGTGCCCGAGCGAGGGGGTGCGCTGCACCAGGTCCGTCGCCTCGTCGACCAGGACGGCGTCGGCCTGCGTCCAGCGGGCCGTCTTCACCGAGCGGCCCGGCTTGGGCCACAGCACCGCCTGCTGCTCCTCCGGGGTCAGCACGCCCTCCGCGCAGGCGGCCAGGAACTCCGGGTCGGAGAGCAGTCGCAGCACCAGCTTCGCCGGGTCGACCGCCGGCCAGCACTCCTTGGCCACCGCCTTGACCGCGGGGTTGCGGGCCACCGCGTCCTGCACCCGGTCGTCGGGGGCCTCGCCGGACTGTTCCATCTTCAGCAGCACGGTGTGCGCGATCCGCTGTGGCAGGGCGTCCCTGGCGGCGCCGTAGCGCACCTCGCGGCTCTTCAACTCCTCGATGATCGCGGTGAGTTCGTGCACCTGGACGCGCCAGCGGCGGGAGCCGCGGACCACCACGCAGGGCTCGGTGGGCAGCGTGATGCCCGCGCGCACCGCCCGGCGCAGCACCTCGGCCATCCGGGCGTCGCCCTTCAGCCGGGCCGCCCGCGGGTCGTCCTCGCCGCGCACCTCGACGTGCCCGACCAGCTGCTGCACGGTCGCCTGGTTGACGTCCAGCTCGCCCAGGGCCGGGAGCACCTGCTCGATGTAGGAGAGGAAGGCGTTGTTCGGCCCGATCACCAGCGTGCCCGTCCGGGCGAGGCGCTCGCGGTGCGCGTAGAGCAGGTACGCGACGCGGTGCAGGCCCACGGCCGTCTTCCCGGTGCCGGGGGCGCCCTGGACGCAGATGGTGCCCGTCACGTCGGAGCGGACGATCTCGTCCTGCTCGGGCTGGATGGTGGCGACGATGTCGCGCATCGGGCCGACGCGGGGCTTCTCGATCTCGGCGGCGAGCAGGGCGGAGGCGGTGTCCGCCTCCGCCGGGTCGCTCAGGTGCTCGTCCTCGTAGGCGGTGAGCTCGCCGCCGGTGTAGCCGAAGCGGCGGCGGCGTTCGACGTCCAGCGGCTCGGTGCGGCTGGCCCGGTAGAACGGCTGGGAGACCGGCGCGCGCCAGTCGATCACCATCGGGTCGCCGTCGGCGTCGTGGACGTGCCGGCGCCCGATGTAGAAGCTCTCCCCGCCGCCTCCTTCGCTCAGCTCCTCGCTGATCGTGTGCAGGTAGTCCAGGCGGCCGAAGAACAGCGGGGTGTGCGAGAGGTCGGCGAGGGCGGCGATCCGGGCCTCGATCTGGTTCTGGAGGACGGCGGCGGACACCCAGGTGCCGGTCACGTCGCGCAGGTCCAGCGACTGGACGTCCTCGCGCATCGCTCGCAGCGCGGACCGGGACGCGGCCAGGTGGTCGCGTTCGCGCTGGAGGGGGTCGGTGGTGGGGGTGGCGGGCACAGCGAACCTTCCCGGCTGCGCCGGAAGCGGGCGCAGCGGATCGATGGAGCTCACGGTGGGTACGGCCGACCGGTTGCCGTGCGGTCGGCGCCTCCCCCGGCTGCCCGCGCGACTTCAGCGGGTACCACGGTTCGGGAGGGGGCAGACGGACGATCCTAGACCCGGGCGCCCCGGGGTTCCAGCCCCGCAGGTCCCAGCCCCGCAGGTCCCGGGCCCGCGGGTCCCGGCCCCCGTACGGCCCGGAGGACGTGCGCGACGGCGGCGCCGCCCCGGGCACCGCCGCGCGCGTGGTCCTCCTCGGGCGCGACGGTGTCCGGTACCGGGGCGTGTCCTACCGCACGTCCTACAGCACGTCGTCCGCGTCGATGATGCGGTACGCGTAGCCCTGCTCGGCCAGGAAGCGCTGCCGGTGGGCGGCGAAGTCCTGGTCCACGGTGTCCCGGGCGACCACCGAGTAGAAGTGCGCCGAGTGGCCGTCCGCCTTCGGACGCAGGACGCGGCCCAGGCGCTGGGCCTCCTCCTGGCGGGAGCCGAACGTCCCGGAGACCTGGATGGCCACGGTGGCCTCGGGCAGGTCGATCGAGAAGTTCGCGACCTTGGAGACCACCAGGACGCCGATCTCCTTGTTGCGGAACGCCTCGAAGAGCTTCTCGCGCTGGGCGTTGCTGGTCTCGCCCTTGATCACGGGCGCGTCCAGCACCTCGCCGAGCTCGTCCAGCTGGTCGATGTACTGGCCGATGACCAGCGTCTGGTCCTTCTCGTGCTTCTTCACCAGCGCCTCCACCACCCGCCGCTTGGTCGCCGTGGTGGCGCAGAAGCGGTAGCGCTCCTCGGGCTCGGCGGTGGCGTACGCCAGGCGCTCCGAGTCGGTCAGGGTGACCCGCACCTCGCAGCAGTCGGCGGGCGCGATGTAGCCCTGTGCCTCGATCTCCTTCCACGGCGCGTCGAAGCGCTTGGGCCCGATCAGGCTGAACACGTCGCCCTCGCGGCCGTCCTCGCGCACCAGCGTCGCGGTCAGGCCCAGGCGGCGGCGGGCCTGGAGGTCGGCGGTGAACTTGAACACCGGCGCCGGCAGCAGGTGCACCTCGTCGTAGACCACCAGGCCCCAGTTGCGGGCGTCGAACAGCTCCAGGTGCGCGTAGGCGCCCTTCCGCTTGGTGGTCATCACCTGGTAGGTGGCGATGGTGACCGGGCGGATCTCCTTGCGCGTCCCGCTGTACTCGCCGATCTCCTCCTCGGTGAGCGAGGTGCGCTTGACCAGCTCGTGCTTCCACTGGCGGGCCGAGACGGTGTTGGTGACCAGGATCAGCGTCGTCGACTTGGCGTGCGCCATCGCGGCCGCGCCGACCAGCGTCTTGCCGGCGCCGCAGGGCAGCACCACGACGCCCGAGCCGCCGTGCCAGAAGCCCTCGACGGCCTGCGCCTGGTACGGGCGCAGCCGCCAGCCGTCCTCGTCCAGCTCGATCGGGTGCGCCTCGCCGTCCACGTACCCGGCGAAGTCCTCGGCCGGCCAGCCGAGCTTGAGCAGCACCTGCTTGATCTGGCCGCGCTCGGAGGGGTGCACCACCACCGTGTCCGGGTCGACCCGGGCGCCGACCAGCGGCGCGATCTTCTTGGAGCGCAGCACCTCCTCCAGCACCGGCCGGTCGGTGGTGGCGAGCACCAGCCCGTGCGTCGGGTGCTTGAGCAGCTGGAGCCGCCCGTAGCGGCCCATGGTGTCCGCCACGTCCACCAGCAGCGCGTGCGGCACCGGGTAGCGCGAGTACGTCACCAGGGCGTCGACCACCTGCTCAGCGTCGTGCCCCGCCGCCCGCGCGTTCCACAGCCCGAGCGGAGTCACCCGGTACGTGTGCACGTGCTCGGGGGCGCGCTCCAACTCGGCGAACGGCGCGATGACGCGGCGGCACTCGGCGGCCTTGGGGTGATCGATCTCCAGGAGAAGAGTTTTGTCACTCTGGACGATGAGCGGTCCGTCGTTCACGCGGGGAAGCCCTCCACTGGCTGACAGGCTGGATTGACGCAGACCCTCCAGTGTCGCGCATTCCGCGGCGAACGTGGTCGGGCTCCTTCCGAACGGGAACGGGCTCCTTCCGTTCGTACGGGCGACCGAGCCCGCGCTCCGGGCGACGGCGCCGGGTGACCACGGTGCGCATCGCTCGTTGAGCCGGTCATGAAGAAGTCGAAGCGCGTTCTCACCGCTCTCGCCCTGATGGGCACGGCCTTCGCGGCCACCGCCTCGTCCGCCGGCTCCGCGCACGCCCTCGCGGGGATCGGGGAGGGGCCCGGCGGGTTGCTCGCCGCGCCCGGATTCCTGATCGCCGACCAGGTCGGCGGCGGCTCGCTGCCGGTCGGGCAGGGGGAGATCGGCAGCCTGGCGGACAAGGCCGTCAAGGAGAAGATGAAGGAGTCGCAGGGGCACTGAGCCCGGCCCTGCCGCCGGGGTTACTCGTCGAGCTCCGCGACGCCGGTGATGCGGTGCAGGGCGAAGGTGCGGAGCTCGTCGGCGTGGTGGTCGAAGGCGGTGACGAAGCCGCCTTCGACCTTGACCGGGTCGATGATCCGCTGGCTGGCGATGCCCTCGGCGTTGAGGTAGCCGATCCACATCCGTTCGCCGAGCAGGACGGCGGTCTGCAGGGCCGCGAGGGTCTCGGCGGCGGCGGTGCGGGGCAGCTGGCGCGGGTCGGGGGTGGAGTCCCGGCGGTTGACGGTGGCGGCGCGGTCGCCGGCCCGGATGGCCTTGATGGCGGCGGCGAGCAGGGTGTCGTCCGGGGTCGGCGGGCCGTCCGGGACGGGCGCGGGGGCGGTGCGGGGCGGGGTGCGGTGGCTGTCCTGGCGGGTGATCAGGACGTCGCCCTCGGCGGACTCGGCGGCCGGGGCGTAGCCCATCGCGCGCAGGGCGGCGAGCAGGGCGTCCGGGGCGGCCTGGGCGGCGAGGACGGTGGGGGCGAGCAGCCGCAGCCGCAGGTCGGCGGAGCGGCGGTCGGCGAGGACCTCGTTCAGCAGGGACGGGTCGTCGCAGCGCAGGTAGGAGGAGGCGGCGCCGACCCGCAGGATGCCGTGCCGGCGGGCGACGTCGTCGATCAGGTAGGCGAGCGGCTGCGGGACGGGCGTCCGGGAGTGCTGCTCCAGGAAGGCCCGCAGGTCGGCGGCGGTGCGTCCGGCGTCGAGGGCGCGGCGGACGGACACCGGGGTGAAGCGGTAGACGGTGGCGCCGCCCTTGGACTCGATGTCGGCGCACAGCGCGAGGGCCTGGGCGAGCGGGGTGAGCAGCGGGCCGGGGGCGATCGCGGTGAGGTCCGGTTGCAGGATCACGTGGTCGAGCGGCTGCGGCAGCAGCGGGGCGAGCACCTCGGCCGGGTCGGATTCGGCGGTGAGCAGGGCGCGGGCGGGGGCGGCGAGGGCGCCGCGGCCGGTGACGCCGAGGAGTTCGGCCTCGGCGAGGGTCCAGGCGGTGAGGTCGTCGCGCAGCTCGTGGCCGTCCGGGCCGGTCGGGCCGCCGCGCAGCGGGCGCTGCCAGCGCAGGGTGGGCAGGAGTTCGGCGGCGGTGGCGGGGGTGCCGGGCGGGAGCTCGGCGAGCAGCGCGAGGGTGGCGCGGCGGACGGACGGGGCGAGGGTGCGGTCGAGTTCGGGCCCGAGGGCGGCGCGCGGCTTGCCCTTGCCGTCCGGGGTGCCGGTGAGGGCGGGGACGCGGGTGGCGGCGAGCCAGGCGGCGGCGAGGACGGACCAGCGTTCGGCGGTGTCCCGCTGGAGCCAGCCGTCGTAGGCCGGGGTCGGGGCCCAGCGTTCGTCGGCCTCGCCGTCGGGGGCCAGCAGTCCGGCGGCGTAGGCGAGTTCGAGCCAGAAGGCGGACTGCTGCTCGGTGGTCTCCAGGGCCTGCGCGGTGCGCTTGAGGTCGCGGACGCCGAGGCCGCCGGCGCGCAGCGTGGGCGGCGGGGTGAGGCCCCAGGTGTCGAGGAGTTCCTCGACGGTCTTGACGGCGGTGTGGGCCTGGCCGGCCGCCGCGCCGTCCACAGCCTGTGGATCGCGCGGGGCGGCGGCCGGGGCGGGCTCGGGCTGGACCGGCTCGACGGCGCGGTGGGTGCGGCCGCCGCGCAGGTGCAGGGCCAGTTCGCGCGGCAGGACGACGCTGCCCGGCCCGCTGGGCAGCAGCAGCCCGCGGGCGAGCAGCCACTCGACGGGGCTCTGCGCGTCCTCGGCGGTGACCGGGCGGGTGGCGTCCGGGACGGTGCCGGTCGGCGGCCCCCAGACCAGCCGTTCCAGTAGCCGCAGCGCGGCCTCGGGGGCGGTGTCGAGCAGCGCCGCGCAGCGGGCGCGGTCGTTCAGCAGGGAGGTGAGCGCGTCGACGGCGGTGACCGGGTCCGGGGTGGCGGGCTGCCCGGCGGAGGCGAGCAGCTGTTGCAGCCGGGCCGGGGACATGCCGACGGTCGCGTCGGAGAGGGTCGGGCCGAGGCCGGTGCGGCCGGGGTTGGCGGCCGTCGGGGCGAGTGCCTCGCGGACGGCGAGGACCAGCCGCAGGCCGTTGTCCGGGCCCCAGAGCAGCGCCCGGTCGCGCAGGGTGGCGATCGCCCGGGGGAGGGCGGCGGCGACGGCGGACCGGTCGGCGGGCGTCAGCGGGGTCGCGCCGGGGTGCGGCTTGACCTTGGCCGGGCCGGTCAGCAGGGTGCGGACGGTGGCCAGGCCGGTGCCGTCCGGGGCGGTGGCCAGGGCCTCGGCGACTTGCAGGGTGAAGCGGTCCAGGCGCTCCAGGGCGCGCAGCGCCGAGGCGCGGGAGGAGAGCCGGGCGGACAGCTGGGTGAGGTCGCCGGGGACGGGGTTGAGCAGGTCGGGGCGGGAGCGGAGCAGGGCGGCGAGCGCGTCGTCGGGGCGGGCGCGCAACTCCTCGGCGAGGGTGCGGGGGCCGGCGGCGGACCTGCCCTGGCGTTGAGGGCCCTGCTGTGTGGTCATTCGACCTAGGTTAGTCGGGCGGGCGGACGGCGGGGTGTCCGTGCGGCGGCCCGTGGTGGACCGGTCCTCAGGACTCGCGCGGGCGGGGGCGGGGTGGGTAGCGTCACGGCCGAGGGTGGTTCGGTGGGCCGGGGTTCGGGCGCGAGGCGGGGTGTCGGTGATGACGGACGGCGAGTGGTGGCGCAGGAGCGGGCCGTGGAGCGGCCGTTCGGGGGGCGGGGCGGGGGCCTCCGGCGGGTCTGCCGGGTCCGGTGCTGCCGGCGACAAGGGCGGTTCGGGCGGTTCGGGTGCATCCGGCGCCTCCGGTCCGTCCGGTCCGTCCGGTGCCTCCGACGGGGACAGCGTGTACGACACGGCGGCGCCGGGCGGCGGGACCCCGTCGGTGCCGCTGGACCCGCCCCGGACGCCGCGCACCCCGGGGGCCGGGGCGCCGCCCGTCCAGCTGGACAAGCCGCGTTTCGACGGGCCCGAGGACGATCCGGGCTCCATCCCGCCGCCCCAGGTGTACAGCTCCGGCGCGAACGGCTGGGATCTGGTGCTGCTCAACTTCTCGGACGCGCCGCAGGCTCCGCCGAAGCCGATCCCCGAGCAGCGTGCCGGGGACGGGGCGGGAGCGGCGGGTGCGCAGGCCGCCGATCCGGCGGGGGCTGTGGCTGGGGCGGCTGCGGCGGCCTCGGCGAAGGGGAAGAAGCAGCGCAAGGCCAAGGGGAGGGCGACCGCCGCGGGGAAGGCGAAGGCGCAGCCGACCGCCCCCGCCGGCCAGGCCGGTGCCGGTGCGGGCGCAACTGCCGGTGCGGGCGCGAGTGCGGGCGCGGGCGTCGGGGCCCGTCGGCCGTCCCTGCTGGTCCTGCTCTCCTGCGGGCTGCTGATCGGCGGCGCCGCCATGAGCTTCTTCCCGGCCATGCTGGTCGGCTGGGCCCTCGGCTACCTGTCCCGCCAACTCTCCGATCTGATGCGCAAGTTCGTCATCCTCGGGATCCCGCTGATCACGATGAGCGCGGCCACCCTGCACGCCATGCAGGCCAAGCCGGGCGCCCAGGGCGGCGCGGGCGTGCAGGCCGGTGCGCAGTTCAGTCAGATCAGCTGGTCGGCGGCCCCGGGCGTGCTGCGCCTGTCGGCGGTGCTGTCGGCGGTGGTGCTGCTGCTGTTGAGCCTGCGCCGTCGTCCGCCGCAGCAGGGCTGACGCCCGGGACGAGGGCGGCGAAGCCGGTGCAGAGCAGTCGGATGCTCTGGGTGAACTTCTCGTCCTGGCCGATTCGGGGGATCAACTCGCCCATGATCAGCGGAAACTCCGCGCACAGGTCGGCGTAGAGCTCGGCGCTGACGGGTGGTGGGGCCGGTGGCTGGTTCTGTTCCTGGAGGACGAAGCCGGTGACGTGGCTGAGCAGGATGTCGGCGGCGATGCCGCAGTGGACGGTGGGCAGGCCGGCGTCGAGGAGGGTGCGCAGCAGGCGTTCCATCAGGGAGAGGCCGCCGGAGCTGAGGACGCCGGGGCTCTCGGCGAGGAGCAGTGCGCCGCCGGGGTGTTGCTGGATGCTGCGGCGCAGGGTGGCGGCCTGGGCCTCGACCCGGTCCCGCCAGGTGGCGTCGGGGGGGAGGGCGGCGAGGGCCGCGGTGCCGGTGTCGTAGGCCTGTCGGCAGACGCGGTCGGCCATCAGGGTGAGCAACTCGTCCTTGCCGCGCACGTGGTAGTAGAGGCTGCCGGCGTGGGCGTCGAGGCGGTCGGCGACCTGGCGCATGGACAGGTTGTGGTAGCCGACCTCCGCGAAGACGGCCATGCCCGCATCGACGATGCGCTCCTTGGTGAGCTTCATGGCTCCACCGTACAACGCTTTCCAACACTGTTCGAAAACTGTGCTAGCTTTGCCCTGCCCGGTTTTCGAACGGCGTTGGAATGTGATGGGGGAGGGGCAGTCATGGGGGCGATCCTGTTCAACGTGACCACGGCCGCGCTGATGGTCATGATGGTCAACTGCGGGCTCGGTGTGGTCGGCCGGGACACGCTGCGGGGGCGGCCGATCCCGTGGGCGGCGGTCGCCCTGACCGCGCTCGCCGTCGGCGGCGTGCTGCTCCAGCTGCTCTGGTCCGGTGCCATGGACGCGCTCGACGCCGACCCCGCCAAGTCCGGCTGGTGGCGCGAGTTCACCTCGGTGTTCATGCAGAACGGCGGCCTCGGCGGCGGCCTGTGGAACCTCGCCACCCTCGCCGCCGTCGCCGTGCTCGCCCAGTGGTACTGGGGCGGCCCGCTCACCCTCGCGTTCTTCCTCGCGGGCATCCTGCTGCCCGGCCGGATCGACGACCTGCTCGGCTTCGGCGACGGCCCCAGCACCGACCCCCGCAACTTCGCCGGCAGCTCCGGCGCCACCTACTTCCTCGGCGCCACCCTGGCCCTCGCCTTCCTCACCCGCACCCGCCTCCCCAAGGAGCGCGCCCTGGCGGTCGGCGTCCCGGTGCTGGGCCTCGCCATGTGGCTCGCCCAGGACAACGGACACGGCCTGGTGGCGGTCTACGGCTTCGCCCTCGGTGCGGTGGCCTGGGCGGTTCGCGGTCGCCTGGCGCGACGGTAGCTTGGGCCCGACCCGCTGAGCCCCGCCCGACCCGCCACGACCCGGAGGTGCCCGATGGCCCGCCTGTACGTACGGCCCGGCCCGAATCCCGACGAACCGGACGCGCCCGCCGCGGTCCTGGTCGTCGACCCCGACGGCACCCCCGGTGAGCGCGCCCTGGACCGGCTCGGCTCGTACTGCTACGAGGGCGACGGGGTGTTCTACCTGGTGCAGACGGACGGTTGGTTCGAGCCCTCCCTGGAGGGGGACCGGCTGGCGATCTCGGTGGCCGTCTACCCGGTGGCGCTGGAGCAGGTGGGCGTCGACCCCGCCGACTTCCCCGACCGCTCGACCGTCGACCCGCGCGCCCACCTGGTCCTGCGCGCCGGGACGACCGTCGATCCGGTGCTGCCCGCCTGGTTCGACGAGGGGCTGGCCGTCTTCACCGCCGGCCCCGGCACCCCGCTCGAAGACCTCCTCGCCTCCGAGGACGACTGGCCGATCATCCTCGCGCCGCCGCCCGAGGAGATCCAGGACAGCGACGCCGAGTAGGGCATCGCCCCGCCGGGCCCGGATCGCCCGCCCTGTCGGGCCCGGATCGCTCAGCCCGGCGGCCGGTGCGACCTCCGCTCAGCGCGCGAAGCCCGCCAGCAGCCCCCGCGGGTCGAAGGTCACCCGGATCCGGGTGATCCTCCCGTTCTCCACGTGGCTCCAGTTCGCCGTCGGCGCCGGTGGCGCGATGCTCGTGTGCAGGTCGAACCAGGTGATCACGTCGTCCCCCTCGGCGACCCGGGCGTGCACCTCGATCTTCTCCAGCACCTGCCCGAGCCCCTTCAGTCCGGCCAGGGCCTCCTCCACCCCCGACACCGTGGCCAGCGGGCCCACGAAGTCGACGTCCTCCGCCAGCAGCCCCCGCAGCGTCTCGAAGTCGCCCGCCTGCCAGGCCGCGAAGTAGGTCTCGGAAATCCCACGTGCAGTCTTCGTCGTCGTCATGCCTCCATCCCCGTCGTCGACGCACCGGTCCGGGCCCGCCTCGGCCTGGTCGCCCGACCCGACCAGCACTCGCCGGCCGTGCGCCTGCTGCACGCCCGGCTCCGTGCGTCCCTGCGGGCGGCGGACTGAGCGCGGCCGGCTGAGCGCTCGGGCAGCCAGGCGGTCAGGCGGTCAGGTGGTCGGGCGGTCGGGCGGTCGGGCGCTTGGGCGCTTGGGCAGCCAGGCGCTCAGCCGTTCCAGCGCGGATCGCGCCCGGAGGCGGCCAGCGCGCGGTCCAGCGTCGGAGCGCCGTCCGGCACCGCCACCGGGGCGGCGAAGCCGCCGTACCGGCGGTACAGCTCGGCGTTCTCCTCGACGACCGCCAGCACCAGCTGCGCGAGCTCCTCGTCGATCCCGATCGGACCGCCGGTCGTCCGGGCGACGTCCCAGCCGTGCAGGACGAGCTCCGCGATCAGCATCCGGGCGATGCCCTCCGCCGGTGCCGAGGATCCGCCGAGGTCGACGTGCCCCTCCCAGACGGCCGGGTCGGCCCAGGTCGCGACGGCGCGGTCCAGCCGGGCCGCGTAGGCGGCGGGCCAGCCGGGGTCGGCGGTGAAGTCGCGGTCGACCAGTTCCTCGGGCAGTTCGGTGCGGCGGGCCCGGTGCTCCAGGCCGTGCGAGGTGTAGAGCACCCAGTGGTTGACGAGCGCACGGGCGTCGAAGTCCGTGCAGGGTGTCGGGCCGTCCAGCGGGTGGTCCGCCGGGACGCCGTCGGCGACCCGGGCGGCGGCCGCGGCGGCGCGCGCCAGCAGGGGGTGCAGCGGGTGGGTGTCCCGGGTCGGGTGATCGTTCATGCCCCGATCCTGCGCCGGTCGGGCCGCCGGGTCTTGAAGAAACGCGACGGCCGGTGCCCTGACCAGGAGCGACGCCGCGGGCCCCGGCCAGGAGCGCCGGCCCGGGGCCCGCGGTGGCCGCCCCGGCTGCGGCAACCGGTTCAGAGTAGGCAGGCAGACTGCTAATATTAAGCAGGCAGCCTGCCTATCTCTACCGGGACCTCCCCAGCAGGCCAGCTCCGTCGCAGAGGTTCCGGAGGAAGGGGGCCGACATGCCTCTCCCCGGTGACACCCACACCCCGCAGCAGACGGCCACGACCGCGACGCCCACCGGCAACCCCTTCGGCCCGCGCTTCGTGGCCCCGCTGTACCTGGGGGCCTCGCTCAACCCGGTCAACAGCTCGATCATCGCGACCGCGCTGGTGGCCATCGCGGCCGCCCTGCACCTCCCCGTCGGGGACACCGCGGTCCTGATCTCCTGCCTGTACCTCACCAGCGCGCTGGCCCAGCCCGCCGCCGGGCGGCTCGCCGAGGAGTTCGGGCCCCGGCGGATCTTCGTCGCCGGCATCGTGCTGGTGTTCGCGGCCGGGATCGTCGGCACGCTGGCCCACTCGATGGCCGCCCTGATCGCGGCCCGGGTGCTGATCGGCGCGGGCACCTCGGCCGGCTACCCGGCCGCGATGCTGCTGATCCGCCGCCGCGCCGAACAGGCCGGCTACCAGGCCCCGCCGCGCGGGGTGCTCGGCGGCCTGGCGATCACCGGCGCCGCCACCGTCGCCGTCGGCCCCGCCCTCGGCGGACTGCTGGTGGGCTGGTTCGGCTGGCAGACCGCCTTCTGGATCAACATTCCGGTCGCCGCCGTCGCCCTGGTCCTGGCCGTGGTCGGGATCGCGCCGGACCCCGACCCGGTGCGCCTCGGTTCACCCCGCGCCCTCGCCTCCCGCCTCGACCTGCCCGGCATGCTGGGCTTCGGCGGCTCGCTCACCGCCCTGATGGTCTTCCTCGCCGCCCTGCCGCGCCCGGACTGGCCCGCGCTCGCCGCCGCCCTCGTCCTCGCCGCCGTGCTGGTCGGCTGGGAACTGCGCGCCGCCCACCCGTTCCTCGACGTCCGGCTGCTCGCCTCCAACGGGGCCCTGACCCGCACCTACGTGCGCAACGGCCTGACGCTGATGGGCACGTACGTGATCCTCTACGGGCTCACCCAGTGGCTGGAGGCGGCCCGCGGGCTGTCCGCCTACCAGGCCGGCCTGGCGCTGATGCCGATGGGCGTCCTGAGCGCCGTGACCGCCCGGGCGGTGGCACGACGGACGGGCGTGCGGCTGCCGTTGATCGCCTGCGCGGTGCTGCTGCTGCTCGGCGCGGTGGCCGTGCTGTTCGTGGGCGTCGGCACCCCGATGGCGGCGGTCGTCGCCGTCAGCGCGGTGTTCGGGCTGACCTCCGGCGCCGGGACGGTCGCCAACCAGACCGTCCTCTACCAGGAGGCCCCCGCCGCGACGGTCGGCACCGCCTCCGGACTGCTGCGCACCTTCGGCTACCTCGGTTCCATCGCCTCGGCGGCGATCACCGGCGCCGCCTTCCACGACCGGGTGGGCGACGCCGGCCTGCACTCCATCGCCTGGGTGCTGGTCGCGATCTCCGCCCTCCTCCTCGTCCTGACCGCCTGCGACCGCCGACTCGCCGAGTCCTAGCCGCCGCAGGCGAACCGGCCCGGACCCACCCGGCCCGGGCCCACCTCAACCCGCAGAGAGCCGATCCACGACATGACCACCATGACCACCGTGACCGAGACCGCGCCCGCGATCGACCCCGCGCGCACCGCGCTGCTGTTGATGGACTTCCAGCCCGCCGCCCTCGGCGCCGTCCCCGACCCGGAGGGTCTGCTGGCCCGCGCGGGCGAGGCACTGGCCTGGGCCCGCGCCCACGGCACGCACGTCGTCTTCGTCCGCGTCGCGTTCGCCGAGGCGGACCTCGCCGCCGTCCCCGCCCGCAACAAGGCCTTCGCCCGGGTCGCCGAGGCCGGCCACCTCGCCGACGGCCACCCCGCGACGGCCGTGCACGAGTCCCTGGAGATCCGCGAGGACGACGTGACCGTGCGCAAGACGCGCTTCGGCGTCTTCGCCGGTGACACCGATCTGCGCGCCGAACTGCGCGGGCGGGACGTGGACACCCTGGTCCTCGCCGGGCTCTCCACCAGCGGGGTGGTGCTGACCACCCTCCGGCAGGCGGCCGACGAGGACTACCGCCTGTTCGTCCTGGCCGACGCCACCGCCGACCCCGACCCGGAGGTGCACCGGGTGCTCATGGAGAAGGTCTTCCCGCGCCAGGCCTGGATCGTCGCCATCGCGGACCTGGCCGCCCTGAGCGTGCCCGGGAGCCGGTGAGGCGCGGCGGAGACGTGCGACGGGGTCTGGCGCTAGCCGCTCACCACTTCCCGGACCGCCGTGAGGAAGTCCGCCGTCCGGGGATGGGTGGGGTGAGCGGGGTGGGCGAGGTAGACGGTGGCGCCAGGGGCGTCCGAGACCGGGAGGAAGCGGACGCCCGGATGGCTGTGGCTCTCCGCGGTACCTGCCGCGCCGAGGCCGAACGCACCGCCGGTGGCGATGAGGTTCAGCCACTCGTCCACGTTGCCCACCTCGACCGTCCCGACCGGGCACTGCTCCGGGGGCCACAGGTCCGGTGAGGCGGTACCGACACCCGGCCACAGGGCCAGCGGGAGGTCCTGGCCGACGGTGAGTTCGGCCAGCAGCACCCCGTCCCGGTCCGCAAGGGGGTGGTCGTCGGACAGGGCCGCGACCTGGCCCTCCGTGTAGAGGGCCTCGGTGCGGATACGCGGATCGGCGGGGACGGTGCGGAGCACCGCCACGTCGGTGTCCCCGGTGGCGAGGCCCGCGGTGCTGTTGTCCCGTCGGACCACCTCGAGCGGGGCGTGCGGGTGTGTGCGGCGCCACGACCGGAGCAGCGGGACGGTCTGCTGTCCGAGCACCGCGCAGGTGTAGCCCAGCCGTAGGGGGCGGGAGATCGTCCGGGCGTCCGCGAGGGCCGCATCCAGGTGGGCGAGGATCGCCCGGGCGTGTTCGAGGAGGGTGGTGCCGGCCTGGGTGAGGGCCAGGTGCCGGGAGGAGCGGTCGACGAGCCGGACGCCGACGCGGGTCTCCATCTGGGCAAGCGTGCGGGAGAGGGCGGGCTGCGTCATGTGTAGCCGGGCCGCGGCGGCGGTGACGGTGCCCGCCTCGGCCAGCGCGTCCAGGGCCCTGAGATGGCGCAGTTCCACATCATCCATGCCTGTGGAGCATAGTCCCTGCCCAAACGGCATTTCCGGGGACGGGGCGTGATCCGTAGCGTCACAGGTACCCGGGGCGGTTCCCGGGGTTCGGTCCCGAGACGTGATGGACGGTGTGGGTCATGAGGATTCTTCTGGTCGGTGCGAGTGGAACGCTGGGCAGCGCGGTGCGCCGGGCGCTCGCGGAGCGCGGCCACGAGGTGATCGGCGCGGGCCGCACGGGCGGGGACCTGGTGGCCGATGTCACCGACCCGGAAGCGGTGGCCAGGCTGTACGCGCAGGCAGGCCCGCTGGACGCGGTCGCGGTCGCGGCGGGCGCCGCCGTGTTCAAGCCGCTCGGCGAGCTGACCGCCGGCGATGTCGCGGCGACGTTCCGCGGCAAGGCGCTGAGCCAGTTGGAGCTGGTCCGCCAGGGCGCCTCACACGTAGCCAGGACCGGCTCGTTCACTCTGGTCAGCGGGATCCTCACCGAGGAGCCGATCGTGGCCGGGGCGGCCGCATCCGCGGCGAACGGTGCCGTCGAGGCGTTCGTACGAGCCGCCGCGATCGAACTCCCGCCCCAGCGGATCAACGCGGTGAGCCCGACCGTGGTCGAGGAGTCCCTGCCCGCCTACGGGCCCTTCTTCCCCGGCATGGAGGCGGTACCCGCGACCCGCGTGGCGACGGCGTACGTCCGCTCGATCGAGGGCGCGCAGACCGGCCAGATCTACCGGGTCCGCTAGAAGCAACCGAGCCGGCGCGAAGGACGGGCCCTAGCTGTCCGCCAGGCGGTTCATGATCTCCGCCGCCCGGTCGAGCGTCTTGCGCTCGCCGGCCCGGAGGGTGGATCCGATCACCTCGGCCAGCCACGCCTCCCGCGCCGCCGGGATCCGCTCGCACAGGTCGGCTCCGGCCGGGGTCGCGCTGAAGAGGGACTTGCGCCCGTCGTTCGGGTCCTTGGCGGCACTGACCAGGCCGCCGGCCCGCAGCGCGGCCACGGTCTCCGCCATGGACTGGCGGCGCACGTGCTCGGCCTGGGCGAGTTCGGTCACGGTCGCCGGGCCTTCCTGCACGACGCGGTGCAGGGTGGTCAGGTGCGACCAGTTCCACGGCAGGTCGTCGATCGGGGCCTCGGTGCGCAGCCGCGCCCGCAGCCGCGTCATCGCGCGCATCAGCTCGACGGCGGTGTCCTCGGGCGGGGCCGGTTCGCTACTCACCGTGCCAGCTTATGGCAGGGCGCAGCCGCCCCGACCGGCGCCGGAACCCCGGCGTACGGGGGCGGGGCCGACCGTCCGGCGGATCCTCGCGCCACGCCCTGGCCTGTCCGGTACGGACTCTCCCGACGCCGCGCGGCGGGTCATGCCTCCAGGAAGCGCTGCAGCTCGGCCAGCATGAAGTTGGCGCCGGTGTACCCGATCCCCTGGAACCACAGCTGGTCGTCCACCGGGAACGCCCGGTGCGCCTTGACCGCCCCCAGCGCCTGCCAACCTGGGCTCTCCAGTGCGGCGTCGGTGCCGGCCAGGGCCGGATCGCCGGAGGTGGCGTACAGCAGCAGGTCGCCGTCCGCCTTCGCGATCTGGTCCAGCGGGATCTCGACGTCGGACTGGTCGACGTTCTGCGCGTCCGGCCGCCCCACCTGGGCGTCCGACAGCACGATCCCGGGGAAGCTCTGCTTCCCGAACAGCCGGATCCCGCCGCCCTCCACGAACCGCACCAGGCTCACCTTCCGGCCGGACGCCTTCGCCGCCGACAGGGCCTGCACCACCTGGTTGGCGTGCCGCTGGTACGAGGAGACGAAGGCCGCCGCCGCGGCCTCCCGGCTCAACGCCTGGGCGTGCACCTGGAAGTCGGCCTTCCACGGCGCGCCGGTGGTCTGGGTGAGCACGGTCGGCGCGATCTCCCGCAACTGGTCGTAGCGGTCGCCGTCGCGCGCCTGGTTGGAGAGGATCAGGTCAGGCCGCAGCGCCCGGATCGCGACCAGGTCCGGGGCGCCGGCCAGGCCGACCCGGTGGATCCCGGCGACCCGGGAGGCCGGCCAGTAGGCGGGGAACCGGATGTCGGCGGCCGGCAGCGCGGCGCCCACCGGGGTGATGCCGAGGGTCAGCGCGGAGTCCAGCACGTCCGTGTCGAGGACGACCACCCGCAGCGGCTCGCCCGGCACCAGCACCGGCCCGGTGGCCGCGTCCACCGTGACCGGCGGCACCGGGGTGGGCGAGGCGGACGCGCCCAGGCCGTCGGCGGTCGGCGGCGCCGACCGCCGGGTCGTGCAGGCCGCGAGCGCGGCCCCGCCGAGACCGGCGAGGAACGAACGGCGGGCGATCCGGTGCATCGGCGGTCCTCGGGAGTGAGGCTTCGGGGGCGCGCCGATTATGTCCGGTTTGGTGTGGAATTGCCGTCAGGCGTCCACGGCCGCCGCCCACGGGGCCCCCGGAACGACCAACGGCGTGCCCGTCACCGGGTCCGGCACCACCACCGACTCCAGCCCGAACACCTCCCGCACCAGCTCGGCCGTCACCACCTCGGTCGGCGCGCCCTGCGCCACCACCCGGCCGTCCCGCATCGCCACCAGGTGGTCCGCGTACCGGGCCGCCTGGTTGAGGTCGTGCAGCACCGCCACCACCGTCCGGCCGCGCTCGACGTTCAGCCGGCGGACCAGGTCCAGCACCTCCACCTGGTGCGCGATGTCCAGGTAGGTGGTCGGCTCGTCCAGCAGCAGGATGTCCGTGCCCTGCGCCAGCGCCATCGCGATCCACGCCCGCTGCCGCTGGCCGCCGGACAGCTCGTCCATGCTGCGCTCGGCCAGCTCCGCCGTGGACGTCCGCTCCAGCGCCTCCGTCACCGCCGCCTCGTCCTCCGGCGACCACTGCTGCCACCAGCTCTGGTGCGGCTGGCGGCCCCGCGAGACCAGGTCCGCCACCGAGATGCCCTCCGGCGCCGTCGGCGACTGCGGCAGCAGGCCCAGCCGCTGGGCGATCCGCTTCGTCGGGATCCGCGCCAGCTCCTCGCCGTCCAGCAGCACCGCGCCCCGGACCGGCTTCAGCAGGCGCCCCAGGGCCCGCAGCAGCGTCGACTTGCCGCAGGCGTTCGGGCCGACGATCACCGTCACCCGCCCGTCCGGGATGCCGACGTCCAGGCCCTCGACGACCGTGCGCGCCTCGTAGGCCAGGGTGAGGCCCCGGGCCTCCAGACGGTGAGCGGACATCAGGAACCTCCACGACGGGAACGAATCAGCAGCCACATCAAGTACGGCGCGCCGACCATGCCGGTCACCACGCCCACCGGCAGCTCGGTCGGCGCCACCAGCCGCCGGGCGATCAGATCGGCCAGCACGACCACCAGCGCGCCCGTCAGTGCCGAGCAGAACAGCGGGACCTGCGCGGACCGGACCAGCCGCAGCGCGATCTGCGGGGCCATCAGCGCCACGAAGTCCACCGGCCCGGCGGCGCCCGCCGCGCACGAGGCCAGCACGATGCCCAGCAGCGCCATGCCGAGGCGGATCCGGTCCAGCCGCAGGCCCAGACCGACGGCCGTCGCGTCGTCGAAGGAGATCGAGCGCTGCGCCCGCGCCGCCCACAGGACGACGGGCACGGCGGCGAGCAGCACCCAGGCCAGCCAGCCGGCCTGGTCGTAGCCGGCGCCGTTCAGGCTGCCCGTCATCCAGACCTTCGCGGCCTGCGCCTGGAAGCCGTCGCCCTTGGTCAGGAACACGGAGGTCAGCGAGGACAGGGCCACGCTGATCCCGATCCCGATCAGCACGAAGCGCTGCGCGTGCAGGCCGCGCCGCCACGCCAGCGCGTACACCAGCAGCCCGGCCACCAGCCCGCCCGCCACCGCCGCGTACGGGGCCTGACCGGTCGAGCCGACCACGCCGTACGCCATCAGCCCGACGACGGTGGCGGTCGCGCCCCAGGTCACGCCCACCACGTCGGGGCTGGCCAGCGGATTGCGGGCGACGGTCTGGATCAGTGCCCCGGCCAGCCCCAGAGCGGTGCCGACCAGCAGGCCCACGACCACCCGGGGCAGCCGGAACTCGCCGACCACCAGCTCGTGCGGGCTCGGCTGCCCGAGCACCACCTTCACCACCTCGACCGGGGACACGGCCGACTCGCCCAGGCAGAGCGAGGCGACGACCGTCCCGGCCAGCGCGACCAGCAGGCCCAGCGCCACCACCGCCGACCGGCGGTGCAGCAGCACGGACGCCCGCCCGGCCCGCAGCACGGCGTACCCGCGCGGGGAGACGGCGCCGCGCCCGACGGTTCGCACACCCTGCGCGCTCATGACGCGACCACCTTCCGGCGGCGCACCAGCGCGACCAGGACCGGGACGCCGACGAGCGCCGTCATCACGCCCGCCGGGACCTCCGACGGCGGGAAGAGGACCCGCCCCAGGGTGTCGGCGAGCAGCAGCAGGGCCGGGCCGAGGACGGCGGAGAAGGCGAGCGCCCAGCGGTGGTCCGCGCCGGCGACGGCCCGCGCCGCGTGCGGGACGGCGAGGCCGACGAAGGCGATCGGCCCGGCGGCCGCGACGGCCGAGCCGGTCAGCACCGTCGCGCCGAGCGCGCCGACCGCCCGGACCAGGCCGGTCTTGGCGCCGAGGCCCTTGGCGGTGTCCTCGCCGAGCGCGAGCGCGTCCAGGCCGCGGGCCACCGCGACCACCAGCACCGTGCCGACGGCGAGGAACGGCAGCAGCTGCCAGGCCACGTCCGAGGTCCGCCCGGAGAGCGAGCCGACGTGCCAGAAGCGGAACTGGTCCATGGTGGCCGCGTCGGTCGTCAGCACCATGGTGTTGAGCGAGGCGATGAACGCGGACATCGCCGAGCCGGCCAGCGCCAGCTTGATCGGCGTGGCCCCGCCCCGGCCGCGCCCGGCCAGGCCGTACACGAGCACGGTGGCGATCACGGCGCCCGCGAAGCCGAACCAGACGTAGCCGGTGAGGGTGGAGACGCCGAAGCCGGAGATGGCGAGGACCACGCCGGCCGCCGCGCCCTGGGAGACGCCGAGGATGCCGGGGTCGGCGATCGGGTTGCGGGTGAGGCCCTGCATGACGGCTCCGGCGAGGCCGAGCGCCGCGCCGACGGCCAGCCCGACGACGGTGCGCGGCACCCGCAGCTCGCGGACGACGACGGCGTTGGCCGTGTCGCCGCCGTGCAGCAGGGCGTCGAGGGTGTCGCCGAAGGGGATGGTGCGGCTGCCGACCGCCAGGCTCAGCAGCACCGCGGCGGCCAGGACGGCCAGCGCGGCGGCGAGCCACAGTATTCGGCGGCGCGCTGTCCGTCGCGCGCCGGGTGGCGCGGTGGTGTCGGTCATGGGCCCTCTCCGCAGACAACTCAGGTAAACCTAAGTTCCCGTCGGAAGCCGGGGCAAATTGCCTCGTCCCCCCGAACCGCCCGTTGGATAGCCTGGCGGCATGCCCGAGACCCGCACCGCCCCGCTCACCGTCGGCTTCGACCTCGACATGACGCTGCTGGACACCCGGCCGGGGATCCACGCCACCTACCTGGCGCTCGCGGCCGAGACCGGCGCCCGCATCGACGCCGACCTGGTGGTCACCCGGCTCGGCCCGCCGCTGCTGGACGAGATCCGCAACTGGTTCCCGGAGGACGAGGTGGAGCGCGCCGTCACCCGCTACCGCGAGCTCTACCGCGACCTCGCCTTCGCCCCGACCGTCGCCCTCCCCGGCGCGCACGCCGCCGTCGAGGCGGTCCGCGACCACGGCGGCCGGGTCGCGGTGATCACCGGCAAGTACGAGCCGAACGCCCGCCTCCACCTGGAGCACGCCGGGCTGCACGCGGACGCGCTGGTCGGCGACCTCTGGGCGGAGACCAAGGGCGAGGCGCTGCGCGAGCACGGCGCGAGCGTCTACGTCGGCGACCACCTCGGCGACATCCGGGGCGCCCGGCACGCGGACGCCGTCGCGGTGTGCGTGGCCACCGGCCCGTACAGCGCGGACGAACTGCGCGCGGCCGGGGCGGACGTGGTGCTGGCGGACCTCACCGGCTTCCCGGCCTGGCTCGACGCCCACCTGGCCGACTGAGCCCCGGCCCCGGGGCACGCCCGGAGCCACGTCCCGGGACCGGGGCCTAGGACGCGCCCGCGGACTCCACCCGGCGCCGCTGGGCCCGCGCGTTCAGGAGCAGCCCGGTCAGCGCGGCCAGGAAGCCCGCCGGCATCAGCATGCTCAGCCAGTACGCGGCCGTCGGCAGCGGCGTCAGGTGCAGGAACAGCGGGACGAAGGTGACCAGGGTGGCGAGCGCGCCCAGACCGAAGACGATCGTTCCGGCCTTGACGTACACGTCGCCGGGGTCGGCGCTCTGGCTGCTCACGTCTGCTCGCTCCTCGGGGCTGGTCGGGCGGTCGGTCCAGTCTGGCAGAGCGGCCGCCGGCCCCCGCCACCGGAGCGGCCCGGTCACGTTGCGCAGTTTCTCGGAAGCTGAACGTTTTGATCCCTGCTGGGCGGGGGTATGCAGGGGGTGCCGAGGGGTGCGACAGGTGCGCCCCGTTTCCTCAGACCCGGGGGTGTGAGCCGATGGACCGTGCTGAGCCGCGCCCCGGCCGTGCCAGTACCGGGTCGCCCGTGATCGCGAGAACGCCGCGCCCGTACCGCCCCCAACGGGCCTTGGAACGCGGATCTTTCGCGGAACGCGGATGAGGCAGTGACGGACCGTTAGTCTGCTCCTGACAGCGTGCTGACCATGAGCGCCCGCGGGCGCCGAGTCGAGGTCGGCTGCCTTCCCCACCACCCAGTGATCCCCGGCCAGGGCCGGGATCCCTCACACCCATTCGAGGACTGTCGAGATGCCCACCGGCCAGGTCAAGTGGTTCAACGAGACGAAGGGCTTCGGCTTCCTGTCGCGCGACGACGGCGGCGACGTCTTCGTCCACACCAAGGCGCTGCCCGCCGGTGTCACCGTGCTGAAGCCGGGCCAGCGGGTCGAGTTCGGCGTGGTCGCCGGCCACCGCGGCGACCAGGCGATGGCCGTGCAGCTGCTGGACGCACTGCCGTCGGTGGCCGCCGCCCAGCGCAAGAGCGCCGACGACATGGCGCCGATCGTCCAGGACCTGATCACCACGCTGGACGCGGTGCTGCCGGGCCTCCAGCACGGCCGCTACCCGGCCAAGGCGACCGGCCAGAAGCTGGCCGGCCTGCTGCGCGCGGTGGCCGACCAGTTCGACGTCTGACCGGGGGGATCAGAACGCCAGCGCACCCGGGTCGAGCGGCGGCACCAGCCCCTCCGCGGCGGCCCGGGTGAGCAGCGCGCGGACGGCCGCGTAGCCCTCCTCGCCGAGGTCCGCGGTGAACTCGTTCACGTACAGGGCGATGTGCTGGTCGGCGACGGCCGGGTCCATCTCCTGGGCGTGCGCCAGCACGTACTCCCGGCTGGCGCTCGGGTCCGCCCAGGCCTGCCGGACGGAGGCGCGGACGGCGTCGGCGAGCGCGCGCAGCCGTTCGGCACCGAGCGAGCGCCGGGCGACGATCGCGCCGAGCGGGATCGGCAGGCCGGTCTCCTGCTCCCAGGCCTCGCCCATGTCGGCCAGGCTGTGCAGGCCGTACTGCCGGTACGTGAACCGGGCCTCGTGGATCACCAGGCCGGCGTCCACCCGGCCGTCCCGGACGGCGGGCATGATCTCGTGGAACGGCAGGACGACGATCTCGCCGAAGCCGCCGGGCACCGCCTTCGCGGCCCAGAGCCGGAACAGCAGGTAGGCGGTGGAGCGTTCGGACGGCACCGCCACCGTCTTCCCGGTGAGGTCCGCGGGGGCGTCCGTGCCCGGCCGGGTGAGCACCAGCGGGCCGCAGCCGCGCCCGAGCGCGCCGCCGCAGGGCAGCAGGGTGTACTCGTCCAGGACCCAGGGCAGCGCGCCGTAGCTGATCTTCAGGACGTCCAGTTCGCCGCGCTCGGCCAGGCCGTTGGTGACGTCGATGTCCGCGAAGGTCACCTCGGGGGCGTCCGCCCCGGGCACCAGGCCGTGCGCCCAGGCGTGGAAGACGAAGGTGTCGTTCGGGCAGGGCGAGTACGCGATGCTCAGCCGTTCAGCCACGGCCGGCCTCCTCGATCAGTTCGTGGACGGGCAGTGCGGCGAAGGCCCGCTCCAGGGCGGCCAGCGCCTCGCCGATCCGCCAGGCGGCCCGGTCGCGCGGGCCGACCGGGTTGGAGACGGTCCGCAGTTCGAGCACCGGCACGCCGTACCGGGCGGCGGCCTCGGCCACGCCGAAGCCCTCCATCGCCTCGGCCAGGGCGCCCGGGTGGCGGGCGGCCAGCGCGGCGGCCCGCTCGGCGCTGCCGGTGACAGTGGAGACGGTCAGCACCGGGCCGGTGGCGGCGCCCAGGGCCCGGGCGGCCAGTGCGACGGCGGCCGGGGGAGGGGTGTGCCGGACGGTGCCGAAGCCCAGTTCGGTGACGTCGGCGAAGCCCTCGGGGGTCTCGGCGCCGAGGTCGGCGGTGACGATCGCGTCGGCCAGCACGGTGGTGCCGACCGGGGCGTGCGGGGCGAACCCGCCGGCGATCCCGGCCGAGACGACCAGGCCGTAGCGGCCCCCCGAGGCCGCCCGCGCCCCCAGTGCGGCGGCGGCGGCGGCCGCGGCGGCGGCCGGGCCGACCCCGCCCGCCAGGACGTCCACCGGGGCGCCCGCGGCCCGGTGCAGCGCACCGCCGGGCAACGGCAGCACGGCGGCCGGGCCGGGCAGGCCGCGCAGGACGGCCTCGGCCTCGGCGGGCACCGCGACGACGACGAGCAGCCGGGCCCGGTCGGGGCCCGGCTGCTCGTCGCGCTCGTCCGTGACGGCGTGTGCGGTCATCGCGGGAGCGTCAGCTGTCCTGGGTGTTCAGCTGGAAGTACCAGACGGCGACCGGGTTGTCCGAGTTCTTGTCGCCCTCGACCACGGTGACCAGGGTCTTGCCGGAGGCGTTCAGCACCTGGCTCGCCGGCTGGGAGCCGGAGAAGGTCGGGCCCTTGGCGTAGGAGAACAGGCTGTAGCGCCCGCCCTGGCCCTGCGAGCCGCCGTTGCTGAAGGCCCACCAGCCCTTGTCGGCCACGTTCGGGGAGACGCCGACGCCGACCCGGTCGCTCACCACGACGTCGGAGGTCGGGAGGGTGCCCTCCGCGAGGGCCTGGGTGGCCTTCTGCTGGCACTCCTGCTGCAGGTCCTCCGTGATCGGGCTGCCGCCGTTGAAGCACAGCGGGTCCGCGACGATCGAGGAGTTGCCGACCGTGAGGGTCGCGCGGTGGGAGCTGTGCTCGGTCTGGCCGCTCGCGATGGCGACGGACGTGCCGACCGTGGCAGCACCGACCACGACGACGGCGCCGAGGGCGGCGATGGCACGGGTATTGAGGCTCATGCGTCAGAATCTACCGGGCTTCGCCGATCACGCTACGCGGGGGTCGGCCACCGCGTGTTGCCCGTGGCCGGTTCAGGCCACCCTGGGCGCCGTCGGGCGCCGCCGCAGGCCCACCCGGAACAGCGTGCGGACCGTCCACAGCAGCATCAGACCCACCACCCCGGCGGCCACCGACAGACCCAGCACGCCGTTCAGCGGCAGCAGGATGCCGACCGCGCCGCCGGCCACCCAGGACAGCTGGAGCAGCGTCTCCGACCGCGCGAACGCCGAGGTCCGCACCGCCTCCGGGACGTCCCGCTGGATCAGCGCGTCCAGCGCCAGCTTGCCCAGCGAGGCCGCCACCCCGGCCACGCCGGCGACCAGGACCACCGTCACCACGCCGTACCAGAGCGCGGCCGCCGCCGTCGCGCCGGTCGCCAGCAGCAGCATCGCGGTGACCGTCGCCTCCGAGCCCCGGGTGCGCAGCCAGGAGCCCAGCACCGAACCCAGCGCGTTGCCCGTCCCCGCCGCCAGCGCCACCAGGCCCAGCGCCAGCGTCGGCCGCAGGCCCCCGATCGGCTCGTCGCGGAGCAGGAACGCCAGGAACATCACCAGGAAGCCGACCAGCCAGCGCAGCGCCGACATCGCCCGCAGCGCCAGGATCACCGACGGGCCGACGGTGCGCAGCGAGGCCTTCGGGGCCCGGGCGTCCTCCGGCGCCCGCGCGCCGTGCACACCGCCGTGCACACCGCCGTGCACCTCGGCGTGCATCTCGGAGTGCAGGAGGGCGCGCTGCTCGCCCTTGGCGGAGTCCACCGCGTGCGGCAGGTGGAAGGCCATCAGAGTGCCGATCACGAAGACCAGGAACGCGCCGCGCAGCGGCCAGCCCGGCCCGATCAGGTGCAGCAGGCCGCCCACCCCGGCCGCCACCCCGGTGGCCAGCAGCCCGGCCAGGGTGACCCGGGAGTTCGCCTTCACCAGCGACAGCCGACTCGGCAGCAGCCGCGGCACCACCACGCTGCGCACCACCCCGTACGCCTTGGACGCCACCAGCACGCCCAGCGCCTCCGGGTACAGCGCCAGGCCGCCGCCGGTGATCACCCCGGCCATCGTCCAGGCCAGCACCGCCCGGGCCAGCATCGACATCGCCATCGCCGCCCGGCGGCCGTGCGGCAGCCGGTCCAGCAGCGGGCCGATCACCGGGGCCAGCAGGGCGAACGGGGCCATCGTGATCAGCAGGTACAGCGACACCCGGCCGCGGGCCTCGCCGGTGGGCACGGAGAAGAAGATGGTCGAGGCCAGCGCGACGGTGATCAGCATGTCGCCGAAGGAGTTCAGCGCGTGCAGTTCGATCAGCTTCGCCAGGCCGGATTCGCCCGCGCCCTCCGCGGAGGTGGCCTTGCGGATCCGGCGGCCGGTGCCGTGCACCACCCGGCCGGTGCGGGCGCCGGCGGCGGAGGCGGTCCGGACCAGGAGGTTGCGGCTAGGCTCGGGATCCTCTTCGCCAGGGTCCCCGTCCAGGGCGGCGAGCCGCCGGGCGTGGACGGCCGGGTCTGGGCCGGTGTCGGTCAGGGTGGCGATCGCGGCGCCGGTCTTGACGAGGCTCACGGGGGCGGCGGGCGACTCGAAATCGCCCCCCGGCTGCGGTTCGCCCGCAGCGGGGGCCGGAGACTGCTGTCGCGGCACGGCGTCCGCCTGGTCGGGGCTGCCGGCCTGAGAGGCGTGCAGTGCGTGCTGCGACGGGTCCTCGTCCGCCACATGCCCATCCTGCCCCAGAATCGCCGCAGTGACGCGGGAATCCACCCCCCTCGGCGCGGCCCCGGAACGGCCGCCACCGCCCCGGACTGTGCCGGGGCGCCGACCGGCGGGTAGCCTGCCCAAGGGCCGCGCGCCGAGCGCCGGGGCGCCGGCAGGCCCGGACGAGCGGCGCGGCCGGTATCCGCGGCGGCCCCTGGTCGCGCAGAATGGACAAGGGACTATCGAGCCGCGACGGAACAGGCAACACGCCGTGGGCGACAGAAGAACTGGGAGAGAATCGACGCCGTGAGTGCTGCGATGCGAAGCCGTACCCCCGATCGGCTCTGTGCCGAGGCCGTCGAACTCGCCCGGAAGGCGGCCGAGGAGGCCGTCGGCCCGGAGACCGTCGGACCACATCTCGGCGCCCAGGCGGACGCCGACCGCGTCGTCACCCACACCTTCGAGTGCCTGGACGCCGCCTACCGTGGCTGGCACTGGGCGGTCACCGTCGCCCGTGCCCCGCGCGCCAAGAACGTCACCCTCGACGAGGTCGTCCTGCTGCCCGGTGCCGACGCCGTCCTCGCCCCCCAGTGGGTGCCGTGGAGCGAGCGGCTGCGCCCCGGCGACATGGGCCCGGGTGATTTGCTGCCCACCGGCGCCGACGACGCGCGCCTGGAACCCGGCTGGAGCGGCGAGGACGAGCCCGCCCCGAACTCCGCGGTCGCCCTCGCGGCCGAGGAGGACGTGGTCGTCACCGACCCGGGCATCCAGCCCGCCCCGGCCCGGGCCCGGATCAACGCCGTCGCCGAGGAGCTCGGCATGGGCCGCAGCCGGGTGCTCTCCCGGCTCGGCCTGCACCTGGCCGCCGACCGCTGGGAGAAGGCGCACGGCGCGCAGACGCCGATGGCGCAGGCCGCGCCCGCCGCGTGCGGCAGCTGCGGCTTCCTGATCCCGATCGGCGGCTCGCTCGGACAGGCCTTCGGCGTGTGCGGCAACGAGTTCGGGCCGGCGGACGGGCAGATCGTCTCCTTCGCGTACGGGTGCGGCGGGCACTCCGAGGCGGCCGTCATCCCGGCCCCGCCGGCGCCGTCCGAGCTGATCCTGGACGAGCTGGTGGTCGAGCCGATGCAGCTGCACCCGGACCGCACCTCCGGCTCGGTCGAGCCGGACGCCCCGGCGGAGGAGCTCGGGCACTCCTGACGATGTGTGCTCCGGCCCGCTCCACCGAACCGGTGGGGCGGGCCGCGGCGTTCGTGCGGGTGGGGGCCCTGCGGGCGCCCGGCGGCGGGGGCGCGGTCCGGAGCAGCGGCCGGGGCGGGGGAGAATGCCCCCCGTACGAAGTACAGGGCGGCGGAAGGCGGCAGGTCCAGTGGAACCTCGGATCATCGGCAGCGGCACGGACGAGCACCTCGCGGACCCCTTCGGGAGCGCCGCGCTGCGCCGGCGGGTGCTGGACGCCTGGGCCGCCTCGCCGGCCCGGTTCCGGGAGGACGCCAACGCCGAGGAGGAACTCGCGCTCGGCGGCTACCGCGACCGCCTGGTCGTCGAGTTGGCGCAGAACGCGGCCGACGCGGCGGTCCGGGCCGGGCGCGGGCCCGGCCGGCTGCGGCTCACCCTCGCCGACGGCGTGCTCGCCGCAGCCAACACCGGAGCCCCGCTGGACGCGGCCGCCGTCGAGTCGCTGTCCACCCTGCGCGCCTCCTCCAAGCGCGGTGAGACGCCCGCCGTCGGCCGGTTCGGCGTCGGTTTCGCCGCCGTGCTCGCCGTCACTGACGAGCCCGCCGTGCTCGGCGCCGCCGGCGGGGTGCGCTGGTCGCTCGGCGAGGCCCGCTCGCTGGCCCAGGCGCAGCCCGCGCTGGCCGAGGAACTGCGCCGCCGGGACGGCCACGTGCCGCTGCTGCGGTTGCCGTTCGCCGCCGAGGGCCCGGCCCCCGAGGGCTACGACACGGTGGTCGTGCTGCCGCTGCGGGACGCCGCCGCCGAGGACCTGACCCGCCGTCTGCTCGCCGGCATCGACGACGCGCTGCTGCTCACCCTGCCCGGCCTCGCCGAGGTCGTGGTGGAGACCCCGGAGGGCACCCGGACGCTCACCCGCGCCGCCGCCGAGCCCCGCCCGGACGGCGTCACCGAGGTCACCGTGACCGACGACGCGGACGGCCGGCCGCGGCGGACCCGCTGGCAGACCGCCGGCGCCACCGGCACCCTGGCCGCCGAGCTGCTCGCCGACCGTCCCACCGAGGAGCGCGCCCGCCCGTACTGGACGGTCACCTGGGCCGTCCCGGTCGCCGCCGACGGCACCCCGCAGGCGCCCGGCATCGCGCCGGTGCTGCACGCGCCCACCCCCAGCGACGAGCCGATCGGCCTGCCCGCGCTGCTCATCGCCTCCTACCCGCTGGACTCCACCCGCCGGCACGTCGCCCCCGGCGCGCTCGCCGACTTCCTCACCGAGCGCGCCGCCGACAGCTACGCCGACCTGCTGCGCGCCCGCGGCGCCGACCTCGGCTCGCTCGGTCTCGTCCCCGGGCCGCTCGGCCAGGGCGCGCTCGACAACGCGCTCCGCGGGGCCGTCCTCTCCCGGCTGCCCGGCACGCCGTTCCTGCCGCACCCGGCGCCGGTCGAGGCGGGCACGCCCGCGCTGCGCCCCCGGGACGCCACCCTGCTGGAGGGTGCGGACGGCTCGGTGGTCGAGGCGTTGGCGCCGATCTTCCCCGGGCTGCTGCCGGCCGGGCTGGAGCGCCGCACCGAGCTGCGGGTGCTGAACGTGCGCCGGGTGCCGCTGGCCGACGTGGTCGACCAGCTCGGCGGTCTGGACCGCGAGCCCGCCTGGTGGCGCAACCTGTACGCGGCGCTCGGCGCCGCCGACCCGGAGGCGCTCGGCGCGCTGCCCGTCCCACTCGCCGACGGCCGGACCATCACCGGGCCCCGGCGCGTCCTGCTGCCCTCCGAGGACGCCGACTGGGCGGCCTTCCCCGGCTACCCCGAGTCGCTGGCCGACGCGCTCGCCGCCCTCGACCTGCGGCTCGCCCACCCCGAGGCCGCCCACCCGCTGCTCGCCAAGCTCGGCGCCGGCACCGCCACCCCGGCCGGGGTGCTCGACACCCCCGAGGTGCGGGCCGCCGTCGCCCGCTCCTACCAGGTGGCCGAGGACGACGTCGAGGCCGCGCTCGAACTGGCCGACGCCGTCCTGGCGCTGGTCAAGGTCGCCGGCCCGACCGCCGGCGAGCACCCCTGGCTGGCCCGGCTGGCCCTGCTCGACGACGAGGGCGAGCCCGCCCGCGCCGGTGAACTCGTCCTGCCCGGCAGCCCGTTCGCGGCCCTCGCCCGCGAGGAGGACGCCGGCTGGGTGGACGACGAGCTGCTGGAGCGCTGGGGCCCGGAGGTGCTCACCGCCGTCGGCGTGCTCGCCGACTTCGTCCTCGTCCGCGCCGAGGACGTGGTGCTCGACCCGGACGACCTGGAACGGCTCGACCCCACCGCGCCCGCCGACCGCGCGGCCGGCGGCCACCCCACCGGGCTGCTCGACGAGGCGCCCGACGGCCTCGCCGACTGGGCCGAGGACGCCCTCGAAGCCTTGCAGGCCGACGACGTCGTGGGCGTCCCGCCGGTGGCCGCCGAACTGCTGGCCGTCCGTGACCTCGACCTGGTCGACGACGACGCCTGGCCCGAGGCGCTCGCCGCGCTCTCCCGCCCGCCGTACCGGGACGCCGTGGTCAACCCCGTCCGCACCCTGCTGCCGGACGGCTCCTACACCGACCTGCCGCCGTACACCGCCTGGTGGCTGCGCGACCACCCGGTGCTGGACGGCCGGGAGCCCGCCGGGCTGCGCGCGGCCGGTGCCGACCCGCTGCTGCGCGGCCTCTACGACGAGGCCCGGACGACCCTGGACGAGCAGTTCCTGCACGCGCTCGGGGTACGCACCACGCTGGCCGCGCTGCTCGCCGAACCGCACGGCCCGGACGAGGTGCTGGACCGGCTCACCGATCAGGCCTCCGATGTCGGCCACCGCCAACTGCACGGCCTGCACAGCGCGTTGGCGCGGGTCGAGATCGAGCGGATCGAACCGGTCGACGTGGTGCGGGCGCTGCCGCCGCTCGACCCGGACACCGGCCGCCGGCCGGCCCACACGGTGATCGTCGACGCCTCCAGGGCGGTCGTCGCCGACGCGCCCGACCTCGTCCAGCTCCTGCACCCGTACCCGCTGGTGCCGGTCGCCCCGGCGCTCGCCGCCGACCTCGCCGAGCGGCTGCACGTCTCGCTCGCCAGCGAGGTGGCGGGCGGGCGGGTGCTCTCCGAGGGCGTGCTGCACCGGGTCCCCGCCGTGGTGCGGGAGCTGCTGCCCGGCTGCCCGGTCGCCTACGAGGAGCACGAGGAGCTGCTGGTGGTCGGCCCGGACGGCAACGACGCCGCCGTGGACTGGCGTTGGGACGTCGAGGCGGACGCCCCTGAGGCGCCCTACGACCCGGACGCGGCCGAGGCCGCCGACGAGGACGACGAGTTCGAGCTCCCGCCGGTGCCCGGGCTGCTGCACGCGGCCACCCCGGAGGGCCTGGCGGCCGGGCTCGCCTGGTCGGTCGGGCAGTGGCACCGGCGGTTCGAGGTGCTGGCCGCGCTCACCGATCCGGACCGGGCGTACGAGCTGTCCGCGGCGCGGGACTTCGAGGGCTAGGCACTTTCTTCCGGATCACGCCGGGCGCTGATCCGACGTGATCCGAAAGGGAGGACCTGGGCGCTCAGCGGGCCCGCCCGCGGCGCTTGAACCGCAGGTAGACGGCGGTGGTGGTGGCCAGCCAGACGGCCGCCACCAGGGCCTTCACGGCTGTCGGCACCCACGGCAGCGCCGGGGCGGTCACCTCGCCGGCGTTCGTCAGCCAGCGGCCGCCCATCAGGGCCAGGACCGTCAGTCCGGCGGCCAGCAGGCCGGCCAGGAAGGCGGCGAACGCCTCCACCTGCCCGGTCTCGCGCTCGGTTTCCCCACCTGTGCGGGCCATGTCGGCACCCCCTTCCGTGATCCATCATCCAGGCTGCGGGCTGGGGGTGCCAGGGCCTCACTCCATCCCGCGGCGCTTCATGAAGCGCCAGGCGATCTCCAGGGCCAGGCCGCAGACCACCGCGATGCCGACGCCGACCAGGGGGTCGCGGGTGCCGACCAGCGAGAGCTGGAAGAACTCCGCCAGCCAGGGCACCAGCAGGACCAGGGCGAAGGCGCCGCCCATGGTGCCGATCAGCAGCAGGCGCCACCAGCTGTAGGGGCGGGCGACGATGGCGAGCACCCAGATGGCGATCAGGAAGAGCGTCAGGGTGGCCACGCTGGTGTCGGCCTTGAGGTCGGTCGCGTGGTCGGCGCGGGCCAGCGCGTAGGCGACGAAGGTGCCGGTGCCGGCGATGACGCCGCCCGGCACGGCGAGCCGCAGGACGCGCTTCACGAAGCCGGTGCGGGCCCGCTCGTTGTTGGGGGCGAGGGCGAGGAAGAAGGCCGGCACGCCGATGGTGAGGGTGGAGAGCACGGTGGAGTGCCGGGGCAGGAACGGGTACGGCGAGTGGGTGAAGATCACCAGCAGAGCCAGCAGGACCGAGTAGACCGTCTTCACCAGGAACAGGCCCGCGACCCGCTCGATGTTGCCGATCACCCGGCGGCCCTCGGCGACCACCGAGGGCAGGGTGGCGAACGAGTCGTTGAGCAGCACGATCTGGGCGACCGCCTTGGTGGCGTCGCTGCCGGTGCCCATCGCCACGCCGATGTCGGCGTCCTTGAGCGCGAGCACGTCGTTGACGCCGTCGCCGGTCATCGCCACGGTGTGTCCGCGGGACTGCAGTGCGGCGACCAGCTGGCGCTTCTGCTGCGGGGTGACCCGGCCGAAGACCGTGGTCCGTTCGGCCGTGTCGGCGAGGGCGTCCGGTTCGGCGGGCAGCGTCCGGGCGTCCAGCGGGTGGTCGGCGCCGGGCAGGCCGAGGTGGCCGGCGACCGCGCCGACCGAGACCGCGGCGTCGCCGGAGATGACCTTGGCCTGCACCTGCTGGCCCTCGAAGTAGCGCAGGGTCTCGGCGGCGTCGTGGCGCAGCCGCTGCTGGAGCACCACCAGGGCGAGCGGGGCGAGCCCGGCGGCCGGGTCGGGGGAGTCCAGCGGGGTGGGGGTGCGGCCGAGCAGCAGCACCCGCAGGCCCTTGGCGCCCAGCTCGTCGACCTCGGTGAGCGCCGGGTGCCCGGCGGGTAGCAGCACGTCGGGGGCGCCGAGCAGCCAGCTGGCCTCGCCGCCCTGCGGCTCCAGCAACTGCACGCCGCTCCACTTGCGGGCGGAGGAGAACGGCATCGCCTCGATCACCCGCCAGCCGTCGGCGGCCGGGGCGCCGCCGGCCCCCGGGGCGCCGCCGTCGCCGCGCCCGTAGGCGTCGATGACCGCCTGCATGGAGGGGTTGGGGCGGGCGTCGGCGCCGGCCATCACGCCGAGCGCGTGCTTGATGGTGTCCGGGTCGAGGGCGCCGGGCTCGCCGTCGGAGAGGACCCGCAGGTCGACGACGTCCATGCCGCCCTCGGTGAGGGTGCCGGTCTTGTCCAGGCAGACGGTGTCGACCCGGGCCAGGCCCTCGATGGCCGGGAGCTCCTGGACCAGGCACTGCTTTCGGCCCAGCCGGATCACACCGATCGCGAAGGCGACCGAGGTCAGCAGGACCAGCCCCTCGGGGACCATCGGTACGATCCCGGCCACCATCCGGCGCACGGCCTCGCGCCAGTCGCGGCCCTCGACGGCCAGCTGGCTGATGATCAGGCCGATGGCCGTGGGGATCAGCAGGTAGGTGATGAAGCGAAGGATGCTGTTGATGCCGCTGCGCAGCTCCGACTTCACCAGGGTGAACCGGCTGGCCTCCTCGGCGAGCTGCGCCGCGTACGCCTCGCGGCCGACCCTGGTGGCGGTGAACGCGCCCGCGCCGGCCACCACGAAGCTGCCGGACATGACCTGGTCGCCGGGCTGCTTGAGGACGGGGTCGGGCTCGCCGGTGAGCAGCGACTCGTCGATCTCCAGGCCGTCCGCCTCGGTGACCTCGCCGTCGACGATCACCTTGTCGCCGATGCCGAGCAGCACCGTGTCGTCGAGCACGATCTCGGCGACGGCGATCTGTTCGACGGTGCCGTCCCGGCGGACCTCGGGGCGGGCCTCGCCGATCAGGGCCAGGCTGTCCAGGGTCTTCTTGGCGCGCAGCTCCTGGATGATGCCGATCGCCGTGTTGGCCACGATGACCAGGCCGAACAGGCCGTCCTGGATCGGACCGACGATCAGGATGATCCCGAACATCACGCCGATGATCGCGTTGAAGCGGGTGAAGACGTTGGCCCGGACGATCTCCTTGGCGGAGCGGCTGGACCGTACGGGGACGTCGTTGACCTGTCCGCGCGCGACGCGTTCGGCCACCTCGGCGGAGGTCAGTCCGCCGCGCCGGCCGGGCAGCAGCCCGAGGGGGTGCGCACCGTCGGGGCGGTCGGCGTCGCCGGGCTGCTCTTCCGCGGGGTGGGCAGGCTGCGTCATGGCACCGACTCTACGGGTGCCTTATGTCCGGTGCGTGCTACTAAAGGACTATTCAGTCCGACCGGGTGGCCGGGTCCTGGCCGTCGTTTCCGGCCGCCCGGTTCGCGGCCTCGGCGGCGCGGTCGCGGGCGATGGCGTCCCGTCGGGCGCGGCAGTACCAGAGGCCGATCAGGCCGAGCAGGCCGCCGGAGAGGCAGATCCACGGCCAGGTGCCGTGGCCGTGGTCGGAGAGGGTGCCCTGGAAGGGGAGCAGCGCCAGGAAGGCGACGAACCACAGCACCGTGCCGCCGCCGACGATGGCGACGTCGTTGGCCTCCAGCGGAGGGGGCGAGGGGTGCAGCGGCTTCTTGGGCATGGGGCCTAGCGTACGGTGCGGCGGCCGGCCCTCAGGGGCCCTCGGGCTTCTACGCGCGAAGATAGCGCGTGTGCGATCGGGAAACCATACTGAAAACTCCCCGCCCGGCCACCGTCGCCCCGGGCGTCCCCCCTCCTCAGCTCCCCCACAGAGGACGCACGCATGCCTGTGGTCCAGCCGACCACCGAGTCGCCCGAACCCGCCTCCAGCGCCCCCAAGCCCCCCGCCGGCGCCCTGGACCGCTACTTCCGGATCAGCGAGCGCGGCTCCACCCTGCCGCGCGAGATCCGCGGCGGCGTCGCCACCTTCTTTACCATGGCGTACATCCTGGTGCTCAACCCGATCATCCTGGCCAGCGCCACGGACATGACCGGGGCCCACCTGGACAGCGCCCAACTGGTCACCGCCACCGCCCTCACCGCGGGTCTCACCACCCTGCTGATGGGCGTGATCGGCAACGTCCCGATCGGCCTGGCCGCCGGCCTCGGCGTCAACACCATCGTGGCGCTCCAGCTCGCCCCCAAGATGACCTGGCCGGACGCCATGGGCATGGTCGTGCTGGCCGGCTTCGCGATCATGCTGCTGGTCGCCACCGGCCTGCGCGAGCGGGTCATGAACGCCGTGCCGCTCGGGCTGCGCAAGGCCATCGCGATCGGTATCGGCCTGTTCATCAGCCTCGTCGGCCTGGTCGACTCCGGCTTCGTCAGCCGCATGCCGGACGCCGCGCACACCACCGTCCCGCTGCAACTCGGCGGCAGCGGGCACCTGCTCGGCTGGCCGGTGCTGATCTTCGTGTTCGGCCTGCTGCTCACCCTCGTCCTGCTGATCCGCAAGGTGCCCGGCGCCATCCTGATCAGCATCGTGGTCAGCACCGCGCTCGCCGTGGTGATCGACAAGCTCGTCGACGTCCCGGCGCTCAAGTGGGGCCTGACCGTCCCGGCCTGGCCGGGCAACCCGGTCGCCGCCCCCGACTTCGGCCTGGTCGGCAAGGTCAGCCTGTTCGGAGGCTTCGAGAAGGTCGGCGTGCTGACCGGCGTGCTGTTCGTCTTCACCGTGCTGATGTCCTGCTTCTTCGACGCGATGGGCACCATCCTCGGCGTCGCCGACGAGGCCCACCTGCTCGACGAGAACGGCGACCTGCCGGGCATCAACAAGATCCTGATGGTCGACGGCATCGCCACCGCGGCCGGCGGCGCCACCTCCGCCTCCGCGAACACCTGCTTCGTGGAGTCCACCGCCGGTGTCGGCGAGGGCGCCCGGACCGGCTTCGCCTCGATCGTCACCGGCCTGCTCTTCGTGGTCGCGCTCTTCCTCACGCCGCTCGCCACCATGGTCCCGGCCCAGGCCGCGACCCCGGCCCTGGTCACCGTCGGCTTCCTGATCCTGGCGGGCTCGATCAAGGAGATCGACTGGTCGGACCACACCATCGCGATCCCGGCCTTCCTGACGATCGTGATGATGCCGTTCACCTACAGCATCACCAACGGCATCGGCTTCGGCTTCATCGCCTTCTGCGTCCTGCGCCTGGCCGCCGGGCGCGGACGCAGCGTGCCCGTCCCGCTGTACGCGGTGGCGGCGGTGTTCGCCTTCTACTACCTGATGCCGGCCCTCGGCCTGCTCTGACGCCGTACCGCTCCACCGGCGGCCCCGTCCTCTCCCCCTGGGGGAAGGGTGGGGCCGCTGCCGTTCCCGGGGGCGCCTTCGATCCCGGGGCCGGTGGCCCTGGGGTCGGCCGTCGGTGAACGCAGAGCTGCAACCGGTCGTACCGGTCTCGAGGGGGCGGAGCGATCGCCGCCGGGAAGAATGTCAAAAAGGGGCCTGTGTAGCGAAGTTGACGGAGGGAATACTGCCTGGACGGACACGGGGAGGGGGCTCGACCGATGGTGCAACAGGATCCGCCCGGGGGAGACGAGGCGAAGCTGCTGCCGGAGCTGTTCTGGACGGCGGACAAGGCCTCGCTGGACGGCCAGCGCGAGACGCTGCGCTGGTACCGCGGACTGATCGCCATGCTGGTGATCGCCGCCGTGATCGGCTCGTTCCCCGGGCCGAAGGACCGCGGCTCCTTCGACAGTGTGCCGCTGTACTCGGTGGGCGCCTTCCTGATCGCCGGCTACTTCTGGTCCCGGCTGCGCCGCAGCAACCCGCAGGGCCGCTGGTACGAGGCCCGGGCGGCGGCCGAGTCGGTCAAGACGCTGGCCTGGAAGTACACCGTCCGGGCCCGGCCGTTCGACGGTGAGGCGGAGTCCGCGGACGTGGACCGCGGCTACCTGCTCCAGGTCGAGGACGTGCTGCGGGCCTTCGAGGACCCGGAGATCGTGCCGCCCGGCACCGTCCCCGAGATCACCCCGGAGATGCGGCGGATGCGGGCCGACAGCCTGACCGCCCGCCGCATGCTCTACCTGCGCACCCGGGTCGAGGGCCAGCGCACCTGGTACCGCGCCCGGGCCGAGGCCTGCGAGACGCAGGCGGTGTCCTGGGGGCTCGGCATCGCGGCGCTGATCATCATCGGCGCGGCGGCGGCCGTCGCCCAGGCCACCGGCGCCCTCCAGGTGCACGTCTTCGGCGCCAGCTCGGCCGCGGCCGCCGCCGTCATCGCCTGGACCCAGCTCAAGCAGCTGCGCCCGCTGGCCGCCGCCTACCAGCTGGCCGCGCGCGAACTGGAGAACGTCGGCAACCAGCTCTCCGACCTCGACCTCAAGACGCCGGACGCCGAGGCGCGCTGGGCCCGGATGGCCGCCGAGGCGGAGGACGCGGTGTCCCGCGAGCACACCACCTGGCGGGCCCGCCGGGCGTTTCCGAGGTAACGGCCGGGGCCGTCGACGCCGGGGATCGGCCGGGTCTGTCGCTGCCGTCAACTCAGGGGAGGGGCTGGGGAGATCCGGCGAAGCGGACGCCACGCCGAGGGCACAGGTGTGCGGAGTGCGTGAGGGTCGGGCGGGAAGGCGTAGAACGTAATCATTACGTGTCCATGCCCTGGTTTCATCGCCTGCGCGCGACCCCAGTCCCTGTCCGGAGGCCCTCTTGCGCATTCTCCTGATCGCCAGCGCGTTCAACAGCCTGACCCAGCGCGTCCACACCGAGCTGCGCGGGCGCGGCCACCAGGTCGCCGTCCAACTCGCCCTCGGCGACGAGGCGATGAGGACGGCGGTGGACCGTACCGACCCCGAGCTGATCATCTGTCCGATGCTCACCAAGGCCGTCCCGCAGGACATCTGGTCCACCCGGACCGTCCTGATCGTGCACCCCGGGCCCCAGGGCGACCGCGGCCCCTCCTCGCTCGACTGGGCGATCGCCGAGGGGGCGGACCGCTGGGGCGTGACCGTCCTCCAGGCCGTCGAGGAGATGGACGCCGGTGACATCTGGGCGTCCGTCGAGTTCCCCGTCACCGGCTGCGGCAAGAGCGAGCTGTACCGGGGCGAGGTCGCCGACGCCGCCGTCGAGGCCGTCCTGCTCGCCGTCCAGCGCTTCGAGGGCGGGCTGTTCACCCCCGAACCGCTCGACTACGACCGGCCGGACGTCCACGGCAGGCTGCGGCCCCTGCTGCGGCAGGACGCGCGCCGGATCGACTGGGCCGCCGACGACACCGCCACCGTGCTGCGCAAGCTCCGCGCCGCCGACTCCCAACCCGGCGTGCTCGACGAGCTGTTCGGACGCGAGTACTTCCTGCACGGCGGCCACCCCGAGGACGAGCTGCGCGGCCCGGTGCCCGGCGCCGTGCTCGCCACCCGCGACGGCGCGATCTGCCGTGCCACCGTGGACGGCGCGGTCTGGATCCCCCAGCTGCGCCCGCGCCGCACCCCGGGCGGGCCTGCCACCTTCAAGCAGCCGGCCGCGACGGTGCTCGCCGGCCGCCTGCACCGGGTCCGCGAAGTCCCGGTGACGCCGACCTCGGCGGCCCACCGGGACACCTGGTCGGAGCTGCGCTACCGCGAGGAGGGCGACGTCGGCTACCTCGAATTCGCCTACGCGGGCGGGGCGATGAGCACCGGGCAGTGCCGCCGGCTGCTCGCCGCCTACCGCGAGGCCGCCGGCCGGCCCACCTCGGTGCTGGTGCTCGGGGCGCCCCGGGACTTCTACTCCAACGGGATCCACCTCAACGTCATCGAGGGTGCGGCGTTCCCGGCACTGGAGTCCTGGGAGAACATCAACGCGATGGACGACCTGGTCCACGCGGTCCTCACCACGACCGACAAGCTCACCGTCGCCGCCCTGGCCGGGAACGCGGCGGCCGGCGGCCTGATGGCGGCCCTCGCCGCCGACGAGGTGTGGTGCCGGGAGTCGGCGGTGCTCAACCCGCACTACCGGCTGATGGGCCTCTACGGCTCCGAGTACTGGACGTACACCCTGCCGCGCCGGGTCGGCGACGAGCAGGCCGCGCGGCTGACCACCGAGGCGCTGCCGGTCGGCGCCGAACACGCCCGCCGGATCGGCCTGGTGGACCGCACCTGCGGCGGGGACGCGGCGGCCTTCCGGCGCTGGGTGGTCCGGGAGGCCGCCGCGCTCGGAGCCTCGCCCGAACTCACCGGGCGGCTGGTCGACAAGAAGCGCCGCCGGTCCGCCGACGAGGAGGCGAAGCCGCTGGCCGAGTACCGGGCGGAGGAACTGCGGCGGATGCACGCCAACTTCTACCGGGCGGGCGAGCCCTACCACGCGCTGCGGCGGGACTTCGTGCACAAGGTCTGCCCGGTGGCCACGCCCGCGCACCTGACCGGGCTGCTGGGGCGGCCGGAGTGAGGCAGGGGTGGTCGCGGGAGCGAGGCGGGGGAGGTCGCCGGAAGTGAGCCGAGGGCGCCCGGCCGGGGTGGGGGACCCGGTCGGACGCCCTCGGGGCTTGGGGGGGGGGTGGGACCCGCCCGGCTCAGCGCCTGACGCCGGCCTCGTCCCGCCGCCGCGGCTGGCGCGGGACCAACGGGGCCGCCGGGCCGAGCAGGAGCGGCTGCGTGGTGCCGCGGCTCGGCGAGACCGCGAAGGCCAGCGAGCCGAAGAAGACGTAGCAGCCGAGCCCGACCCCGAGCGGGAAGATGAACTGCAGCGCCATCACTCCGCCCTGGGTGGAGTGCGAGAAGTCGAGCCGCACCGAGAGCGCCGCCATGCCGGTGTAGTGCATCGCGCACACTGCCACGCCCATGACCGGCGCGGCCGCCAGGACGGCGAGCGTGCCGCGGATGTTCAGGGTGGCCCACAGCGCGGCCGTGGCCGCGAACACGGCGATGGCGACGGACAGTCCGACCGTGAGCCGGTCGTAGCCGAGGTGGCCGGGCAGGACCATCGCGGCCATTCCGAGGTAGTGCATCGCCGCGACCCCGAGGCCGGTGGTCAGCCCGCCGGCCAGCAGGGACAGGACAGGCCGGCGGCTGTACCCGACGGTGAACAGGCCGATGCCGACGACGGCGATGGCGACCAGCAGGCTGAGCACGGTCAGTCCGGGCCGGTAGCTGATGTCGACCCCGGTGACGGAGAAGCCGAGCATCGCGATGAAGTGCATGGACCAGATCCCGGCGCCGAGCGAGGTCGAGGCGAAGAGCAGCCAGAGCACCCGGGTGCGGCCCTGCGAGACGAGTGCCCAGCGGGCGCTGCGCAGGGCGACGAAGGCGCCGAGGCAGGCGACGAAGTACGAGACCGCCGGTGTCACCCAGCCGTGGTCGGCATGATGGATCTCACCCAAGAGAGCTCCCAGGACGGATGCGGGGGAGGAAGGGCGCCAGGCCTCGGGCGGACACGGGTGGTCGGGAGGGAACGCGGCAACGGGCGCGGGAACGGCGCCGCCGAAGGGAGACCTGGCGTGTGGTGCCCCTGACAACGGGGGACAGTAACCACTACCGGACGGTCGCACAAGGTTCGCGCTTTTCGTGAAGTCCCTGGTCAGGATGGACCTTTACGCGGTCTGCATGATCTTGGCACCAACTCCTGACACCGCCTGCGCACGGCCGCCGGGCGGTTCGTCCGTTACTCCGGGTTCGTTACTCCGGGTTGGTCACTCCAGCGGGGCTAGCCCGAACGGGTGGCCGGCCGGGTCGATCAGCACCTTGAGCGTCCGGCCGTGCTGGTACGTCGGCTCGGTCGCGCCGAGCGCGAGCGCCTTCGCGATCGCCTCGTCCAGGTCGTCCACGTAGAAGTCCAGGTGGAAGTGCTTGCCGCCGTCCGGCTCCGTCCACGGCTCCGGCCGGTAGCCCGAGACCCGGCCGAAGCCCAGCGGGCTGCCGCCCTCCGGGTTGTCCAGGATCGCGAACTGCTCGTCCAGGTGGCGGCTCTCCCAGCCCAGCAGCTCGCCGTAGAACCCGGCCAGCGCGATCGGGTCGGCGCAGTCGATGGTGACCATGGCGAGGCGGGCGAAGCCGGTGTCGTCCGGCTCGGCGGCGAGGCCGGAGGCGGGGTCGGCGGCGAGGTCGGACATGTCTGGTCGGCCCTTCCAGTCGAGATCATTCGAGACCCAGCACCAGCATCGCACCGGGCCGATCTTCCGGCGCGCGGTGAACGGACGGGGCCGGCGGGGTGGACTGGGAACGCATTTTCCTTAGCGAGAGTAATGACGTAAGCTAAAGAACATGCCCGAGATGTCCGAGCAGGACCTCGCAGCGATCAATCAGCTGCGATCGTCCACGATGCGCCTCTCCCGTCGACTCAAACACCAGCGGGTCGAGGAGTCGCTGAGCCCCACCGAGATGGGGGTGCTCGGCACCCTCGCCAGATGCGGAAAGGCGACACCGGGTGAGCTCGCCCGGAAGGAGCACGTGCAGCCGCCCTCCATGACCAGGATCGTCGCGATGCTGGAGGAGAAGGGGCTGGTGCGGCGCGAGCCGCACCCCGAGGACCGCCGCCAGGTCGTCGTCAGCAGCACCGAGCAGGCCGAGGCGATCCTCGCCGAGAGCCGCCGTCGCCGCAACGTCTGGCTCGCCGAGCTCGCCGAGGGGCTCGACGAGGAGGAGTGGGCCGTCCTCCGGGAGGCCGCGCCCGTGCTCTACAAGCTCGCACACCTCTAGGCACGCCGACCCCGGCCCGCCGGCCGGGAGAAGAAGGAGCACCGCATCACCGCAGGACCGACCACCGAAACCAGGAGCACGACGGCCGCAGTTCGGGCCGCCGCGCCGCGAGGGGAGACCACCGTGACACCGCCGGCCGCAGCCAGCGCCGCCGCCATCCGCACCGACGACCAGACCACCGACCCCGCCGCGGCAGGCGCCGCGGCCGCCGACCTCCAGGCGCCCGCCCCCACGGGGCTGCCCGGCAGCGGCGACGACGACCCCGACGAACGCACCGCGGCGGACGACCCCGCCGCTCCCGGACGCACCCACGCGTCCACGTCTCCCGCAGGTGCCCGCTTCACGAGGCCCGGGGGGATGTTCTCCTCCCTTCGCGTTCGCAACTACCGCTACTACTTCGCCGGCCAGGTGGTGTCCAACACCGGTACCTGGATGCAGCGGATCGCCCAGGACTGGCTGGTCCTCAGCCTCACCGGCAGCCCCCTCGCGGTCGGCATCACCACCGCCATGCAGTTCCTGCCGATGCTGCTGCTCGGCCTGTTCGGCGGCGTGCTCGCCGACCGGATGCCCAAGCGCCGGCTGCTGATCTACACCCAGGGCGCCATGGGCCTGCTGGCCGCCGGCCTGGCCGTCCTGACCATCGGCGGCGTCGTGACGCCGTACTACGTGTACGCCTTCGCGCTGCTGCTCGGCCTGGTCACCGTGGTCGACAACCCGACCCGGCAGGCCTTCGTGTCCGAGATGGTCGGGCCCAAGGACCTCGCCAACGCGGTCAGCCTGAACGCCGCCAACTTCCAGACCGCCCGGCTGGTCGGCCCCGCCGTCGCGGGCCTGCTGATCGCCGTGGTCGGCAGTGGCTGGGCGTTCGCCGTCAACGCGCTGTCCTTCGCCGCCGTGATCGGCGGGTTGCTCGCCATGCGGGAGAGCGAACTGCGCCCGACCGAGCCGATCGCCCGCGAGAAGGGCCAGCTGCGGGAGGGCCTGCGCTACGTCAAGGAGCGGCCCGAACTGCTCTGGCCGATGGTCCTGGCCGGGTTCATCGGCACCTTCGGCTTCAACTTCCCGACGCTGCTCTCCGGCTTCGCCTACGACACCTTCAAGGTCGGCGCCGGCCAGTACGGCCTGCTGAACACCGCGATGGCGGTCGGCTCGCTGGCCGGCGCGCTGCTCGCCGCCCGCCGGGGCGTGCCCAGGCTGCGCCGGCTGGTGGCGGCGGCGCTGGCCTTCGGCTCGCTGGAGGTGGTGGCCGCGTTCGCGCCCGACTACTGGACCTTCGCGGTGCTGCTGACGCTGATCGGGGTGTTCGGACTCAGCTTCAACACCTCCGTCAACTCCACGCTGCAGCTGGCCACCGACCCCGCGATGCGCGGTCGCGTGATGGGCCTGCTGGTGCTGGTCTTCACCGGCGGCACGCCGATCGGCGCCCCGATCGTCGGCTGGGTGACCGCCTCGTACGGGCCCCGGCTCGGCCTGCTGGCCTGCGGACTGGTGTCCGCGCTGGCGGCCGGCGTGGTGGGCCTGGTGCTGGCCCGCAGCGCGGACCTGCGGGTGCGGTTCGACCTGCACCCCGGCCGTGGCGGCCGGGTGGTGGCCTTCGTGCCGCGGACCGTCACCGCCAACAAGTCGGAGCTGGCGCCCGCCTGCTGACGAGGCGTCATGCCCCGGGGCGGTGGTCCGCCCCGGGGCTTCGGTGCAGGGTCGAGGGGCTTCGGTGCAGGGTCGAGGGTCAGAGCCGGATCGCGAGGACCTGACCGGGCCAGACGCCGTCCGGCTGCTCGACCTCGAAGGACTCGGTCTCGGTGAACCCGAGTGCCCGGTACTGGCCGACCAGCCTGCGGTCGGCGCCCGCGTAGCAGTCCACCCGCAGCAGGCCGAGGCCGCGCCGGCGGGTCTCCTCGACCGCGTCGGCGATCAGCGCGGCGCCGATCCCCGAGCCCTTGCGGCTGCGGTCGGTGACCAGGATGCGGACGAACAGCTCGGGCTCGTCCACCGGGGGGATGTACTTCCCCCGCTGCTCGGACAGCACGCAGCAGCCGATGGCGCGGCCCTCGGCGTCCTCGGCGAGGCGGATCAGGAACGGTTCGGCGGCGTACCCGGCGACCTGCTCGACCCGGGCCGGGATGGTGCTGAAGGGCTGGTCCCCCCACTGGCCGGTGCGGCCCTGGCCGGCCAGCCAGCCCACGGCGCCGTCGAGCAGGGCGAGGATGTCGGGAATGTCGTCCGGTCCCCCGGTGCGGATCTTCATACGAAAGGTTCTAGCCCAAACGGCCTCGCGCGGGAAGATGTCCCCATGAGGCTCTTCGTGGCGGTCCTGCCGCCGGTCAACGCGCTCCAGGGGCTGTCGGACGCGGTGGCGCCGGTGCGCGGGCTGCCCGGGGCGGACCGGCTGCGCTGGACCACCGTCGAGGGCTGGCACCTGACCCTGGCCTTCCTCGGCGAGGTGCCGGCCGAGGAACTGCCGGAGCTGGAGGCGGGCCTGGCCGCCGTCGCCGAGGTGCATCCGGTGCACCGGCTGCGGCTGTCCGGCGCCGGGCGGTTCGGCGACCGGGTGCTCTGGGCCGGGGTGGAGGGGCAGACCTGGGCACTGCGCAGGCTCGCCGAGGCCGTGTCCGAGGCCACTGCCGCGGTGACCGGGGAGGTCGACGCCTTCACCTTCCACCCGCACCTCACCCTCGCCCGGGCCGGCTCCTCGCGCGGCCACCGGCGGGCCGTCCAGCGGCTCGCGGCGGCCGAGCTGGACACCCTGGCGGCCGCGCTGGCCGACTACCGGGGGCCCGAGTGGGAGGCCGCCGAGCTGCACCTGATGCAGAGCGACCTGGACGGCGGCTTCGCCCACTACTCCTCGCTGCGCGCCTGGCCGCTCGCCGACTGGAGCTGAGCCGGGGCGCGCCCGGGTCCGGGGCGGGGGGGGGTGGGTCCGGGATGGCCGTTGGGCCCGGGGTGGCCGTTGGGCCCGGGGCTCCGATCCGTCGGCGGATGGTCCGGAGGTACGCTCGTTGACCGTGGATCCCAAGACTCGTATGCGTATCGTGACCGGCACCCTGGTGCTGCTGCTGGTCGTCGTGCTGATCAGCTCGATGGTCGGCGGGTAGCCGGGCCGGCGGGCACGCCTACCCGGCCCGGTGGGTCGACCCCGCCGCAACGGCTGAGGGCCACCGCCCGGAGGCGGTGGCCCTCAGCCGTGCACGGGATCGCTCAGAGCTGCTCGACCACGTAGTCGATGCAGTGGGTGAGCGCCTCGACGTCCGCCGGGTCGATCGCCGCGAACATCGCGACGCGCAGCTGGTTGCGGCCCAGCTTGCGGTACGGCTCGGTGTCCACGATGCCGTTGGCACGCAGTGCCTTGGCGACGGCGGCGGCGTCCACCGACTCGTCGAAGTCGATGGTGCCGACCACCTGGGAGCGCTCGGCCGGGTTCGCCACGAACGGGCTGGCGTAGGAGGACTTCTCGGCCCACGCGTACAGCCGGGACGAGGAATCAGCCGTACGGGCGACGGCCCAGTCGAGCCCGCCGTTGCCGTTCAGCCATTCCAGCTGGTCGGCCAGCAGGAACAGGGTGGAGATCGCCGGGGTGTTGTACGTCTGGTCCTTCGACGAGTTGTCGATGGCCGTCGGCAGGTCGAAGAACGGCGGGACGTACCGGCCGGAGCCGGCGATCTCGGCGGCGCGCTCCAGGGCGGCCGGGGAGAACGCGGCCAGCCACAGGCCGCCCTCGGAGGCGAAGGACTTCTGCGGGGCGAAGTAGTAGACGTCGGTCTCGGTGATGTCCACCGGCAGGCCGCCGGCGCCCGAGGTGGCGTCCACCAGGACCAGCGAGCCCTCGTCCGCGCCCACCGGGCGCTTGATCGGCATCGCGACGCCGGTCGAGGTCTCGTTGTGGGTGAGCCCGTAGACGTCGACGCCGGCCTCGGCGACCGGCAGCGGGTGGGTGCCCGGGGCGGTCTTGATGACGCTCGGCTCGGCGAGCCACGGCGCGGCCTTGACCGAGGAGGCGAACTTGGAGGAGAACTCGCCGAAGTCCAGGTGCTGGGACTTCTCCCGCACCAGGCCGAACGCGGCGATGTCCCAGAAGGCGGTGGAGCCGCCGTTGCCGAGGACGACCTGGTAGCCCTCGGGGAGCGAGAAGAGGCTGCTCACGCCCTCGCGCACGCGCTTGACCAGGTTCTTGACCGGGGCCTGGCGGTGTGAGGTGCCGAGCAGGGAGGTCTGGGTGGCGGCGAGGGCACTCAGGGCCTCGGGGCGCACCTTGGACGGTCCGCAGCCGAAACGGCCGTCTGCGGGCTTGATGTCAGCGGGGATCTGGATCTGAGCCACGCGCGCAGCCTACCGGCCGGGGAGCCGCCCGGGGTACGGTCGTCCGCCGGCTGAGACTGTGATCTTCACGGCTCCCAGCTGCGGAAACAGCGGGCCCGACGGAGGTCGGACCCGCTGCTCAGGGGTGGTGCGGACGCGGGGCGCCCGGGGCGCTAGGGGGGCGTTCGGCGGGCGCTCGGGGGCGCTCGGCGGGCTCAGTGGCCGATGGCGTCCCAGCCCTCGATCTCCTCGGGGCGGCGCGGGCCGGGGCCGATGTAGCGCGCGGCGGGGCGCACGAGCCGGCCGGTGCGCTTCTGCTCCAGGATGTGCGCCGACCAGCCCGCGGTGCGCGCACAGGTGAACATCGAGGTGAACATGTGCGCCGGCACCTCGGCGAAGTCCAGCATGATCGCGGCCCAGAACTCGACGTTGGTGGCCAGCACGCGGTCGGGGCGGCGGTTGTGCAGCTCCTCCAGCGCGGCCTTCTCCAGCGCCTCGGCGACCTCGAAGCGCGGGGCGCCGAGCTCCTTGGCGGTGCGGCGCAGCACGCGGGCGCGCGGGTCCTCGGCGCGGTAGACGCGGTGGCCGAAGCCCATCAGGCGCTCGCCGCGGTCCAGCGCGTTCTTGACCCAGGTGGTGGCGTCGCCGGTGCGCTCGATCTCCTCGATCATGCCGAGCACGCGGGACGGCGCACCGCCGTGCAGCGGGCCGGACATCGCGCCGACCGCGCCGGAGAGCGCGGCCGCCACGTCGGCGCCGGTGGAGGCGATGACGCGGGCGGTGAAGGTGGAGGCGTTCATGCCGTGCTCGGCGGCGGAGGTCCAGTAGGCGTCGATGGCCTTGACGTGCTTCGGGTCCGGCTCGCCGCGCCAGCGGATCATGAACCGCTCGACGACCGTCTCGGCCTTGTCGATCTCGCTCTGCGGGACCATCGGCAGGCCCTGGCCGCGGGCCGACTGGGCCACGTAGGACAGCGCCATCACGGCGGCGCGGGCGAGGTCGTCGCGGGCCTGCTCGGCGGAGATGTCGAGCAGCGGCTTGAGGCCCCAGACCGGGGCGAGCATGGCGAGCGCGGACTGCACGTCGACCCGGATGTCACCGGAGTGCACCGGGATCGGGAACGGCTCGGCGGCCGGCAGGCCGGGGTTGAACTTGCCGTCCACCAGCAGGCCCCAGACGTGGCCGAAGGAGACGTGGCCCACCAGGTCGTCGATGTCGACACCGCGGTACCGCAGCGCGCCGCCTTCACGGTCGGGTTCGGCGATCTCGCTCTCGAACGCGACGACTCCCTCAAGCCCGGGTACGAAGTCGGACATACGACGGCTCCTTCAGTTCTGCGATCGGCGCTGCGCCGTGGTGGGGCGGCGCGCCAGTGACCGAATGGTGGTTGGCACTCGGTGCCAGAGTGACAGGCACCGGGTGCATTGCGCCATACACCACCATGGTGATGTTGCGCTTGGGCCCGCTTGACTTTTCCGCCGAGGGTCGGTCGTGCCCGGGAATCTCCGGAACCAAACGCCTGGTTCGGGACAATTCACCGTACGGGGGGCGGTCGAGCGGTGGCGGGACACCTTATCTCCCACCGGGGTTTGTCCGGAGGTAGCGGTGCCGGTTGCTTGTCGTACGGGATGATGTTGACGTGCAGACCCCGGAACGCGCCCAGTCGACGCCCCTGAGCCCCGCCACCCGGATCCTGGCCGACGATGCCCGGCCCGGACCGGACCTCACCGTGATGCGCAAGCACTACACCCACGAGGGCCTGGTCGAGGAACAGCTCGCGCCCGAGCCGATCGCCCAGTTCACCCGCTGGTTCCACGAGGCGGACGACGCCGGGGTGGTCGAGCCCAACGCGATGGTGCTCTCCACCGCCGACGCCCAGGGGCGGCCCAGCTCGCGCACCGTCCTGCTCAAGGGCTACGACGCGCGCGGCTTCGTCTTCTTCACCAACTACGGCTCCCGCAAGGGCTCCGAGCTCGCCGCCAACCCGTACGCCGCGCTGCTGTTCCCGTGGATCGCGCTGGCCCGCCAGGTGATCGTCCAGGGGCGGGTGGAGAAGGTCGGCCGGGACGAGACCGCCGCCTACTTCCGCACCCGGCCGCACGGTTCGCAGCTCGGCGCCTGGGCCAGCGAGCAGTCCAGTCCGGTCGGCGGGCGCGACGTCCTCGAACAGCGCTACGCCGAACTGGAGCGCCGCTACCCGGAGGGCGAGGGCGTGCCCGTGCCGCCGTTCTGGGGCGGGTACCGGGTGATCCCGGAGAGCGTGGAGTTCTGGCAGGGGCGGGAGAACCGGCTGCACGACCGGCTGCGCTACTTCGCCGATCCGGCCGGAGCGGGCGGGTGGCGGGTGGAGCGGCTCTGCCCGTAGCGGGCGGGTCTGCGAGGCGTTCGAATACCGGCGCGTCCGTCGGTGGGTTCGCCGTCGGGCTCGTCGGGCTCGTCGGGTCCGCCATCGGGCTCGTCGGGCTCGTCGGGCTCGTCGGGCTCGTCGGGTCCGCCATCGGGCTCGTCGGGCTGGCTGTCGTGCGGTGGCGGGGGTGCGGGGCGCTGTCGAATCGCGCCAACCGGCCTTCGCCGACCGGTGGTTCGGATGGGGCGCGAGCGCCGGGGGAGCGGGCTCCGGCCGCGCCGGGGGAGCGGGTCGGGCCGGGGCGGCGGCCGTACGTCGGCGGAGGGGCGCCGCCAGGGTGGGTTCGGCGGCGCGACGCCGGTCCCCTGTGCGCCGGTCAGGTGCCTTCACGCGACCGCCGAGTGGGTGAACTTTTGGCGAGACTTCGCTGCGTGAAGGGGGTAGTGGGCTGTTAGGGGCGCGCAAGAGCACGGCGCAGCCCACGTGCTGGCAGTACCCTGGTCGACTAGGCCGACCTATATACCCGGCCCTGCTTCTCTCTAACCCCCATCGTGGAAGAGAATCGAACATGACACCCGCACTGGACACCATGCCCCGCACTGAACTGACGGAGCCTCAGGGCGAAACCCGGCCTTCACTGGCCGACCTCGCCCAGCTCGGCGCCGAGGAGCTCTCCACCAGGATCCGACGAGCCCTGCCCGACACCGGTGCGGGTGCGGTGCCGGTCGCGGCCTTCAACTCCTCCATCTGATCGGCCGACTGACCATCGGCTCCGGCTGAATCCGATCGACCATGACGCCAACTCCGCTGCCTTTCACCCAGTTCGTCGTGAAAGTGCACAGCCGGTGTGATCTCGCCTGCGATCACTGCTACGTGTACGAGCACGCCGACACCAGTTGGCGTCGACGCCCCAAGGTCATCGGTGACGAAGTCCTGAACAGGATCGCCGAGCGGATCGGCGACCACGCGGCCGCACACCGGCTGCCCGCCGTCCGGGTCGTCCTGCACGGGGGAGAGCCCCTGCTCGCCGGCCCGGACCGGTTACGCCACGCGGCCAAGGCGCTCCGGGCGGCCCTGCCGCCCGGCTGCGCACTCGACCTGCGCATCCACACCAACGGCGTCCAACTCGACGACGCCTACTGCGAACTCTTCGCCGAAGTCGGCATGAGGGTCGGCGTCTCGCTCGACGGCGACCGCGCCGCCAACGACCGCCACCGCCGCTTCGCCGACGGCCGCAGCAGCCACCCGCACGTCCTGCGGGCGGTCGAGCGGCTGCGCCGGCCCGCCTACCGGCACCTCTACGCCGGGCTGCTCTGCACCGTCGACATCGAGAACGACCCGGACGCCGTCTACCGCGCCCTGGCCGAACTCGACCCCCCCGCCGTCGACTTCCTGCTGCCGCACGCCACCTGGGAGGACCGGCCGAAACCGGCCGTCGACGGTGCGCGAACGCCGTACGCGGACTGGCTGTTGGCCGTGTACCGGAGATGGGACGCCGACGGCCGCCCGTTCGCCGTCCGCACCTTCGAATCCGTCCACCGGACGTTGCGCGGGCTCTCCAGCCTCACCGAATCGCTCGGCCTGGAACCGTCCGACCTCGTCGTCCTGGAGACGGACGGCAGCTTCGAACAGGCCGACAGCCTCAAGACCGCCTACGACGGCGCGCCGGAGACGGGGTACGACGTCTTCACGCACAGCCTCGACCAGGTCGCGCTGCACCCCGGCATGACCGCCCGCCAGTCGGGGCTGGCCGGGCTGAGCGCCGCCTGCCGGGCCTGCCCGGTCGTCCGCAGCTGCGGCGGCGGCCTGTACGCCCACCGGTACCGGGCCGACACGGGCTTCGACAATCCCTCCGTCTACTGCGGTGACCTCATGAAGCTCATCAACGAACTCGCCGGCGACGCCGCCGGTTCCGCCTCTGGTTCCGCTGCCGGTTCCGCCGCCGCTTCCGCTGTCGCGGCGGGTCCTTCTGTCCCCGCCCAGGCCGGGGAGCCGGTGGTGCCGGCCACCCTCACCGAGCGGCAGCTCGACCAGCTCGCCCGCGGGTACGGGGACCAGGACACCGTACGGGCCCTGTCCCGCGCCCAACTCGCCCTCACCCGGGCCATGCTGGCCGCCGCCTGGGACGCCTCCGGGCAGCCCGGATCGGCCGCGTGGGCGTTGCTGTCCGAACTCGACGCGAGCGCACCCGCCGCCGTCGACACCGTCCTCGCCCACCCGTACGCCCGCGCCTGGGCCGCCCGCCGGCTCGCCGGGGACCTCACCGTCGGGCTCGGCCCGCTGGCCGCCCTGGCCGCCGCCGCCGCCGTCCGCGCCGGGCGGGGGGACGCGGTCGCGGTGCCGGTGCGCGGCGGGTGGCTGCACCTGCCGACCCTCGGGCGGACCGCCGCCCCGGACGGGGAGGCGGTCGTCACCGGCCTGGCCGACGGGTTCAGCGTGCGGGCGTCCGACGGATCGGTGTCCGCCGCCCTGGACGAGCCGCTGCGGCGGGTCCGGCTGGCCGGAGGGTGGACGGTCACCCTGGAGGACGTCGACCCGCTGCGCGACAGCCACGACCACGCCGTGGCCGGCCGGCTCTCCGACGGCGAACTGCTCGACTGGACGGGCGCGTTGCGCGAAGCCTGGGAACTGCTCGGGCACGACCTGCCCGCGTACGCGGAAGGCCTCCGGGCCGGCCTCACCACCATCACCCCGCTACGGCCGGGCCCCGCCGGGCGGGACGTCAGCTCGGCCGCCCGGCAGGCCCACGGCGCGGTCGGCATCGCCCGGCCCGCGACCGCGCCGACGCTCGCACTGCTGCTCGCGCACGAGTTCCAGCACGTCAAACTCGGCGCCGTACTCGACCTGTTCGACCTCCACGACCCGGCCGACGACCAGCTGTACCTCGCGCCCTGGCGGCCCGACCCGCGCCCGCTCGAAGGCCTGCTCCAGGGCACCTACGCGCACCTCGCCGTCACCGAGTACTGGGGCACCCGTGCGTTCGCCTACGACGGGCTGCCGGGCGAGGCCGCCGACCGGGCGCGCACCCAGTTCGCGCTCTGGCGCCGGTACACCGCCGAAGCCGTCGACCGGCTGGCCGGATCCGGCGCCCTCACGGCGCTCGGCTTGCGCTTCGCCGACGGCATGCGTGAGAGCGTCGCTCCGTGGCTCGCCGTGCCGTTGCCCGCCGCCGCCGAACGGGCCGCCGAACGGGCCCGCCACGAGCGCGGCCACGCCCGCCCCGCCGAGGTCTGACCCAGAGGAGCGGCCATGCGCACCGTCACTGCTCTCACCGGCACCGCCCTCACCGATACCGCCCTCACCGCTGGGGGTTTGGCCGCCGGGTTCGCCCAACTCGGCGTCCGCCCAGGCATGGTGGTGCACGTCGAGGCCTCCCTGCGCGCCCTCGGCCCGGTGGACGGCGGCGCCGCCACCGTCGCCGACGCGCTGCTCCACGTCCTCGGCCCCGGCGGCACCCTGGTCGCCTACACCGCCACCCCCGAGAACTCCGCCACCTCGCGCATCCACCAGACCGCCACCGCCGGCCTCACCCCGGCCGAGACCGCCGCCTACCGGGCCCGGATGCCGCGGTTCGACCCGGCGAACACCCCCTGCTCGCCGACCATGGGCGCCCTCTCCGAGGAGATCCGCACCCGCCCCGGCGCCCTGCGCAGCCGCCACCCCCAGACCTCCTGGACGGCCCTCGGCCGGCACGCCCGCGAGATCACCGCCCACCACCCCCTCACCTCCCACCTCGGCCCCGAGTCCCCGCTCGGACGCCTCTACGACCTCGACGCCAGGGTGCTGATGCTCGGCGTCCCGATGGCCCGCTTCACCGCCTTCCACCTCGCCGACCAGCGCATGCCCGACGTCCCCCTGCGTGAGTACCGCTGCGTCGGCCCCGACGGCTGGCTCACCTTCCGGGCCCCCGAGCTCGACGACCTCCACTTCGCCGACCTCGGCACCCAGGTCCTCGCCGCCGCCACCGGCATCACCACCATCCACCTCGGCACCACCGACTGCCGCCTCGTCCCCGTCCGCGAAGCCGTCGACCTCGCCGAACACCTCCTCCGCCCCTGAGCCCCCGCGCGTCCCCCACCCCTCCTCCAGTTCGGTTGCTCCCGTCGGCCCGGGGCGCCCCCCGCACCGGCGCAGCTACAAGGCACGGCAAATGGTAGAGAGAAATAGGCCACCAC
>NZ_JBFBHW010000050.1:0-66190 GCF_040685395.1 Kitasatospora sp. NPDC088779 | reverse complement strand
GCGCGGGGGGCGGTCGGCCGGGGGCGCGGGGCCGCGGGGGTTGAAACGCCCCCCCGGGGGGGGGGGGGGCCCCCCCCCCCCCCCCCCGACCGGCACCGCACGCTCTACGTCACCGGCGAGGAGTCGGCCGGTCAGGTCCGGCTGCGCGCCGACCGGATCAACGCGCTCTCCGAGCACCTCTACCTCGCCGCCGAGTCCGACCTCGGTGCGGTGCTCGGGCACATCGACGCGGTCAACCCCGGTCTGCTGATCCTGGACTCGGTGCAGACCATCGCCTCCGCCGAGCTGGACGGCGCCCCCGGCGGTCCGGCCCAGGTCCGCGAGGTGGCGGGCGCGCTGATCCGGGTGTCCAAGGAGCGCGGCATGGCGACGCTGCTGGTCGGCCACGTCACCAAGGACGGCCAGATCGCCGGCCCGCGCCTGCTGGAGCACCTGGTGGACGTGGTGCTCAGCTTCGAGGGGGACCGGCACGCCCGGCTGCGGCTCATCCGCGGGATCAAGAACCGCTACGGCGCCACCGACGAGGTGGGCTGCTTCGAGCTGCACGACGAGGGCATCGTCGGCCTGGCCGATCCGTCCGGCCTCTTCCTGACCAGGCGTGACAAGCCCGTCCCGGGCACCTGCCTCACCGTCACCCTGGAGGGCAAGCGCCCGCTGGTGGCGGAGGTGCAGGCGCTGATGGTGGATTCGCAGATCCCGTCCCCGCGGCGCACCACCTCGGGCCTGGAGTCGCCCCGGATCGCGATGATCCTGGCCGTGGTGGAGCGGCACGGCGGGGTGAAGCTCGGCAAGCAGGACATCTACACCGCGACGGTGGGCGGGGTGAAGCTGAGCGAGCCGTCCGCCGACCTCGCGATCGCGCTCGCGGTGGCCAGCTCCTCCTCGGACACCCCGCTGCCCAGCAACCTGGTGGCGATCGGTGAGGTCGGCCTGGCGGGCGAGGTACGGCGGGTGACGGGGGTGCAGCGGCGGCTGGCCGAGGCGCACCGGCTGGGCTTCACGCACGCCCTCGTCCCGCCGGATCCGGGCAAGGTGCCGCCGGGCATGAAGGTGGTCGAGGTGGCCGACATCGGCGAGGCGCTGCGGGCCATCCCGGGCCGCCGCCGGGCCGCCGCCAAGCCGCGTGCTGAGGCACCGTCGGCGCCGCCGGCCCCGCGCGCGGCCCGGGTCGTCGCGCACCCGGAGGAGCTGATGGAGGGCTGGGAGCCGCTCGACTCCGACGAACTGCGCTGACCCAAGCCCTGTCGATGCCGCACGCAGTTAGACTTTCCCCAGTCTCATTGGCCAGAAGGCAGTACCGAGCGGTACTGAGCGACAGAGCAACAGACCGCGGACCGGCGCACGGCGCGAGGCGCGCGGCACGGGGTCGACCGGAGGAGTCACGTGGCAGCCAGCGACCGGGGGGCGGACAAGGCCTCCCGTGAGGAGGCCCTGCTGCGGGCCTCCCTCAGTGCCATCGCACCCGGCACGGGGCTGCGCGACGGCCTGGAGCGGGTGCTCCGGGCCAACACCGGCGGCCTGATCGTGCTCGGTTTCGACAAGACGGTCGAGTCGATCTGCACCGGCGGCTTCGTCCTGGACGTCGAGTTCACCGCGACCCGGCTGCGCGAGCTGTGCAAGCTGGACGGCGCGGTGGTGCTGGACAAGGACATCACCAAGATCGTCCGGGCCGGCGTGCACCTGATGCCGGACTCCACCATCCCCACCGACGAGACCGGCACCCGCCACCGCACCGCGGAGCGGGTCAACCGGCAGACCGGCTTCCCGGTGGTGGCGGTCTCGCACTCGATGCGGCTGATCGCGATGTACGTCAACGGCACCCGCCGGGTGCTGGAGGACTCCACCACCGTCCTGTCCCGCGCCAACCAGGCGCTGGCCACCCTGGAGCGCTACAAGCTGCGGCTGGACGAGGTGGCCGGCACGCTGTCCGCGCTGGAGATCGAGGACCTGGTGACGGTCCGGGACGTCACCGCCGTCGCCCAGCGGCTGGAGATGGTCCGGCTGATCGCCACCGAGATCGCCGGCTACGTGCTGGAGCTCGGCATCGACGGCCGGCTGCTCTCGCTCCAGCTGGACGAGCTGATCGCGGGCGTGGAGCCGGAGCGCGAACTGGTCGCCCGGGACTACTTCCCGGAGCGGGCCGCCAAGAAGGGCCGGACGGTCAACGAGGTGCTGGCCGACCTGGAGGCGCTCACCCACGCCGAGCTGCTGGACCTTCAGACGGTCGCCAAGGCGCTCGGCTACTCGGGCTCCCCGGAGTCGCTGGACTCGGCGGTCTCGCCGCGCGGCTACCGGCTGCTGGCGAAGATCCCGCGCCTGCCCAACACGGTGATAGAGCGCCTGGTCGAGCACTTCGGCGGCCTGCAGAAGCTGCTCGCCGCCAGCATCGACGACCTGCAGACGGTCGAGGGCGTCGGCGAGACCCGGGCCCGCTCGGTCCGCGAGGGCCTGTCCCGGCTCGCCGAATCGTCCATCCTGGAGCGCTACGTCTGACCCGGCGCCACGTTCGGCCTGACGCACCGCCGCGCACGGCCCCCGGGGAACGCCCCGGGGGCCGTCGCGCACCCCCGCCGAGTCCACCCCCGCCGAGCCATCCCGACCGACGCACCTCGACCAGCGCACGCTGGCCGGCCCATGAGACGCCGAAGCCCCCGGCCGCGTCGGCCGGGGGCTTCGAGTCGAGTCGAGTCGAGTCGAGTCGAGTCGAGTCGAGGGGGCTCAGCTGTCCAGGCGGATCGAGGAGCGCGCCGAGACCTGGCCGCCGGAGAGCCCGGTGAGGTCGGCGACCACCAGGTAGGTGCCCGCCGCGGGGGGCGCCGGGTCGGCGGTGGCGCACTGCGGCTTGCTGCGGCTGCGGTCCCAGGTGAAGGTCTCGGTCAGGCCGTTGTTGGCCGGGATCTGCACCCAGCTGCTGCCGCGGTCGGACGGGCAGTCGCCGGAGGACCAGACCCGGTCGCCGTTGCTGGCGGTCACGGTGATCGCGGAGGCCGTCCGGCCCAGGTCCACCCGGCAGTTGGCGCCGGAGGCGTTCTTCACGGTGAGCGAGAGCCGCGGCTTGTCCTTGGGCTGGTACGAGTTCTGCGCGCTGGCCAGCTCCAGGGTGACCTGCGAGGAGACGCAGACCGGAAGCGCCATCACCTCGGGCGTGTTCACCACCGGGGCGCCGCCGCCCGAGCCGCCGGAACCGCCGGCCGCGGCGCCGCCCGCCGCCGCACCGCCACCCGTGCCCCCGCCGGTGGCAGGAGCCGGGTTGGCGCCGCCGCCGGTGCCGCCGGTGCTGAGGCTGACCTCGCCGCCGCCGGAGCCGGCCACCGGGCCGCCGCTCGCGTTGCCGCCGCTGCCGCCGCCGGGGCGCGCCGCGGGGCCGCTCGGGGACGCGCCGGGTGTGATGGACTGGGCGGGGGTCTGGCTCTGGGACGGAACGGCCTGCGCGGCCTTGCTCGATGAGCCGCCGTCACCGCCCCCGTCCTGATCGATCATCAGCCAGGCGATCAGGGCGGCGACCGCCGCGACGGCGACGAGCACGACGACGCGCCGACGCCAGTAGATCGAGGCCGGCAGCGGTCCCACGGGTTGACGCAGAGAGGGCACGCCCAAACTCTACGAGACTGTGTGTGCCGCTTGACGCACCAACACCGCACAGTCGCCCCTTCCTTCACATGATCCGCCATTTGCGCCGTTCGAGGGAGCTTCGAAGCGGTGGTTCTCCGGGAGATCCGCAGGGATATCCGGAGTTCTTTTCTCCGCTTCGGTCGCGCCCGTCGACATGGGAGGATCGAAGGGCCATGGCTGCCATCACTGTCACCCCCGCCCCCGTCCCCCCGGCAGGCGCCGCGCCGGACGCCGTCCGGCTTTCGATGCCCCTGCCGCTGCTGCACGCGACCGTCCTCGACTGGTACGAGGCCGACAAGCGCGACCTCCCCTGGCGGACGCCCGAGGCGACGCCCTGGGCGATCATGGTGAGCGAGTTCATGCTCCAGCAGACTCCGGTGAAGCGGGTGCTGCCCGCCTGGGAGGCGTGGCTGACCCGCTGGCCCACCCCGGCCGACCTCGCGGCCGAGGCGCCCGGCGAGGCGGTCCGGATGTGGGGCCGGCTCGGCTACCCGCGCCGCGCGCTGCGGCTGCACGCGGCCGCGGTGGCGATCACCGAGGAGCACGGCGGCGAGGTGCCGGACGACCACGCCACCCTGCTCTCGCTGCCCGGGGTGGGGGAGTACACGGCCGCCGCGGTCGCCTCCTTCGCCTTCCGCCAGCGGCATGTGGTGCTGGACACCAACGTCCGCCGGGTGTTCGCCCGCGCGGTGTCCGGTGTCGAGTACCCGGCCCAGGCCACCACGGCCGCCGAGCGCCGGACGGCGACGGCGCTGCTGCCCGACGACGCCGAGACCGCGGCCACCTGGGCGGTCGGCGTGATGGAGCTGGGCGCGCTGGTCTGCACCGCGCGCGGCCCGGAGTGCGGGGGCTGCCCGCTGTTCGCCCACTGCGCCTGGCAGCGGGCCGGCCGCCCGCCGTACGAGGGCCCGGCCCGGCGCGGCCAGACCTACGAGGGGACGGACCGGCAGGTGCGCGGCAAGCTGCTCGCGGTGCTGCGGGAGTCGCACGGCTCGGTGCCGCAGGCCCGGCTGGACGCGGTCTGGCCGGACGCGGTGCAGCGGGCCCGGGCGCTGGACGGCCTGGTCGCGGACGGCCTGGTGGAGCCCGTCGAGCAGGGCGTCTACCGGCTTCCCCAGTAGTCGGCCACGAACGCGGGACGGCGCCCCCGGAGGAGTCCTCCGGGGGCGCCGTCGTGTCGGCGGGAGGGCGGTCAGACGGCCGCCGCCTCCAGCGAGGCCTCGGCGGACTTGTCCGCCTTGCCCGTGCCGGTGCCGCGCAGCGGCACCTCGCGCATGAACACCGCGGCGGCGATCGCGACCACGGCCACCCCGGCACCCCACAGGAAGACGGTGTGCATGCCGTTGGATACCGCGTGGTGGTAGGCGTCCTGGATGTTCTCGGGGAGCTTGCGCAGGTCCGCCGGGCTCATCTGGCCCGGGTCCTTCACGCCGCCGCCGGCCGCCGCGTGGTCGCCCAACCGCTCCTTCATGGTGTCGGTGACCCGGTTGTTGAACAGGGCGCCGAACAGCGCGACACCGAAGGAACCGCCGATGGTGCGGAACAGGGTGGCGGTGGAGCTGGCCACGCCCATGTCCTTGAGCTCGACGCTGTTCTGCGCGACCAGCATGGTGATCTGCATCAGGAAGCCCATGCCGGCGCCGAGCACGACCATCCAGCAGGCGGAGGTGAAGCTGCTGGTCGTGGTGCCCATGGTGGAGAGCAGCACCATGCCGACGGTCATCACGATGGTGCCGATGATCGGGAATATCCGGTACTTGCCGGTCTTGGTGACGGCCTGGCCGACCACCAGCGAGACGACCAGCATGCCGAACATCATCGGCATCAGCAGCAGGCCGGAGTTGGTGGCCGAGGCGCCCTGGACGATCTGCTGGTAGAGCGGCAGGAAGACGGTCGAGCCGAACATCACGAAGCCGACGATGAAGCCGATGATCGAGACCAGGGTGAAGTTCAGGTTCTTGAACAGGCTCAGCGGCAGCATCGGCTCCTGCACCCGCTGCTCGACGTAGCAGAAGGCGATCAGCGTCGCGGCGGCGAGCGCGGCGAGGCCCAGGATCTGCTTGGAGCCCCAGTCGTACTGCTGGCCGCCCCAGGTGGTGATCAGGACGAGCGAGGTGATGCCCGTCGTGAGCAGGATGGCGCCCCAGTAGTCGATCCGGGCGTTGTTGCGGACCTTCGGCAGCTTCAGGGTGACGACGACCACGGCGAGTGCGATCACGCCGAGCGGCAGGTTGATGTAGAAGGTCCAGTGCCAGCTCAGGTGGTCGGTGATGAAGCCGCCGACCAGCGGGCCGCCGATGGTGGCGAGGGCCATGACCGCGGCGAACATGCCCTGGTACTTGCCGCGGTCACGCGGCGCGACCAGCGCACCCATGATCGACATGACGCCGACCATCAGACCGCCGGCGCCCAGGCCCTGGAGGGCGCGGAAGCCGATCAGCTCGTTCATGTTCTGCGACAGGCCGGACAGCGCCGAGCCCACCAGGAAGATCACGATCGAGGTGAGGAAGGTGCCCTTGCGGCCGTAGAGGTCGCCGAGCTTGCCCCAGATCGGGGTGGAGGCGGCGGTGGCCAGGGTGTACGAGGTGACGACCCAGGACAGGTGCTCGGCGCCGCCGAGGTCGCCGACGATGGTCGGCATCGCGGTGCCGACGATCAGGTTGTCGAGCATGGCCAGCAGCATGGTGACGACCAGGCCGACCATGACGAGGCGGATCTCGCGGGGCGACCGCGGCTGCTCCTCCTCGGCTGACTTCTCCTCCGGTACCGGGCCGGTGGTCTTGGACTGTGACATGAGGTGGTGTCTCCCGGAGGGGTTTTTCGGACGGGCGGAGGCCGCGCAGTGAGTCACTTACTTGACGCCCGGCTAGTTTGTGGACCGTCGGCACGGTAAGTTGTTTACTAGCCGGTCGTCAAGCCAGTTTCCCGCCCGGCTGCCTGGGCAGGGAGAATGGGCCCGGGGCGGACGCCACCGGGGTCCGCAGCAGTCACCGACGCACTCATGAGGCAGGCCATGGGCACTCCGCACAGCCCCCGCAGCGACACGCGGTCCCGCATCATCGAGGTGTCCCTGGAGCTCTTCTCCGAGCAGGGCTACGAGCAGACCTCGCTGCGCGAGATCGCCGACCGCCTCGGTGTCACCAAGGCCGCGCTCTACTACCACTTCAAGACCAAGGACGACATCGTCCTGGGCATCGTGGAGCGGATGGCCGCGCCGATCGACGAGACCATCGCGTGGGGCCGGCAGCAGTCCTGGAGCCCGGAGATGCGCGACGAGCTGATCCGCCGCTTCGCCGACGGGATGGCCGAGCGGGCGCCGCTGCTGCGCTTCTTCCACGAGAACCAGCCCGCGCTGCGCGAGTCCGCGGCCGGGCTGGCGTTCAAGGACCGCATGATCACGATGATCCAGCTGGTGCACGGGCCGGACGCCGACTTCCGGGAGCGGCTGCGCGCCACGATGTCGCTGTTCACCGTCCACTCGGCGATGTTCCTGCTCAAGCAGGACGCCGCGGACTGCGACCACGGCGACAACGTGTGGGGCGAGTCCTCGCCGCCGGCGGCCACCCTGGAGGAGGCGATCGGGGCGGCCCGGGAGGTCGCGCTGGAGATCGGCGGCCGGATCGGCCACCCGGCCCCCGCCCACTCCTGAGCGGACGGGCGGGCGGACCGGTGGCTGGGGCCGGGCTCAGAACGCGGTGACGCCGTGCCCCGCGAGGTACGCGATCGGGTTCACCACCGCGCCGTAGCGGTTGCTGGTGCGGATCTCGAAGTGCAGGTGGGGTCCGGTCGAGTTGCCGGTGCTCCCGGACCGCCCGATCTGCTCGCCCGCCGACACCTGCTCCCCCGGCGAGACCCCGAGCGAGGACAGGTGCGCGTACTGCGCGTAGTGCCCGTCCTCCAGCCGCAGCACGACCTCCTTGCCGTACGAGCCGTCCCAGCCGGCCGACACCACGGTCGCGTTCCCGACCGCCAGCAGCGGCGTGCCCGGGTCGACCGCGAAGTCCACCCCGGTGTGGTACCCGGCGGCGTACTCGGAGTTGGCCACCCCGTACGGGTTGCTGGTCGGCGCGTCCGGCACCGGGGCCGACCACTCCGGAGCCGGAGCGGGCTCCGGTGCGGGCGCGGCCTCGGGCTCCGTCGCGGGGGCCTCGGCCGGCGCGTCGGCGACGGGCGGCTCCACCGGCAGCAGGTTGGCGGCCACCGCCACGAACTCCTGCGCCGAGTCGCCGTCGTTCGGCAGCCGGTACGGGCTCGGCCCGGCCACCTGGACCAGCCCCGGGCTGGGCACGGCGGCCTGCGGCGCGGTGAAGGCCGAGCTGCCGGGCGTGGTGGGCCGGACGGTCTGCGCCGAGGCGCTGCCGGGCGCGGCCACCAGCAGTGCGCCGGCGAGCAGCACCGCGGCCGCCCCGGCGGCGACCACCGCGCGCTCCCGTTCGGCCTGCGGGTGCCCGCCGGGCAGCGGGTGCCGGGGCGCGGCGAGCGCGCGCAGCGGCGCGGCATGGGTGCGGGCGGCATGGCCGAGCCGGGGCTGCCAGGCCGCCGCCTGGGCCGCCGTTCGGGCGGCGAGCCGGCGCAGGACCGGCCCCACGGGCGGGACAGAGGACATCGGTAGCCGTACCTCACGGTGGACGAGGGCAGCACGAAGTGCCCGTTCGGGCGCGTGCTGAGCGGGGGACCACTCAGGTGTAACGGTCACCGAGCGGAGTCCCAAACGGCGTGACGTACTACGGCGTGTAGTCAGCGTCGCGCCGGAGATTCAAGCTGACGGAGTAATGATCATGAGATCCGATCGTCTACCACCGGCCTGTGGCGGGCCGCCCGCGCCCGCGGCCGGGCTACTACCGCCGGTCGTACCGCGCCCGACGGGAGCCCGGCCGGTGTGACCAGCGCCATGCCCGTCCGGGGTTTGGGTCGGCCGCGCACCCCTTTCCGCCGTCCGCCCCGCTGACCTGGCGGGCCCGCTGGGGGACCATCGACGCATGTATGGCAACAGGAGCGAAGACCTCGACGGCAATGACCGCCCGAGCCTGCCGGACCGCCGCTTCGCCGCCCTGCGCGGCTGCGAGCGGATCCTGTCCGGCGACCGGCCGCAGAGCATGCGCGAACGCCTCGCCGCCCTCGCGGGGGAGGGCGGCGGCCATGACCTGGACCACCGCCCGGACCAGTACGGCGACGGCGTGGTCCGCACCCTCGAACGCACGGTCGCCGACCTGCTCGGCACCGAGGACGCGGCCTTCTTCCCCACCGGCACCATGGCCCAGCAGGTCGCCCTGCGGATCCACGCCGAGGCGGCCGGGCTGCGCACCGTCGCGACCCACCCGCTGGCCCACACCGACCAGCACGAGCGGCACGCGCTCGGCGTGCTGACCGGCCTGCGCAGCGTCTGGCCGACCATGGCCCCGCGCCAGCCCACCGTCGAGGAACTGCGCTCCTTCGACGAGCCGTACGCCGCGCTCAGCCTGGAGCTGCCGCTGCGCGAGGCCGGCTTCGTGCTGCCCGACTGGGCGGCGCTGGCGGCGCTGGCCGGGGTCGTCCGGGAGGAGTGCGGCGCGGCCCTGCACCTGGACGGTGCCCGGATCTGGGAGTCGGTGTTCCACCTCGGGCACCCGCTGCCGGAGATCGTCGCGCTGGCCGACTCGGTCTACGTGTCCTTCTACAAGACGCTCGGCGGCATCAGCGGCGCCGCGCTGGCCGGTTCGCGGGGCTTCGTCCGCACCGCCAGGGCCTGGCGGCACCGGTACGGCGGCCAGCTCTACCAGCAGTGGCCGGCGGCTCTCGCCGCGCTGGCCGGGCTGGACGCCCGACTCCCGCTGCTGGAGCGGTACGTGACGCACGCCAAGGTGGTCGCCGAGGCGCTGGACGCGGCCTTCGCGGCGGTCCCGGGCGCCCGGGTGCACCCGGCCCCGCCGCACACCCACCAGTTCCAGTTCTGGCTGCCGTACGCCGCCGGGGAGTTGGACGAGGCCGGGCTGGGGCTGGCCGAGGAGACCGGGGTCGCCCTGTTCGGCGGCTGGCGCGAGCGGGACCTGCCGGGCCTGGCGATGACCGAGGTCACGGTGTCGGCGTCCGCGCTCGACTGGACGGCGGCGGACGTCGCCGAGGCGGCCGCCGCCTTCCTGGACCGGCTGCCGGCCCGGGGCGCCGGGGCCGGTGGGAGCCGCAGCGGGGCCTGACCGGAAAGCGTCCGGCCCGCCCCCGCGCGATGCGGGGACGGGCCGGACGTGGTGGGTCAGAACCGCCTGGTCACAGGCTGATCGCTACTGCTCGACCGATCAGTTGTCGACCGGGCGGACCCGGATCCAGGTCTCCAGGTAGTTCGAGGACTCGTTCTCGACCTCGATGCTGGTACCGGTCTTCGGGACGTCCACGCCGCTGTACGGGTTGTCCTTGGACCACCACGACTTCAGGTCCGAGAACTCGTCGACGCCCTTGGCCTTCGGGACGACCGTCTCGACGCCGTTCTTGTGCAGGGTCAGCTGGCTGGTCTTGCGCGAGCCGAAGGTCGAGTCGTAACCCTGCATGCGCGGACGCAGCAGGGCGCCGTCGCTCCACTTGAGCGGGGTCGGGTGCGAGTCGATCGGCAGGATCAGACCGTGGCCCGGGTGGGCGCTGACGTTGTTGTTGGGCTGCGACTCGTCCCAGAACCAGATCAGCAGACCGGGCTGGTACGGGTAGTACTCGACCCACTTCGGCCGGCTGTTGCCCCAGCCGAAGTTGTACGGGCCGGTCTTCAGGGTCTGGTCGAAGGAGACGTACTGGCGGTTCTCCGCGATGTAGTACTGCCCGTAGTCCTTGGTGTAGCTGCCGGCGAAGCGGGTGAAGCCCTTGGCCACCCAGCCGTTGTCACCGTTCTCGACGTCGTCGCTGAAGACCGTCGAACCGTCGGCGGTCACCGAGATGTCGTCGACGGCGAAGCCGCGGTAGTGCAGGCCACCGTCGGTGGTGTTGTGGAAGCGGACCTTGACGGCCTTGCCGGCGTAGGCGTCCAGCGAGAAGGACACGTCGCCCCAGGCGGCGGTGAGACCGGTGAGGGCCGCGCGGCCGCCGGCGTCCTTCGTGATCGGCTTGCCGTTCCAGGTGCCGTCCAGGGCGGTCCAGTTGGTGCCGCCGTCGGTGGAGACCTCGGCGAAGGCGTAGTCGAAGTTCGCCTCCAGCTCGTACCAGGCCTTGGCGTTCAGGCTGGCCTTGGTCTTGCCGGTCAGGTCGATGTCACGGGTGAGCGTGACGTTCAGGTTGTCGTCGCTGCCGCTCCACCACTCGCTCTTGCCCGAAGCGGGCTTGTTGATGTCGGTGGGGATGGTCTTCTTCGGCAGCTCGACGACCAGGGCCTGCGGGAGGCTGCTGTTGTACTCGACCGGGCCGATGTGGTGGGTCGACTCGGTGCCGGCCTTGGCCTTGTCGAACTTCAGCCAGCCGAGCTTGAGCTTGCTCCAGGCGTCGAGGTCGTTCGGCATGTCGCCGATGGCGCCCTTGCCCTCGCCGAGCCAGGAACCGGAGGACATCAGCGACCAGAAGCCGACCGAGTTGTCGATGCCGGTGCCGGCGGTGTCGTAGAGGTCCGGCAGACCGAGGTCGTGGCCGTACTCGTGGGCGAAGACGCCGAGGCCGCCGTTCTCCGGCTGCATCGTGTAGTCGCCGATCCAGAAGCCGGAGTCGCCGACCTGGACGCCGCCGAGCTTGTTGTCGGCCGGGCCCGCCTGGCCGTTCAGGTTGCCGTAGGCGTACGCGCGGTGGGCCCACAGGGCCTTGCTGCCCTGCTTGCCGCCGCCGGCCGACTTGTCCTCGCCGGCGTGCACGATCTGGAAGTGGTCGATGTACCCGTCGGGCTGGTTGAAGTTCCCGTCGTTGTGGGAGCCGTAGCGGTCCCACTGGTCGTACGACGCCAGGGTGGCCTTGAGCTGCTCCTTGGTCTGCCCCTTGGCCAGCTGGTCCTTGTACCAGATGTCCACGGCGTCGCGGATCAGGTCCTGGGCGCTGTCGCAGACGTTGGAGCCGCAGTAGTCCGAGCCGTACCGGGCCTCGTTCCACGGCACCCGCACCCAGTCCGAGACCACGCCGTCGACCGAGTAGCGGCCCGAGGACTGCTTCTCGTAGAAGGTCTTCAGCGAGGGCTTGTCCTTGGAGAAGTACAGCTCCTGGAAGTGCTGCTGGTTGTAGTCGGCCTGCCAGGCGGTCGAGTTGTCGTTGGCGCGGTCCGGCTTCTCGATCTCGTTGTGCTTCGGGCCGGGCTCACCGCCGTACATGACCTTGCCGTCTTCGGTCTTGGTGGTGTTGTCCACCTGGTCGCCGAAGTCGACGAGGATGGTGAAGATCTTGTCCGTGCGCTCGCGACCGAGCTCCACGTACTTGTCCTTGCCCAGCTTGATGCTGCTGCTGCCGTTGTGCTGCTCGACCTGGGCGGTGCCCGCGATCAGCTGCTCGGTGGCGGCCTTCTGCTCGGCCTCGACCTTCTCGGTCAGCGGGCCCGGCAGGTTGTGCTCGATGTTGGCGGACTGGACGGCGTCGGCCGGGTCCCTGGGTGCGGGAGCCGAGCCCGCGGCGACGGCGGTGGCCGGGAACAGGCCCGCGCCGAGCGTGACTATGACCGCTGCGGCCGTGGCAGCCGCAGCGGATCTCCTGATGTTCTTCAACGTTCTGACGTCCTCCCCGACCGGGGCCAGCTCTTGGCCAAAGCCCGGCAAACCAAAATGAAAGACAGGTGGACGTCATTTGATACAAGCGTGGACAGAAAAGATAGCCCTTGACCATGACATGGCCACGGCGCTATCCTGCGCAACTTCCGATCAGCTGACCATATGTCAACCGTATGTCCGTTAAAGCTTACTGAGAAATCGGACGCACCCGCACCAGCCCGCCGCGAGGCCATCCGCCCTCGTCCACGGGCGCCCCCGGTCCGGCCGGCCGGAACGCGCCGAGCCCCCGGCGCGGACGCCGGGGGCTCGGTAGCTGTGAAGTTGTCTGTTAAATGTTGCTACTTCGTCAGGTCCGGGCCGGACGAGGCGACCGCGGCCGGGGTGTCCGCGACGGCCGACTTCTCCTCACCGCGGAAGGTGAACTTGGCCTCCTTGCCCTCACCCTCGACACCGACGACCACGATGTGGCCGGCCCGCAGCTCGCCGAAGAGGATCTTCTCGGAGAGGTGGTCCTCGATCTCGCGCTGGATGGTGCGGCGCAGCGGCCGGGCGCCCAGGATCGGGTCGTAGCCGCGCTTGGCCAGCAGCTTCTTGGCCTCGACGCTGAGCTCCAGGCCCATGTCCTTGTCCTTGAGGCGGCCGTCCACCTTCTCGATCATCAGGTCGACGATCTGGATGATGTCTTCCTCGGACAGCTGGTGGAACACCACGATGTCGTCGACGCGGTTCAGGAACTCGGGGCGGAAGTGCTGCTTGAGCTCCTCGCCGACCTTCGCCTTCATCCGCTCGTACCCGGTCGTGGAGTCACCCGTGGCCGCGAAGCCCAGGTTGAAGCCCTTGGAGATGTCCCGGGTGCCGAGGTTGGTCGTCATGATGATGACGGTGTTCTTGAAGTCGACCACGCGGCCCTGGGAGTCGGTCAGGCGACCGTCCTCCAGGATCTGCAGCAGCGAGTTGAAGATGTCCGGGTGGGCCTTCTCGACCTCGTCGAAGAGGACGACGGAGAACGGCTTGCGGCGGACCTTCTCGGTCAGCTGGCCGCCCTCCTCGTAGCCCACGTACCCGGGGGGCGAACCGAAGAGCCGGGAGACGGTGTGCTTCTCGGAGAACTCGGACATGTCGAGAGCGATCAGCGCGTCCTCGTCGCCGAAGAGGAACTCGGCGAGCGTCTTGGACAGCTCGGTCTTACCGACGCCGGACGGGCCGGCGAAGATGAACGAGCCGCCGGGGCGCTTCGGGTCCTTGAGGCCCGCACGGGTGCGCCGGATGGCCTGGGAGAGCGCCTTGATGGCGTCCTTCTGGCCGATGACGCGCTTGTGCAGCTCGTCCTCCATGCGCAGCAGCCGCGAGGTCTCCTCCTCGGTCAGCTTGAAGACCGGGATGCCGGTGGCGGTGGCCAGGACCTCGGCGATGAGCTCCTCGTTGACCTCCGCGACGACGTCCATGTCGCCGGCCTTCCACTCCTTCTCGCGCTTGGCCTTGGCCTGAAGGAGCTGCTTCTCGTCGTCGCGCAGGGACGCGGCCTTCTCGAAGTCCTGCGCGTCGATCGCGCTCTCCTTCTCGCGGCGCACGTCGGCGATCTTCTCGTCGAACTCGCGCAGGTCCGGCGGCGCGGTCATCCGGCGGATGCGCATTCGGGAGCCGGCCTCGTCGATCAGGTCGATCGCCTTGTCCGGCAGGAAGCGGTCCGAGATGTAGCGGTCGGCCAGGGTGGCGGCGGCGACCAGCGCGGAGTCCGTGATGGAGACCCGGTGGTGGGCCTCGTAGCGGTCGCGCAGACCCTTGAGGATCTCGATGGTGTGCGGCAGCGACGGCTCGGCGACCTGGATCGGCTGGAAGCGGCGCTCCAGCGCGGCGTCCTTCTCCAGGTGCTTGCGGTACTCGTCCAGGGTGGTCGCACCGATGGTCTGCAGCTCGCCGCGGGCCAGCATCGGCTTGAGGATGCTGGCGGCGTCGATGGCGCCCTCGGCGGCGCCCGCGCCGACCAGGGTGTGCAGCTCGTCGATGAACAGGATGATGTCGCCGCGGGTGCGGATCTCCTTGAGCACCTTCTTCAGGCGCTCCTCGAAGTCACCGCGGTAGCGCGAGCCGGCCACCAGGGCGCCCAGGTCCAGCGTGTAGAGCTGCTTGTCCTTGAGCGTCTCCGGGACCTCGCCCTTGACGATCGCCTGCGCCAGGCCCTCGACCACGGCGGTCTTGCCCACGCCGGGCTCGCCGATCAGGACCGGGTTGTTCTTGGTGCGGCGGGACAGCACCTGCATGACCCGCTCGATCTCCTTCTCGCGCCCGATGACCGGGTCGAGCTTGGCCTCGCGGGCGGCCTGGGTGAGGTTGCGGCCGAACTGGTCCAGGACCAGCGAGGTCGACGGGGTGCCCTCGGCGGGCCCGCCGGCCGTGGCCGACTCCTTGCCGCCGCCGGTCTGGTAGCCGGAGAGCAGCTGGATGACCTGCTGGCGCACCCGGTTGAGGTCGGCGCCCAGCTTGACCAGGACCTGGGCGGCGACGCCCTCGCCCTCGCGGATCAGACCGAGCAGGATGTGCTCGGTGCCGATGTAGTTGTGGCCGAGCTGCAGCGCCTCCCGGAGCGACAGCTCCAGGACCTTCTTCGCCCGCGGGGTGAAGGGAATGTGGCCGGACGGGGCCTGCTGCCCCTGGCCGATGATCTCCTCGACCTGCTGGCGCACGGCCTCAAGGGAAATCCCGAGGCTCTCCAGGGCCTTGGCGGCGACGCCCTCGCCCTCGTGGATCAGACCCAGGAGGATGTGCTCGGTGCCGATGTAGTTGTGGTTGAGCATCCGGGCTTCTTCCTGAGCCAGGACGACAACCCGCCGCGCGCGGTCGGTGAACCTCTCGAACATCGTTTATCGCTCCTCAGAGCGGTCGGGCAGTTCGGGGTCGGTCCCCGCCCTGTCCTTCCGCATGCTAGTCCCGCTCAGCGGCGCGGCCCACGGATTCACTCCCCGGTACGGGAGCGAGATGCTGCGCGACCAGCCGACACCAATCCCAACCTGATGCTGGGAAACGGTGTTCCCACAGGTGGCCCGGATGCACCGGATACCGCTACGCCATCGGCGAACAAGAGCCGCCGGGGCGGAGCCGGGCCGTCTCCGGCCGGTCACGCATACTGCCCCTGGACGGGTCGAAGAACCCGTCCACCTGCATTCATACCCGGTATCGGGGCGCTTCTCGCGCAGTTTCCGCGGTGGCGGTGTTCGCCTGGCGAGAAGTCGCGTCGCGGCGACGGCGGTTCGGCACGGCCGGTGCGGCAGGCACGCCGCCCGGTGGTGCCGGCGTTACCGCTTCGCCCTTACAGCGTTGCACAGCTCGTGATTGTTCCGCCGCCCGAACCCGCGCCCCGGACGCCCCCCGGTACCGGTGGCCCTGCGGCCCCCGGGGTGCGCGCCGCGGGGCGCGGAGGAGAGTCCTCCGCGCCCCGCGCGTGTGTCGTCGGCGCCGTGTGCGGCCGCCGGGGCCCCGCATCCGCTCCGGCGTTCCGGCGGCGCCGGGGTCAGGACGCGTTGGCCTTGTCGTAGGCCTCGCGGACGGTGCTCGGCACCCGGCCGCGGTCGTTGACCTCCATGCCCTGCTCCTTGGCCCACGCGCGGATCTTCGCGGTGTCCGGCGCGCTGCCGGAGGGGCGCGGCGCGGTGCCGCGACCCGGGCGCCGCGGGCCGGCGAGCCGGCCGCTCTGCTTGCGGCCCTTCTCCACGTACGGCGCCAGCAGACCGCGCAGCTTGTCCGCGTTGACGCTCTTCAGGTCGATCTCGTAGGCAACGCCGTCGAGCGCGAACGTCACCGTCTCGTCCGCCGAACCACCGTCGAGATCGTCTTCAAGAATGACCTGCACCCTCTGTGCCACGGGCTTCCCTTTCCGCTAAACGACCCATTGCCTAAGGAAAGGAAAGCGCCTTTCTCCGGAAAACACAAACCCTTGACCGGCGCGGAGCCGCTCAGAGGTGCAGCAGCATGCGCGAGTTGCCCAGTGTGTTGGGCTTCACCCGCTCCAGGTCAAGGAACTCCGCGACACCTTCATCGTACGAGCGGAGAAGTTCTTCATAGACATCCGTAGCGATCGCCGCCGGGTCTGTCGTACCATCATCGGTTTCCTGAAGCTCTCCGATCTCGACGAAACCGTGTTTCGCGAAGAACGGAACCTCGAACGTCAAGCAGAAAATCCGACGGACGCCGAGCCAGCGCGCGGTCTGCAGCAGCTTCTCCAGCAGCAGATGTCCGACCCCGAAGCCCCGGCAGGACGGATCGACGGCGAGCGTGCGGACCTCGGCCAGGTCCTCCCACATCACGTGCAGGGCGCCGCAGGCCACCACCGCACCGGTGTCGTCGCGTTCGGCGACCCAGAACTCCTGGACGGATTCGAACAGTGTGACTGTGGGCTTGTCGAGCAGAATGCCGTCGCGCGAGTAGGCGTCGATGAGCCCGCGTACGGTCCGCACGTCCGTGGTCCGCGCACGGCGGATGGTGACCTCCATGGCCGGGACGTTATCGTGTCGCGCCCGGCGGGGTCTCCCCGGTATCCGGTCCCGGCTCCGCGGATTCGGCGGGGGGCGGATCCGGCGGGAACAGAGCGGTGACCCGCAAGGCGTCCCGCAGCGCCTCGCGCTGCCCGGGCGACATCAGGCCGAAGAAGTGCACCAGGGCCGCGGCCGGATTGTCACTGGTGGCCCACGCGTCGTTCATCAGCGCCGCGGTGTACGCCTCGCGGGACGAGACCGGTTCATATCGATAGGCCCGGCCGACCCGCTCGCGGCGCAGCCAGCCCTTTCTGTGGAGCTTGTCCAGGACGGTCATCACCGTGGTGTACGCGATTTCGCGTTCCGACTGCAGATCCAGGAGAACCTCGCGAACCGTCACCGGCCGGTTCCACTGCCACACCCGGGTCATGATGGCGTTCTCAAGTTCACCGAGTTGCCGGACCATAGTGCGGCCAGGATAGGGAGTGAATGGGGCAAATCTTGTGAAGTGCGCCAAACCGGCGCGCCGCCACCCCCGGAATCGGGAATGGCGGCGCGCCGGTGGTTCGGCGGCTGACGGTGTCAGTCGCGGGTTCGCTCGCGGGTCAGTCGAGGTCTTCCTTGGCCTTCTGGGCTCCGCCCTGGCTGCGGATGATGGCCCGCACCAGGAATCCGAAGCCGATCGCCATGACCAGCGGCGGCACGATCGCGCTGACGTAGTCCATCAGTCACTCCTCCTCGGTCTTCTCCGCCGTCGCGGCGGAAGCCTTCGCCTCCGGCTTCACCAACGGGAAGAGCACGGTCTCCCGGATGTTCTTGCCGGTCAGCAGCATGATCAGGCGGTCCACCCCGAGGCCGAGGCCGCCGGTCGGCGGCATCGCGTACTCCAGGGCCCGCAGGAAGTCCTCGTCGATCTGCATCGCCTCGACGTCGCCGCCGGCCGCCAGCAGGGACTGCGCGGTCAGGCGGGCGCGCTGCTCGACCGGGTCGACCAGCTCGGAGTAGGCGGTGCCGATCTCGGTACCGAAGATCACCAGGTCCCACTTCTCGGCCACGCCCGGCACCGAGCGGTGCTGGCGGGTCAGCGGGGAGACCTCGGTCGGGTAGTCCTTGATGAAGGTCGGCCGGACGGCGTTCTCCTCCAGCAGGCGCTCGACCATCTCCAGCACGATCTGACCGTGGCCCCAGTCCTTGTCGAACGGGATGCCGTGGTCGAAGGCCAGCTTGCGCAGCTCCTCGACGCCGGTCTCCGGGGTGACCTCGACGCCCAGGCGGGCGGAGATGCCCGGGTAGACGGAGACCTCCTCCCACGGCTCGGCCAGGTCGATCTCGTGCTCCACGCCGTGCGCGTCCAGGCCCTTGATCACCGTGGTGCCCAGCGCGTCCCGGGCCGCGTTGACGATCGTCTCGCGGATCAGCTCGGCCTGGGTGTCGTAGTCGCCGTACGCCTCGTACGACTCCAGCGAGGTGAACTCCGGGTTGTGGGTGGAGTCCGCGCCCTCGTTGCGGAAGTTGCGGTTGATCTCGAAGACCTTCTCGGCGCCGCCGACCACCAGCCGCTTGAGGTACAGCTCGGGGGCGATGCGCATGTAGAGGTCGATGTCGTACGCGTTGATGTGCGTCTTGAACGGGCGGGCGTTGGCGCCGCCGTGCACCGGCTGCAGCATCGGGGTCTCGACCTCGATGTAGCCGCGGTCCTCGTAGGTGCGGCGGATCGAGCGGACCACCTTGCTGCGCAGGTGCAGGATCTCGCGGGCCTCGGGGTTGACGATCAGGTCGACGTACCGCTGGCGGACCCGGGCCTCCGGGTCGGTCAGGCCCTTGTGCTTGTCCGGCAGCGGGCGCAGGCACTTGGCGGTGAGCTCCCAGCGGTCCACCATCACGGACAGCTCGCCGCGCTTGGAGGTGATCACCTCGCCCTCGACGCCGACCTGGTCGCCCAGGTCGATGTCCGTCTTCCAGGCCGCCAGCCGCTCCGCTCCCAGCTTGTCCAGGGAGAACATCACCTGGAGGTCGCCGGTGCCGTCGCGCAGCGTGGCGAAGCAGAGCTTGCCGCCGGTGCGGGAGAGGATCACCCGGCCGGTGACGCCGGCCCGCTCACCGGTCGCGGTGTCGGGTTCCAGGTCCGGATGCTTGGCGCGCAGGTCCGCGATGGTGCTGGTGCGGGGGAAGCCGACCGGGTAGGGGTCGACACCGGCCGCCCGGAGCCGGTCCAGCTTCTCGCGCCGGACGCGCATCTGCTCGGGAAGGTCGTCGGTCGCGGGGATGGGGCTCTGATCGCTCACCCCACAAGGGTAGCCAGCCACACACCGTGCTCCGCCACGGGATAACGCAGGAGGGGGGCCGCGTCGGCGGTCCCCCTCCTCGGGTGCGGGCGGCTCAGCCGGTGCCGGTGGCGAGTTCGATCTCGTCCGGGTCCGGCGCGGCCGGGGGCGCGGGGTGGGCGGGGGGCTTGGGGCGGCGCCCGAAGAGTTCGGCCGGGGTGGGCATCCGGTGCGGGCGGGGCGGGTTCTGGGGGGCGGTGGGCCGCTCGGCGGGGGAGTCGGTGCTGCTCATCGTGATCCGTCCTCCAACAGGGGTGGGGAGACTGCTCGGGGGTGCGGCGGGGCTCGGTACGACGACGAGGTGGCGGGGCTGCCCGGTGGTGAGGGCGAGCCGCTCGCGGACGGCGGCCTCGGCCAGCGCGTGGCAGCGGCCGGCCAGCCGGGAGCGGCGGGCGCGTTCGCCGTGGCCGCACGGCTGGCGGGTCAGCCCGCGCAGCGCGGTGAGGTCCTCCGGGCCGGGCAGGTAGCCGTCGGTCACGGCTTCCTCCAGGCGTTCCAGGTAGCCGGGGGCGCTGCCGGGCAGGGCCGCCCGGTAGCGCCCGAGGTCGGCGAGCAGGAAGGCGCGCAGCCGGCCGCCCTCCTGGACGGCCTCGTCGATCGCCTCGGTCAGACGCAGCGCGTCCTGGACGTCCTCCGCCCACAGCTCGGCGCCCGGGCCGGCGAACACCGGACGGTCGGGGAGCTGGAGGTGGACGGGGACGGCGGGGTGCAGGGCTTGGGCGAGGGCGCGGCGCAGCACGCGGACTTCGTCGGCGCTGAAGGCCATGCCGCCGCGCGATCCGTGTGGCGTAGGCATGGGCTGACACTACGTGAGGAATATCCGATTTGTCGGTAGCGTCGCGCCGACGCCCCACGTTCGGCCCGGCGGAATCGGCCGCGGGAGTGGGGGAGGACGCGCGTCGGCGCCCCCCGGACGGACCGGGGGCGCCGACGGGGGGCCCCGGGGGCCGGTCAGGCCGGGCGGTTGCGCTCGAAGACCAGGCGCAGGCCGATCAGGGTGAGCCAGGGCTCGTGGACGTCGATGGTGGAGGCCTCGCCGAGGACCAGGGGGGCCAGGCCGCCGGTGGCGATCACCTGGACGTCGTCCGGGTCCTTGGACAGCTCCTTGGCCATCCGGTCGACCAGGCCGTCGACCTGGCCCGCGAAGCCGTACAGGATGCCGGACTGCATGCCCTCGACGGTGTTCTTGCCGATCACGTTGCGGGGCCGGGCCAACTCGATCTTGCGCAGCTGGGCGCCGCGGACACCGAGCGCCTCCACCGAGATCTCGATGCCGGGGGCGATCGCGCCGCCCACGTAGTCGCCGCGGGCGTTGACGGCGTCGAAGGTGGTGGCGGTGCCGAAGTCGACCACGATGCACGGGCCGCCGTACAGGTGGTTGGCGGCCAGGGCGTTGACGATCCGGTCGGCGCCGACCTCCTTGGGGTTGTCCATCAGGACGTGCACCCCGGTCTTCACGCCGGGCTCCACGATCACCGCGGGGACGTCGCCGTAGTAGCGGCGGGTCACCTCACGGAGCTCGTGGAGCACGGCGGGAACGGACGAGCAGATCGCCAGGCCCTCCACCGTGGCCTCCCGGACCGCGGTGTGGTTGCCCATCAACCCCTGTAGCAGCACTGCCAGTTCATCGGCCGTGCGGCGCGAATCGGTCGAGATCCGCCAATGTTCCACCACGTCCTCGCCGTCGAACAGGCCGAGCGTGGTCTGGGTGTTGCCGACGTCGATGGTGAGGAGCATGGGGCGCTTTCTGCGAGTCGGGACGAGAGGTCAGGCGCGCAGGTCGAGGCCGATGTCCAGGATCGGCGAGGAGTGGGTGAGCGCGCCCACTGCCAGGTAGTCGACACCAGTCTGGGCGACCTCGCGCGCGGTGGCCAGGGTCAGGCCGCCGGAGGCCTCCAGCTTCGCCCGGCCGGCCACCAGCTCGACGGCCTCCTTCAGCTGCGGGACGGTGAAGTTGTCCAGCAGGATCAGGTCGGCCCCGGCCGCCAGTACCGGCGGGATCTGCTCCAGGGTGTCGACCTCGATCTCGACCGGCAGGTCGGGGTAGGCGGCCTTGACGGCCCGGAAGGCCTCGGCGACGCCGCCGGCCGCGACCACGTGGTTGTCCTTGACCAGGGCGGCGTCGGACAGGGCCATCCGGTGGTTGGCGCCGCCGCCGCAGCGCACCGCGAACTTCTCCAGCGCGCGCAGGCCCGGGGTGGTCTTGCGGGTGTCCCGGACGACGGCGCCGGTGCCCTCCAGGGCGTCGGCCCAGGCGCGGGTCGCGGTGGCGATGCCGGACAGGTGGCAGAGCAGGTTGAGCGCGCTGCGCTCGGCGGTGAGCAGGTCGCGGGTGCGGGAGCGGACCGACAGCAGGACCTGGCCGGCCTCGACCCGGTCGCCGTCCTGGACGTGCCGCTCGACCTCGAACTCCTCCTCGCAGATCAGCGAGACGACCGCCTCGGCGATCCGCAGGCCGGCCACCACGCCGGCCTGGCGGGCGGTGAAGTCGGCGGTGGCGACGGCCTCGGCGGGCACGGTGGCCACCGAGGTGACGTCCTCGCCGCCGGCCAGGTCCTCGGCCAGTGCCAGGGTGGCGATGTCCTCGACCTCGATCGGGTCCAGTCCGGCCTGCTCCAGCAGCTCGGCCAGCTGCGGGTCCAGGCCGGTCTCGTAGCCCTCGCCGTCCCCGCAGGCGCAGCCGTCGCCGCAGCCGCCCTGGGCGTCGGCCAGGGGGAGTTCCTCGTGGGAGTGGGTCATGGTTCTACTGCTCCTCAGGGGTGCTGACGGGGCCGCCGGAGGCGGTGAGGGTGGTGATCAGGTGGCGCCGCCAGTGGGCGTCGTCGCGCTCGGGGAAGTCCTCGCGCCAGTGGCAGCCGCGGGTCTCCTCGCGCTGCGCGGCGGCCGCGACCAGCGCGGTGGCGACCAGCAGCAGGTTGGCGGCCTCCCAGGTCTCCACCCGCGGGTCGGCGGGCTTCTCCTCGGCGACGTGCGCGTGGGCCTGCTCGGTGAGCAGGGCCAGCCCGGCGGCGGTGCCGGCCATCGTGGCGGCCGAGCGCAGCACGCCCGCGCCGCGCGACATCAGCCGCTGGATCTCGGCGCGCGACTCGGGGGCGGGCAGCGGCACCGGCCGTGCGGCGCGGGCGGCGGCGACGTCCACGGCGCGCTCGGGCAGTGCGCCGCGGCGGTGCCGGTCGGCGAGGTCGGCGGCGATCCGCTCGGCGAAGACCAGGCCCTCCAGCAGCGAGTTGGAGGCCAGCCGGTTGGCGCCGTGCACCCCGGTGCAGGCGACCTCGCCGCAGGCGTACAGGCCGGGGACGCTGGTGCGGCCGTGCCGGTCGGTGCGGATGCCGCCGGAGGCGTAGTGCGCGGCCGGGGCGACCGGGATCGGCTCGGTGACCGGGTCGATGCCGTGCGCGCGGCAGGAGGCGAAGATGGTCGGGAAGCGCTGCTGCCACATCTCGGCGCCGAAGTGCCGCCCGTCCAGGTACATGTGCTCGGCGCCCTGCTCCTGCATGCGCCGGGTGATCGCCTTGGCGACGATGTCGCGCGGGGCCAGTTCGGCCAGCTCGTGCTGCCCGAGCATGAAGCGGGTGCCGTGCGCGTCCACCAGGTGGGCGCCCTCGCCGCGGACCGCCTCGGAGACCAGCGGCTGCTGGCCCTCGGCCTCCGGGCCGAGCCAGAGCACGGTCGGGTGGAACTGGACGAACTCCAGGTCGGTGACGGCGGCGCCGGCCCGCAGGGCGAGCGCCACGCCGTCACCGGTGGAGACCGCCGGGTTGGTGGTGGCGGAGAAGACCTGGCCCATGCCGCCGGTGGCGAGGACCACCGCGCGGGCCCGGACGGCGCCGACGCCGTCGCGCTGGCCCTCGCCCATCACGTGCAGGGTGAGGCCGGCGGCGTGCCCGTCGGCGTCGGTGAGCAGGTCGAGGACGAGGGCGTGCTCGATCAGCTCGACGCCGGGGTCGTTGCGGACGGCTTCCACCAGGGCGCGCGATATCTCGGCGCCGGTGGCGTCCCCGCCGGCGTGCGCGATCCGGCGGCGGTGGTGGCCGCCCTCGCGGGTGAGCAGGATCTCGCCGTCGGCGCCGCGGTCGAAGGCGGCGCCGACGGCGATCAGCCGGCGGACGGCGTCCGGGCCCTCGGTGACCAGGGTGCGCACGGCCTCCTCGTCACAGATCCCGGCGCCGGCCACCAGGGTGTCGTCCAGGTGCTGCTCGGGGGTGTCGCCCTCGCCCAGGGCGGCTGCGATGCCGCCCTGGGCCCAGCGGGTGGAGCCGTCGTCCAGCATCGCCTTGGTGACCACCATGGTCCGCAGGCCGGCCTTGCGGGCGTTGAGGGCGACGGTGAGGCCGGCCACCCCGGAGCCGACCACGACCACGTCGGTGGTGGCGGTCCAGCCGGGGGCCGGGGCGGTGAGGCGGTGCGTGGCGGACATGGCGTCAGTGGCTCCTTCAGCGCGCGGCGGTCGGGGCCGCGCCGTTGCCGTCACCGTACGCCTCGTCGCCGCGGAGCAGTCCGGTGCCCTCCGGGGCCTCGGCGGGGTCGCCGCCCAGGCCGGTGATCCGGTTCCGCTCGTCCACGAAGACGATGCTCGGTTCGTAGCCCTTGGCCTCGGCCGTGTCCATCTGCCCGTAGGCGATGAGTATGACCAGGTCGCCGGGGTGGACCAGGCGAGCGGCGGCGCCGTTGATGCCGATCACGCCGGAGCCGCGCGGGCCGGCGATGGTGTAGGTCTCCAGCCGGGCCCCGTTGTCGATGTCGACGATGTGGACCAGCTCGCCGGGGAGCAGGTCGGCGGCGTCGAGCAGGTCCTCGTCCACCGTGACGGAGCCGACGTAGTGCAGGTCGGCCTGGGTCACGGTGGCCCGGTGGATCTTGGACTTGAGCATGGTGCGGAGCATTGCGGGTCACGCCTCCTGTGAGTGCATGCCTGAAAGGGGAGCTCTTGCCGAACGGTTCCGTGCCGGGTGGCCGGTTGCCTAGCGGCAGATGACGTGGACGTTGTCGATCAGGCGGGTGGAACCCACCTTCGCGGCGACGGCCAGCACCGCCGCGCCCTGGAAGTCGTCCGCCGCTTCGCTGAAGTCGTGCGGGTCGATCAGGGCGAGGTAGTCGAGGGTGATGCCTTCGGCCGCGTCCAGGACGGCCGAGGCGGCCTCGCGGACGGCCTTCGGGCCCTGGGCGGCGGCGTCCCGGCCGGCGAACAGCGCCTTGGAGAGGGCGAGGGCCTGCTCGCGCTCGTCGGTGGAGAGGTAGCGGTTGCGCGAGGAGCGCGCCAGCCCGTCCTCCTCGCGGGCGGTCGGCACCCCGACCACCTCGACGTCGAAGTCCAGGTCGGCGACCATCCGCTGGATGATCGCGAGCTGCTGCGCGTCCTTCTCGCCGAAGAACGCGAAGTCCGGGTCGGTGATGTGCAGCAGCTTGGCGACGACGGTCAGCACGCCGTCGAAGTGGCCGGGGCGGGTGGCGCCCTCGAAGCGCTCGCCCATCGGGCCGGCCGACAGGCGCACCTGCGGCCGGCCGTTCGGGTACACCTCGTCGACGGAGGGCGCGAACACCACGTCGGCGCCGTTCTCCTCGGCCAGCTTCACGTCCTCGTCCAGGCTGCGCGGGTAGCGCTCCAGGTCCTCGGCCGGGCCGAACTGCAGCGGGTTGACGAAGACCGTCACCGCCACCCGGCCCTCCTGGCCGACCTGCTTGCGGGCGGCCCGGATCAGCGCGGCGTGGCCCTCGTGCAGCGCGCCCATGGTCATCACGACGGCGTTGTCGACCGGGCGCTCGTCCGGCCAGAACGCGGCCTCGAAGTCGTCCACGGTGCGGGTGACGACGGCCCGGTGGACCTTCGGCGCCCGCTGGGTCCTGACCGGCTGCTTTCCGCGTGCCATTAGCGATTCTCCTCGTTCAGTACGTCCAGCAGCGCCGCCGCCGACGCTTCGTCGATCGTCCCGTTGGCGAGCGCCCGCTGCGCGGTGGCGCGGGCCATCGCCCGGTAGGCCGCCGGGATGTCCGGGGACACCGTACTGAGCTGCGCCAGGTGGCGCCGCACGGTGCCCGCGTCGCCCCGGGCGACCGGGCCGGTGAGGGCCGCGTCGCCGGAGCGCAGGCTGTTGTCCAGGGCGGCGCCGAGCAGCGGGCCGAGCAGCCGGCCGGGCTCGGCGACGCCGGCCGTGCGCAGCAGGTCCATCGCCTGCGCGACCAGGGTGACCAGGTGGTTCGCGCCGTGCGCGAGGGCCGTGTGGTAGAGCGGGCGGACCTGCTCCGGCACCCACTCCGGCTCGCCGCCCATCTCCACCACCAGCGCCTCGGCGACCGGCCGCAGCTCCTCGGGGGCGGTCACCCCGAACGGGCAGCCGGCCAGCCGGTCCAGGTCGACGGAGGTGCCGGTGAAGGTCATCGCCGGGTGCAGCGCCAGCGGCAGTGCCCCGGCCAGGGTGGCGGGCTCCAGGATGCCGACGCCGTGCGCGCCGGAGGTGTGCACCAGCAGCTGCCCGGGGCGGACGGCGCCGGTCGCGACGAGGCCGGCCACCAGGTCGGCCAGCGTGTCGTCCGGCACGGTGAGCAGCACCAGGTCGGCGGCGGCCAGCACCTGCGGCGGGGTGACGATCCGCACCCCCGGCAGCAGCGCCTCGGCGCGGCGGCGGGAGGTGGCGGACACCCCGGAGGCGGCGACCACGGTGTGCCCGGCGAGTTGCAGGGCGGCGCCCAGCGCCGGGCCGACCCGGCCGGTGCCGACCACGCCGACGGCCAGCCGGGCCGGGCGGTTGCCGGGGTCGGTCGGGTCGTCGGCGTAGCCCGGGTAGCTCGGGTCGTTCAGGTGGCTCGGATCGCCGAAGCCGTCGGCGAGCGGGGCGAACCCGCCGTCGGCGGCGTGGTCGGCACTGTCGGACGTGTTCACGGCCCGGCCCTCGTCCTTAGCTCCTCGTTCCGGTCCTCTTCGGGTACCGGACGTACCGGCCCATTCTACGGGCGCTCAGCCGGTCCTCCACGGGGTGCTCCACGGGATGCCCGGGGATGCCCGGGGATGCCCGGGGGCGCTCAGTCCGTCGCCCCGGCCCGGATCAGCCCGGCCTCGTAGGCGAGCACCACGGCCTGGACCCGGTCGCGCAGGCCGAGCTTGGCGAGGATCCGGCCGACGTGGGTCTTCACGGTGGCTTCGGAGAGCACCAGCCGGGCCGCGATCTCGCCGTTCGACAGCCCCTGGGCGACCAGCAGGAACACCTCCCGCTCCCGCTCGGTCAGCGGCCCGAGGGCGTCCGCGCCGGGCGCGCTCTGCGGAGTCGGCAGCACCTCGGCGAAGCGGTCGATCATGCGGCGGGTGGTGGTCGGCGCGACCACCGCGTCCCCGCCGTGCACGGCGCGGATCGCGGCCACCAGCTCGGTCGGCGGGACGTCCTTGAGCAGGAAGCCGCTGGCGCCGGCCTTGAGCGCGGCGAAGGCGTACTCGTCCAGGTCGAAGGTGGTCAGGATGAGCACGTGCGGGGCGTTGGGCACGGGGCTGCCGTCCTCGGCCAGGCAGATCCGGCGGGTGGTCTGCACCCCGTCCAGGCGCGGCATCCGCACGTCCATCAGGATCACGTCCACCTCGGTGTGCCGCAGCTGCTCCAGGGCCCGGGCGCCGTCGCCGGCCTCGGCGACGATCTCGATGTCGCCCTGCGACTGCAGGATCATCCGGAAACCGGTGCGCAGCAGTTCCTGGTCGTCGACCAGCATCACGCGGATGGTCAAGGTGGCTCCTTCAGGGGGCGTCGGGGGGACCGGGGGGTTAGTGGGCCGCCTTGAGCGGCAGGATGGCGCGGATCCGGAAGCCGCCGCCGGGGCGGGGGCCCACGTCGAGGCTGCCGCTGACCATGCCGACCCGCTCGCGCATGCCGATCAGGCCGTGGCCGAGGCCGTCCGTGCCGCCGGTGGCCAGTTGCTCGTCGGTGCTGCCGCGGCCGTCGTCCTCGACGAGGACGGCCAGCTCGCGCTCGCCGAAGTCGACCGCGACCCGGGCGTGCACGTCGGGGCCGCCGTGCTTGCGGACGTTGGTCAGCGCCTCCTGGACGATCCGGTAGACCGTCAGCTCGACGCCGCGCGGCAGCTCGCGCGGATGCCCGGAGGTCGCGTAGTCCACCTGAAGCCCGGCCGTGCGGACCTGCTCCAGCAGCTCCGGCAGTTCCTCGACGCCCGGCTGCGGCACGTACTCCTCGGCGGTGTCGGCGGTGCGCAGCACGCCCAGCAGGCGGCGCATCTCGACCAGCGCCTGCCGGCCGGTGGACGCGATCGTGCCGAGCGCCTCCTTCGCCTGCTGCGGCGAGTTGTCGAGCACGTACGCGGCGCCGTCGGCCTGGACGATCATCACCGAGACGTTGTGCGCGACCACGTCGTGCAGCTCGCGGGCGATCCGGGCGCGCTCGGCGGCCACCGCCACCTTGGACTGGGCGTCCCGCTCGCGCTCCAGCCGGGCGGCACGGTCCTCCAGCTCGGTCAGGTAGGCCCGGCGCACCCTGGTCAGCCGCCCCCACGCCCAGCACAGGATGAACGGGGTGCTCATCAGCAGCGTGATCAGCGCCGCCTCGCCGAAGGAGTACGGGCGGGTGTGGAAGTCCCCGGCGCCGTTGGAGACCGTCTTCAGCGGGTGGAGCTGCCAGAACACCAGGGGCCCGGCGGCCAGCCCGGCGACCAGCGCCAGCCGGGACGTCCACTTCTGGCCGAAGGCGGCGCCGGTGTACGCGAACACCAGGTAGGCGATGGAGGAGGCGGCCGGGAGGACGTCGGCGGCCACCTGGCCGAGGCCCAGGCCGGTGGCGGCGGCCACGGTGACGTCGGGGAAGCGTCGGCGGAAGACCATGAGCGCGGGCAGCAGCACCGCGATCAGGATCTGTGCGTCGAAGCGCCAGCCGTCGCTGGAACTGTCGTTCGGCAGCAGGCTGGCGAAGAGCACCATCGCAGCCCAGGCGGCGTCGACCACCACGGGGTGACGGCGGAGCCAGGCGTTGAGTCGATGCACGTCTCCAGCCTAGGCAGTCACCTGGCGTGTTCAGGTCCGCCGGTAGGGCGATCCGTCCTACTCCGTAGGTCGGAGACGCACCGTACCGGTGGGGAGGGCGCGCCCGGCTCCGGGTAGCGTCCCGCGCTATGACTTGGATGCGGTGGGCGCCCGCCATGGAGCAGGCCCTGTACGACCCGGACGGCGGCTTCTACCGCAGGCCGGAGGGCCCCGCCGGGCACTTCCGCACCTCGGTGCACGCCTCGCCGAGGTTCGCCCGCGCGGTGGCCCGGCTGCTACTGGAGGTTGACGCCGCCCTGGGCCGTCCGGAGGAGCTGGCCCTCGTCGACGTCGGGGCCGGACGCGGCGAACTGCTCACCGGGGTGCTGGCCGAACTGCCCGGCGAGGTGCTGGCGCGGCTGCGCCCGTACGGCGTGGAGATCGCGCGGCGCCCGGCGGGCCTGCCGTCCACAGCCCTGTGGACGGACGAGGTGCCGCGCGGCCTCACCGGGCTGCTGTTCGCCAACGAATGGCTGGACAACGTGCCGCTGGACGTCGGCGAGGTCGACGAGGACGGGGTGCTGCGCTACTGGGAGGTGGACACCGCGACCGGCGGGGAACGGCTCGGCGGGCCCGCCTCGGCGGCCGACGCGGCCTGGGCCGAGCGCTGGTGGCCGGTCGGGCACCCCGGGGACTTCGTGGAGTTCGGCGGCCCCCGGGACGCCGCCTGGGCGCGGGCCGTCGCCGGGCTGGAGCGCGGCCTGGCCGTCGCCGTCGACTACGGGCACACCGCCGACCGGCGCCCGCTGTTCGGCACCCTCACCGGCTTCCGGGGCGGCCGCGAGGTGTCGCCGGTGCCGGACGGCTCCTGCGACGTCACCGCGCACGTCGCCCTGGACTCCGCGGCGGCGCCCGGCCTCCACAGCCTGTGGACAACCCAGCGGGACGCCCTGCGCGCCCTCGGCGTGAGCGGCGCCCGGCCGCCGCTCGCGCTCGCCTCCACCGACCCGGCCGGCTACCTGCGGGCGCTCGGCGGGGCCGGCGAGGGCGCCGAACTGACCGACCCGGCCGGGCTCGGCGCCTTCGGCTGGCTCGCCCAGGCCGTCCGCATGCCGGTACCGGAGGCCCTGGCCGCCCTGCCGGGGTGGCAGACTCTGACCTCATGAGGGAGACCACGGTCGGCATCGGGGCGGGAGCCGAGAACTTCACCGGCGAGGCGGGCACCACCGACATGGTGCTCAACATCGGCCCGCAGCACCCCGCCACGCACGGCGTGCTGCGACTGCGGCTGGTGCTCGACGGCGAGCGGATCATCACCGCCGAGCCGGTGATCGGATACATGCACCGGGGCGCGGAGAAGCTGTTCGAGGCCCGCGACTACCGGCAGATCATCATGCTGGCCAACCGGCACGACTGGCTCTCCGCCTTCGGCAACGAGCTCGGCGTCGTCCTCGGCGTCGAGCGGATGCTCGGCATGGAGGTGCCCGAGCGGGCGGTGTGGATCCGCACCCTGCTCGCCGAACTCAACCGGGTGCTCAACCACCTGATGTTCCTCGGCTCCTACCCGCTGGAACTCGGCGGCATCACCCCGATCTTCCACGCCTTCACCGCCCGCGAGGACCTCCAGCACGTCCTGGAGGAGGCCTCCGGCGGGCGCATGCACTACATGTTCAACCGGGTCGGCGGCCTCAAGGAGGACATCCCGGCCGGCTGGCTCGGCCGCGTCCGCACCGCCGTCGCCACCGTCCGCTCCCAGCTGCCGGTCTTCGAGGACCTCGTCCTCGGCAACGAGATCTTCCGTGCCCGCACCGCCGGCGTCGGCGCCCTCACCCGGGCCCAGGCCGAGGCGTACGGCGTCAGCGGGCCGATCGCCCGCGCCAGCGGCCTCGATTTCGACCTGCGCCGCGACGAGCCCTACCTCGCGTACGGCTCCGACGAACTGCGGCAGGTGCTCACCGTGGTCACCCGCGAGGAGGGCGACTGCCTGGCCCGGTTCGAGTGCCTGCTGGAGCAGACCCTCAACTCGCTGGACCTCGCCGACGCCTGCCTCGACAAGATCGCCACCCTGCCGCCCGGCCCGGTCAACCAGCGGCTGCCCAAGGTGCTCAAGGCCCCCGAGGGCAGCACCTACTCCTGGACCGAGAACCCGCTCGGCATCAACGGCTACTACCTGGTCTCGCGCGGCGACAAGACGCCGTGGCGGCTCAAGCTGCGCTCGGCGTCCTTCAACAACGTCCAGGCGCTGACCGAGCTGCTGCCCGGGACGCTGGTCGCGGACATGGTGGCGATCCTCGGGTCGATGTTCTTCGTCGTCGGGGACATCGACAAGTAGGGCCCGGCCCTTCGCGGGCCGGGCCCGCGCGGGCCCGGTGCTTCCCGGGCTCAGCCCTTCTTCGGCCGCTTGGCCGGGTCGGCCGGGTGCGGGGCCACCTTGCGGTCGCCCTTGGTGGCGATCCGCTCCGCGCACAGGCCGGCCAGCACGTCGTACGCCGCCCTGCCCATCAGCTCGGTCAGCTCGGGGCGGTAGCTGACGTACACCGGGTCCGGCCCCTGGTGCGCCGCCGGGCTGCCCGTGCACCACCAGTGCAGGTCGTGGCCGCCCGGGCCCCAGCCGCGGCGGTCGTACTCGCCGATCGAGACCTGGAGGTAGCGGGTGTCGTCCGGCCGGTCGATCCAGTCGTAGGTGCGGCGGACCGGCAGCTGCCAGCAGACGTCCGGCTTCGTCTCCAGCGGCTCCCGGCCCTCCTTGAGCGCCAGCGCGTGCAGCGCGCAGCCGGCGCCGCCCGCGAAGCCGGGGCTGTTCACGAAGATGCAGGCCCCGTTCACCCGGCGGGTCTGGCGGTCGCCGTCCTCGTCGAGCATGGTGACGCCGCCGTCGGACGTGATCCGGCCCGCGGCGTCGGTGCCGTGCGCGAAGTTCTCCCACAGCTCGGGCGTCAGCCGCTTCGCGTGGCCGAGGACGCGCTTCTCGTCGTCCTCGTCCGAGTAGTGCGCGCCCAGCGTGCAGCAGCCGTCCGACTCGCCGCGGCCCTCGCGGATGCCGTGGCAGCCCTGGCCGAAGACGCAACCCCAGCGGGAGGTCAGCCAGGTGAGGTCGCAGCGGAACACCTGCTCCTCGTCGTCGGGGTCGGCGAACTCGACCCAGGCGCGCGGGAAGTCGAGCGGGACCTCGTCACGGGGGATCCCGCCGAGCGGGGCCTCGCCGCGCAGGGTCGGCATCGCCAGGTCGACGGGGGCGGGGGAGGCCTTGGACTTCTTCTTGGACGTTTCTGCTGGTGCCACCCGGCAAGGGTAGAGCCTTCGGGGCGGCCTGCCCGGACCCGTCCGGGTGATCCGGGGTGCGCCGCGGCGCCGGTGGCGGCCGGCCGACCGCAGGCTGGAGGGAACCGGGCGGCACTGTCGGGTTGTCAGATCAGTTTGATGATCTCGCGTTGACCCGTATTGGATGCCCTGGAACACCCCGGATCACCACTGGAGCACCGAGCCGTGACCGCCTCGCCCCGCGCCGCCCAGACGGCCGTCCTCGCCGCCCTCGCGGTCCTGGCCGCCGGGTGCGCCTCCGCGCCCGCGCTGCGGGCCCGGTCGGCCGCCGCCGCTCCGCTGTGCGACGCCCCGGTGGTGATCGGCCACCGGGGCGCCCCGCGCAACGCCCCCGAGAACACCATGGCCTCCTTCGAGACCGCCCTCGACCAGGGCGCCGACTGGCTGGAGACCGACGTCCAGACCACCAGGGACGGCGTCCCGGTGCTGATGCACGACCCCACGGTGGACCGCACCACCAACGGCAAGGGCGCCATCGCCGACCTGACCGCCGCCCAGATCGCCGCCCTGCGGGTGACCGTCGGCCCCGGCCCCACCGAGCCCGTCCCCACCCTCCAGGAACTGCTCAAGCGCCTCTCCGACAGCAACGCCACCCTGCTGATGGAGATCAAGTGGCAGCGCGCCGAGGACGTCACCCGGATCGCCCGGATCGCCGCAGCCAGCGGTGCCCGGGTCGTCCTCTACTCGTTCTCGGCGGAGCACCTGCGCCAGGCCCACGCCGCCGCGCCCGCCCTGCCGGTCGTGCTGATCCAGGGCTCCGCCATCGCCGAGGACCCGGGTGACCTGCCGCTGCGCGGCATCGCCCTGGACGCGGCGCTGGCCAGCGCCTCCCGGATCGCCGCCGAGCGCAAGGCGGGCCGCGAGGTGTACGTCTGGACGCTCGACGACGAGGAGTCCTGGCAGCTGATGTCGGCCCGGGACGCCGACGGCCTGATCACCGACACCCCGGGCCGGGCCCGCCGCTGGGTGGACACCAACTGCCGCCCCGAGCGCCGGGCCGGACCGCGCGGCCACTGACGCGTCCGGTCGCCGGAGGCGGGGTACGGCCGGGACCGGTGTGAAGACGGTCGAGACCGGTTTCGCCCGGGGCCGGATCGCGTAGCGTGGAGAGTTATGCGACTCGGTGTACTCGACGTAGGTTCCAACACCGTCCACTTCCTCGTGGTGGACGCCCATCCGGGTGCCGCCCCGCTGCCCGCGTACTCGCACAAGGCCGAACTGCGGCTGGCCGAACTGCTCGACGGCGACGGCGCGATAAGCGAGGCAGGCGTCGAGCGGCTGGTCGGCCACATCGCCTCGTCGCTGCGGGTCGCGGAGGACAAGGGCGTCGTCGACATCCTGCCGTTCGCCACCTCCGCCGTCCGGGAGGCCGCCAACGGCGAGGAGGTGCTGCGCCGGGTCGCCACGGAGACCGGGGTGGAGCTGCGGGTGCTGTCCGGGCAGGACGAGGCCCGGCTCACGTTCCTGGCCGTCCGGCGCTGGTTCGGCTGGTCCTCGGGCCGACTGCTCAACCTGGACATCGGCGGCGGCTCGCTGGAGATCGCCTGCGGCCTGGACGAGCAGCCCGACGTCGCCTGCTCGCTGCCGCTGGGCGCCGGCCGGCTCACCGCCCGCTGGCTGCCCGGCGACGTCGCCGACCCGGACGGGCTGCGCGGGCTGAGACGCCACATCCGGGCCGAGATGGCCACCGTCGCGGGCGAGGTCGCCCGGCTCGGCGCGCCGCAGCACGCCGTCGCCACCTCCAAGACCTTCAAGCAGCTGGCCCGGATGACCGGCGCCGCCCCCGCCGACGCCGGCCCGTACGCCGACCGTCGGCTCACCCGCAGCGGGCTGTCCGCCTGGCTGCCGCGACTGTCCTCGATGACCGTCGAGGAGCGGGCGCGGATCCCCGGCGTCTCCGAGGGCCGCGCCAAGCAGTTGCTGGCCGGGGCGCTGGTCGCGGACGCCGCGATGGACCTGTTCGGCCTCGACGAGCTGGACGTCTGCCCGTGGGCGCTGCGCGAGGGCATCATCCTGCGCCGCCTGGACGCCATGGACGGCTCCGCCGACCGCCGCCGCCCGGCCCTCACCCCGTAGGGCCCCCGCGCCGCAGGGCTCCACACCGTCGGCCCCATGGCCCGTCCGGCGGCTCCCGCCGGGGCCGGCCGGGGATCCGGTCCCGTTCGGAGCGCGGTCCGCTTACGCTGTCTCCCGTGGCGCAACCAGCGGGCGAGGACGGAACGCGGGAGGGCCGCGCTCCCGGGGACGGGCAGCCGCGGCCGGACGGCCCGCGCCGCAAACTCGGCAAGGCCGTCAAGGGCGCCACCGGGGCGCAGGCCGCGAAGGCCGTCGAGGCGGCCCGGCGCACCGGGCGCAAGAGCGCCGCGCGCAAGGCCACCGAGAAGCCGTCCGCGCCCGAGGCGAAGCAGCCCGCGGGAGGCGCGTCCGAGGCGAAGACGCCCGCCGGGACGAAGTCTGTCGGGACGAAGTCCGAAGTGAGCAAGCCCGCCGGGACGAAGCCCGCGGGGACGAAGCCCGAAGCGAGGAAGTCCGGAACGCGGAAGGCCGCCGCGACCGCCGCCCCCCGGGAGACCCGCACCGCCCGGGCCGCCGGCGCCGCCAAGGCCGCCGTCCAGTCTGTGCGCTCGGTCAAGGCCGCCCGCCGCGACGCCGCCCGCCCGCCGCTGCTGCGCACCACCGACCGGCTGGTGCTGCCCTCGCACCCGGCCCTGCACATTCCCGACACCAAGGTGGTCCTGTCCACCGCGTCGGTGTACCCGGCGGGCACCGCCGTCGCCTTCGAGCTGGCCGCCAAGCTCGGCTACGACGGGGTCGAGGTGATGGTCTGGAACGACCCGGTCAGCCAGGACATCGAGGCCCTGCGCCGTCTCTCCGACGCCCACCAACTGCCGATCCTGGCCGTGCACGCGCCGTGCCTGCTGATCACCCAGCGGGTGTGGACCACCGACCCGTGGACCAAGCTGGTCCGGGCCCGGGCGGCGGCCGAGAAGCTCGGTGCGAGCGCCGTCGTGGTCCACCCGCCGTTCCGCTGGCAGCGCCAGTACGCCCGGGACTTCGTGACGGGCATCAACCGGATGGCGGGCGAGACCGACGTCCGCTTCGCGGTGGAGAACATGTACCCGTGGCGCTACCGCGACCGCGAGGTGCTGGCCTACGCCCCGGGCTGGGACGTCACCGACGAGGAGTACCGGCACTTCACCATCGACCTCTCGCACGTCGCCACCTCCCGGATCGACGCGTTCGCCATGGTCGAGCGGATGGGCGACCGGCTCGCCCACATCCACCTCGCCGACGGCAGCGGCTCCGGCAAGGACGAGCACCTGATCCCGGGCCGCGGCAAGCAGCCCTGCGCCGAACTGCTGGAGCACCTGGCCCGTACCGGTTTCGACGGCCACGTGGTGCTGGAGGTCAACACCCGCCGCTCCGCGTCCCCCGCCGAACGCGAGGCCGACCTGGCCGAGGCGCTCGCCTTCACCCGCTTGCACCTGGCCACCCCCTCGCGCGTACGCTGAGGAGCCGCGCCCGGCTGGGTGCGAACTTCCTTGCGTAAGGGGAGAGATGACGGATCAACAGGACTTCCGGGAGATCGCCGAGAGCTTCGGCGGGGTCGCCGCCGAGTACGACCGGGCCCGCCCCGGCTACCCGGACGGGCTGTTCGAGGCGCTGGAGCGGTTGTCCGGTCGCAGCCTCAAGGGGGCCCGGGTGCTGGACGTCGGCGCCGGCACCGGCATCGCCACCCGGCTGCTGGCCGCGCGCGGCGCCGACGTCGTCGCGGTGGAGCCCAACGCGGGCATGGCCGCCCAGTTCCTGGCCTCCTCGGCGGGCCTGCCGCTGGTCAGGGCCGGCGGTGACGAACTGCCGTTCCACGACGACTCCGCGGATCTGATCAGCTACGCCCAGTCCTTCCACTGGACCCGCACCGAACGGGCCATCCCCGAGGCGATCCGGGTGCTGCGGCCCGGCGGCGCCCTCGCCGTCTGGTGGAACGTGCACGACGAGACCGTGCCCTGGGTCCGGGCCCGGGTGGAGCGGCTGAGCGCCGCGCTGCCCAACTACCACGGCTACGGCCGGATCGCCGAGTTCACCGCCCTGCTGGCCCCGGCCGGGCTGAGGGTCGAACGCGCGGTGCTGCGCTGGGAGCGGCGGATCACCGTCGACCACGTGCTCGACGACCTGGTCTCCCGCTCGTTCATGGCCGCGCTCTCCCCCGCCGAGCGCGAACCGGTGCTGGCCGTCGAGCGGCAGGCGATGATCGCCGAGTTCCCGGACGGCCGGGTGGTCGAGCCCTACGTCCTGGAACTGGCGGTGGGGATCACCCCGGCCTGACCTGCACCTCGGCCTGACCCGCGCCCGGACGGCCCGCCCGCGTGACCGCATCGCGGACGGACCGTCCGCCGCCTGGACGGCGGGCGTAGGCTCGGTAGCCACAGCGGCCCCCGCATCCTCCTACCGGCGGGGCGCCGGCGAGAGCCCCGAAGGAGTGGAGCACAGTGCCCGAGCTGAAGTCCCGTACGGTCACCCACGGTCGCAACATGGCAGGCGCCCGGGCGCTTCTCCGGGCCGCCGGCGTAGCCCGCGAGGACTTCGGCAAGCCGATCATCGCGGTCGCCAACTCCTTCACCGAGTTCGTCCCGGGCCACACCCACCTCCAGCCGGTCGGCCGGATCGTCTCCGAGGCGATCAAGCAGGCGGGCGGCATCCCGCGCGAGTTCAACACCATCGCCGTGGACGACGGCATCGCGATGGGCCACGGCGGCATGCTCTACTCGCTGCCCTCGCGCGACCTGATCGCCGACTCGGTCGAGTACATGGTCAACGCGCACTGCGCCGACGCGCTGATCTGCATCTCCAACTGCGACAAGATCACCCCGGGCATGCTGATGGCCGCGCTGCGCCTGAACATCCCGACCGTCTTCGTCTCCGGCGGCCCGATGGAGGCCGGCAAGGCCACCCTCGTCGACGGCACCGTGCGCAGGCTCGACCTGATCGACGCGATCTCCCAGGCGGCCAACGAGAACGTCTCCGACGAGGACATCGCGATCATCGAGGAGAACGCCTGCCCCACCTGCGGCTCGTGCTCCGGCATGTTCACCGCCAACTCGATGAACTGCCTCACCGAGGCCATCGGCCTCTCGCTGCCCGGCAACGGCTCCGTCCTCGCCACCCACACCGCCCGCAAGGCCCTGTACGAGCGGGCCGGGCGGACGGTCGTCGAGATCGCCGACCGCCACTACGGCCAGGACGACGCCTCGGTGCTGCCCCGCGCGATCGCCACCCGCGCCGCCTTCGAGAACGCCATGGCCCTGGACATCGCCATGGGCGGCTCGACCAACACCATCCTGCACCTGCTCGCCGCCGCCCAGGAGGCCGAGCTGGACTTCGACCTGCGGGCCATCGACGCCGTCTCCCGCCGGGTCCCCTGCCTGTCCAAGGTCGCGCCCAACGGCTCGTACTACATGGAGGACGTGCACCGGGCCGGCGGCATCCCCGCCATCCTCGGCGAGCTGTACCGCGGCGGAATGCTCAACGAGGACGTCCACACCGTCCACTCCGACTCGCTCGCCGAGTGGCTCAAGACCTGGGACGTGCGCGGCGGTTCGCCCTCCGCCGAGGCCGTCGAACTGTGGCACGCCGCCCCCGGCTGCGTCCGCTCCGCCGAGGCCTTCTCCCAGTCGGAGCGCTGGGAGTCGCTGGACACCGACGCCGCCGGGGGCTGCATCCGCAGCGTCGAGCACGCCTACTCGATCGAGGGCGGCCTCGCCGTCCTGCACGGCAACCTCGCCGAGGACGGCTGCATCGTGAAGACCGCCGGCGTCGACGAGTCGATCTGGACCTTCAGCGGCCCGGCCGTGGTCGTCGAGTCCCAGGACGACGCCGTCGAGGCGATCCTCGCCAAGCGGGTCAAGGAGGGCGACGTCGTCGTCATCCGCTACGAGGGCCCCAAGGGCGGCCCGGGCATGCAGGAGATGCTCTACCCGACGTCCTTCCTCAAGGGCCGCGGCCTCGGCAAGGCCTGCGCGCTGGTCACCGACGGCCGCTTCTCCGGCGGCACCTCCGGCCTGTCCATCGGCCACGCCTCCCCGGAGGCCGCCTCCGGCGGCACCATCGCCCTGGTCGAGGACGGCGACACCATCGCCATCGACATCCCGGGCCGGAGCATCTCCCTGGAGGTGCCCGACGAGGTCCTGGCCGAGCGCCGCCGCGCCCTGGAGGCCGCGGGCGGCTACCGCCCGAAGAACCGCGACCGCCAGGTCAGCCAGGCCCTGCGCGCGTACGCCGCGATGGCCACCTCCGCCGACAAGGGCGCCGTCCGCGACGTCACCAAGCTCGGCTGAGTCCCGCAGCACCGCAGGAGCCGTCCCGCAGGCCGGGGCGGCTCCTCGCGCGTTGGGTGATAATCGACCCCGTGAGCGAGCAGCCCCCCACCCCCGCACCCAAGCCCGCCGGCGCCCCCGAGCCGGAGCCGATCCGCTGGTTCGGCACCAGCTGGGTGAACCGGGACAACGGCTACTGGCTGCGCCGCGTCGCCGTGTCGGCCGGCGCGCTGGTCACGACCGCCGCCGCCGTCCTGCTGCTGCGCTTCGGCGTCGAGGGCGTCGCCCTCTCCGACGGCGGCGGCTTCCTGAACGGGCTGCTGACGGCCGCGATCGCGGTCTGCTCGATGATGTGCGTCATGCGCACCTGGAAGGTCCTCACCGAGGGCAAGGACCAGTTGAGCGGCTGGATGGCCGAGGACAAGTCGCTCGGCGCGGTCTGGCTTATCGGCGGCGCCGGCAGCCTGGCCGCCTACTTCGCCCGCAGCCTGGTCGAGGCCCCCGGTGAGGCGGTCAGGCGCTCCTCGTACGAGCGGGCCGTCGCCCAGTACGAGAAGCGCCAGGCGGGCCGCAGCGGCCGGCCCGGCGCCAAGGCGCCGGGCCGGGGCAAGCGCCGGGGCTGAGCCTCAGAGGCGGCTGGCCGCGCCGCACTCGTCGGCGGTCGACAGGTCCTTGCGGCGGTCGTACGGGTCCGTGGTGGGGCCGGTCGGACGGCTGCCCGGGGCGTCCGGCGACTGCGCCGCGAACTGGTCGAACTGCGGGTGGTAGTAGCCGTCGTAGACGTCGCAGGACGAGTTGGCGGACTCCGAACCGCCGCCCTCGCCGAACACGAGCTTCTTCGGGTTGGTCCGGTAGCGGGCCGGGTCGTAGAAGCGGAAGTTCTCGACCCGGCGCACGATCGTGCGCGTGGTCCAGGTGTCCCCGGTCACGTCGGCCGCTGGCACCAGCAGACCCACCGGCTTGGCCGTGCCGTCCTTCGGCGCGGCCGGCTTCGTCGGCGGTTGTCCGCCCGTCGGCGGCTGGGGTGACGCGGCGCGCTTGGTGGCGTCCGGGCCGGGGCGCATCGCGTACACGTAGCTGAAGTCGGCGTGGACGAGGAGGCCCTTGTCCCCGTCGCCCTCGAAGGTGATCCGGCCCTGCACCTTGACCGCGTCGCCCACCTGGACGGCCTCGCGCTGGTCGAAGCGGCTGAACCAGGTGGTCGGGTCGGTGTCCTTGGAGGGTTTCGCCAGCGCGTTGATCGCGCGGTCCCGGTCCTCCCGGTCCAGCAGCGCCAGGGCGGCTTCCGGCCGGCCGCCCGCGATCACCTGCGGGTCCAGGTTGGCGGCGGTCAGGTAGTCCTTGACCAACTGCAGCTGGGCGCCCACCTGTTCGGCGGAGAACACGCCGGTGGCCCGGGCGTCGGGCAGGACGAAGGCCTCGGCGCCGTTCGGCCAGCCCTCGGCGATGGAACCGGCCCACGGGTGGTCCACGGTCGGCTGCTGCTCGTCGACCTTCGGCGGTGCGGCGGTCGGCTTGGCCGTCTCCGGGGCGACGGTGGGCGCGGGGGCGTGGGCCGTCGAGGAGTCGCCGCCGTAGTGGTCGGAGTACCAGCTGCGCAGCCCGTCGAGGTTCAGGGCCGCGAGCAGCACCGCGATGGTCAGCACGACGTACAGCGGCGCGCGCCAGTCCAGCCGGCGGCGGCGCGGGCGCGGGTTGCCCCACGGGTCGGTCACCGGGGGCTTCGGCGTGCGGCCGAACCGGCGGCCGGCCTTGGCCGGGCCGTCGTCGACCGAGCGGCGGCCGCCCGGGTCGACCGGCGGGGTGTGCTTCCACCGGGCGGCCAGCATCCGGGTGCGCCCGGACTGCTCGGTGACGGCGGCCCCCTTGACGAACTCCTCGTCCAGGACGAGGTCTGCGAACGGGTCCTTCCCGCCCGCTCCGGACGGGTCGGACCCGCCCGGCTCGCGGCCCTCGGCGGGGCGCGGTTGTGGATCTTCGGCTGTCGGCATCGCGCCAGTATGCCGACGGGGTGTGACGATTCGTCGATCGGGGGCACACCTTGTGGTGAACTCGTGTGCGGGCGCGGTGATCCGTCCCGGTCTGTTCCGTTCCGGCCGTTTCCGGCGCGCTCTGCGGGGGCGTCAGTCCTTGGTGCGGGCCTGCTTCACCGATCCCACGATCCCGGCGACGGCCAGCAGGATGCCGGCCGGCAGCAGCGCCAGGAAGAACGCGCCGAACAGGCCCGCGTCCCCGAGCAGCAGTTGCGCCAGCATGTCCAGCACCAGCAGCCCGCCGGCCGCCGGGAGGGCCGACTGCCACGGGTGGTCGTTCGCCCAGCGGCGCAGCCGCCGTTCGGAGGTGTCGCGGCGCAGCTGCCCGCCGACGGTGCCGACCAGGAAGAAGAAGAACAGGGCCCAGCCGGCCGGCCCGGCCAGCATGCCCAGGGACCAGTGCCCGGAGATCGCGTCGATCCCCAGGGCGGTCGCACCCACCACCGCACCGACCCCCGCGGCCGTCCGCCACGGTCCCACGGTCGCCGAGGCGACGGCGAGTTGCCGGTTCTCACGTCGGGACATTTCGTCGTGTGCCATGACTCCACGGTGCTCCCGTGCGGCGCCGGAGGCCATAGGGGAAACCCCCGAGATTCTCCCTAGGGACGAGGTGGGGCAACCCGTCGCCGACCACGGGCTGGACGGTCCCTGCGGGTGCCCCCGTGCGGTGCGAGGATGGCCGCAGTACCGAGGTAAGGAGCGGCCATGGGCGCCAGCGCAGCACACGGACAGAAGATCGCCTTCCTGGGCACGGGCAAGATCGGCGAGGCCCTGCTCTCCGGCCTGCTGCGGGCCGGCAAGGACCCGGCGGACGTCCTGGTGACCGCCCGCCGCCCCGAGCGCGCCGCCGAACTCGCCGCCCGCTACGGCGTGGTGGCCGCCTCCAACGCCGAGGCCGCCAAACTCGCCGACACCCTGATCCTCGCCGTCAAGCCGCAGGACATGGGCACCCTGCTGGAGGAGCTGGCCCCGCACGTCGGCGCGGACCGGCTGGTGATCTCGGCCGCGGCCGGCATCCCCACCGCCTGGTTCGAGGAGCGGCTGGCGGCCGGCACCCCGGTGGTCCGGGTGATGCCCAACACGCCGGTCCTGGTGGACGAGGGGATGAGCGTCATCTCCGGCGGCTCGCACGCCACCGAGGAGCACCTGGAGCGGGCCGAGGAGATCTTCAGCTCGGTCGGCAAGGCGCTGCGGCTGCCCGAGGCCCAGCAGGACGCGGCCACCGCGCTCTCCGGCTCCGGCCCGGCCTACTTCTACTTCCTGGTCGAGGCGATGACGGACGCGGGCATCCTGCTCGGCCTGCCCCGGCAGGTGGCGCACGACCTGATCGTGCAGTCCGCGATCGGCGCCTCGGTGATGCTGCGCGACTCCGGCGAGCACCCGGTGAAACTGCGCGAGGCCGTCACCTCCCCGGCCGGCACCACCATCGCGGCCATCCGCGAGCTGGAGAACCACGGGGTGCGGGCCGCGCTGCTGGGCGCCCTGGAGGCGGCGCGGGACCGCTCCCGGGAGCTCGCCTCCGGGGGGAAGTAGCCGGCTGGGTAGGCTCGACGGCATGGCCTACGACCTGGTGATCTTCGACAACGACGGTGTCCTGGTGGACAGCGAGCCGCTCTCCAACCGGGTGCTGGCCGCGTACCTGACCGAACTCGGCTACCCGACCACGGTCGAGGACTCCTACCGGGACTTCATGGGCTGCGCCGCCCACCGCATCCACGACGTGATCGCCGAGCGGTACGACGCCGCGACGCTGCCGGAGGGCTTCGACGAGCTGTTCCACGGCCGGGTCTTCGACGCGTTCGGCACCGAGCTGACGGCCGTCCGGGGTGCGGAGCAGCTGCTGAAGGAACTGCGGCAGCGCTCCGTCCCCTACTGCCTGGCCTCCTCGGCGCACCACGTGTGGATCCGCACCGCGCTGGACGTCACCGGCCTGCGCGGGTACGTCGCCGAGGAGCGGATCTTCAGCGCCCAGGACGTCGGCGTGGGCAAGCCCGCGCCGGACCTCTTCCTGCACGCCGCCCGCACCCTCGGCGTCGACCCGGCCCGCTGCCTGGTCGTCGAGGACAGCCCCAACGGCGTGCTGGCGGCCCGGGCCGCGGGCATGGACGTGTACGGCTACACCGCGCTCACCGACCCGGCGAAGCTGACCGCCGCCGGGGCCACCGGGCTGATCGCCGACCTCTCCGAGGTCACCGCCCTGCTCTGACCCGCCCTGCTCTGACCCGCCCTGCTCCGACCCGCCCTGCTCCGACCGGTTCCGCCCGGCCCTTCCGTCCGGCTGCGGAAAGTCCCTGCGCGACCCCTCCCGCAATCGCGGTCCACCGCCTACGCTCTCGCCAACATCGTCGTACCGGCCAGTAGCGAGGTTCGCCATGAGTGCCGCGTCACCCGCGATCCCGCCCGGCCTGCGCGCCGGGCGGGCCGCGCTCGCCGTCAGCTTCCTGCTCCAGGGCACCACCTTCGCGCTGCTGGTCACCTGCATTCCGGAGATCCAGCACCGGTACGGGCTGAGCGACGCGCTGCTGCCGCTGTTCCTGGCCGCGGTGCCGATCCTCGCCGGGGTCGGCTCGATCACCTCCGAACAGCTGGTGAAGCGCACCGGCGCGCGGGCCGTGCTGCGGGTCGTCCAGCCGCTGGTCTGCCTCAGCCTCGCGGGCGCCGGCCTCGGCGACACGCTCTGGCAACTCGCCGTCGCGCTCGGGGCGTTCGGCCTGCTGGTGGGCGCGCTCGACGCGAGCATGAACATGCTGGGGGTGGGCCTGCAACACCGCTACGGCCGCTCGATCATGATCGGCTTCCACGCCGCGTTCAGCCTCGGCGGCATCCTCGGGGCGGCCCTCGCCGGCCTCGGCTCGCACTACGGGCTCGGCCTGCCGGTGCTGTTCGGCACGGTCGCGGCGGTGATCGCCCCGCTGGCCCTGCTGACCGGCACCCGATTCGCCGGACCGGCCGAACTCGGGGACGCCGTCCGGGAGGCCGCCGAGGCCGCCGCGCGGTCCATCCCCTGGCGGCCGCTGCTGCCGCTGTGCCTGGCGATGGCCTTCGCGTACATCGCGGACGCCTCGGTCTCCAACTACAGCGTCAAGTACCTCACCGACGGCCTGGGCAGCGCCGCGGACGTCGCCAAGCTGTCCTACCTCGGCTACATGGTCGCGATGCTGCTGGGCCGCGCGCTGGGCGACCGCGCGGTGCAGCGCTGGGGCGCCGTCCCGGTGGTCCGGGCCGGTGCCGGGCTGGCCGCGCTCGGCTTCGCGCTGGCCGCCGCCGCGCCCGCCGCCTGGGTGGGGATCGCCGGGTTCACCGTGCTCGGCTTCGGCATCTGCGCCATCATCCCGCAGGTGTTCGCGGCCGGGGGCCGGCTGTTCCCGGCCGACTCGGACGCCGCGGTGGCCCGGCTGAACCTCTTCAACTACGTGGGCTTCCTGATCGGTTCGCCGCTGGTCGGGACGATCGCCGACGCGAGTTCGTACCGCTGGGCGCTGCTCGCCCCGATGCTGCTGGTGCTCGCCGTCCTGCCGCTGGCCGAGCGCTTCGCCCCGGCCCCGGCGCTCGCCCCCGCCACGGTGTGACGGGGGCGGGGGCGGGGGCGAGCGGGGGCGGGAAGGGAGGTCAGCCGATCACGGTGGCCAGCTCGGGCAGGCCGTTGGCCCACAGCTGGTCCTTGATGCCACCACCCGACTGGTAGTACTCGTAGTAGACGTACGGTGCCCAGTTCAGGGTGTACGGCCCGGTCCAGGTCGGGGCCGAGGTGATCTGGACGGTGACCGCGACGGTGCGGGTCTCGCCCGGGGCGATCGGCGCCCGGAAGTGGAAGTTCGCGTTGTTCCCGTTGACGGCGCAGTCGGTGGAGTCGCCGGAACACCCGGTGACCGTGAACGCGCCGGCCTCCTGGTTGGCCGGCCAGATCGGCTGGATGAACTCGTAGGCGAAGTAGATGTCGGTGGTCTCGGTGTTGGTGAGCGAGAGCGTCAGGGTCAGCTGGTCGCCCGCCGCCGCCGTCTTCTTGTCGACGGCGAACGAGCTGCCGCTGACCGCGGCGGAGGCCGGCTGGGCGGCAAAGAGCAGGCCAAGTCCCAGTAATGCAGCGAGAATTACCCCAAGGCGTTGCGCGCTGAATGGCTTCATGGCGGAGAGGATATGAAGTCGTGAAGGTTTTGTCTGTAGGGCCTCCGCGGGGGCCCTGAGCCCCGCCCCCGGCGCGCCCTGGACAAGGCCCGGCCACCCCCACCCGCTACGGTGGAGGCCATGCCCGACGCCGAGCGTGACACCCCCTGCGGCCTGCACCTCTTCTGGGACGAGGCCGTCACCGCCTACGACTTCGGCCCCGGCCACCCGATGGACCCGACCCGGCTGGCGCTCACCATGCGCCTGGTCGAGGCCCTCGGACTGGACGCCGGGCCCGGGGTGACGGTGCGGGCCGCACCGCCCGCCGGCGAGTCCACCCTGCGGCTGGTGCACACCCGGGAGTACGTCGAGGCGGTCAAATACGCCGCCGCCCACCCCGACGAGTCGGATCCCCGGCACGGGCTCGGCACCGACGACAACTGGTCCTTTCCCGCCGTGCATTCGGCCTCCGCGCTGATCGCCGGTCAGTCCGTGGCCGCCGCCGAGGCGGTCTGGCGCGGGGAGACCCCGCACGCCGTGAACTTCGCCGGCGGGCTGCACCACGCGATGCCCGCCAAGGCCTCCGGCTTCTGCGTCTACAACGACCCGGCGCTGGCCGTCGCCCGGCTGCTCGAACTCGGCGCCGAGCGGGTCGCCTACGTCGACGTGGACGTCCACCACGGCGACGGCGTCCAGCAGGCCTTCTGGAACGACCCCCGGGTGCTCACGATCTCGCTCCACGAGCACCCCGCCACGCTCTTCCCGCAGACCGGCTGGCCCACCGAGACCGGCGGCCCGGACGCCCCCGGCTCCGCCGCCAACCTGCCGCTGCCGGCCGGCACCGGCGACGCCGGCTGGCTGCGCGCCTTCCACGCCGTGGTGCCCGAACTGCTCACCGCCTTCCGCCCGCAGGTCCTGGTCACCCAGCACGGTGCCGACACCCACCTGGAGGACCCGCTCGCCCACCTCGCCGTCACGCTGGACGCCCAGCGGATGATCGCCGAGGAACTGCACGACCTCGCCCACCGGCTCACCGGCGGCCGCTGGATCGCCACCGGCGGGGGCGGCTACGCCGTCGTGGACGTCGTCCCGCGCACCTGGACCCACCTGGTCGCCACCGCCGCCGGACGGCCCGTCGACCCGGCCACCGAGACCCCCGAGTCCTGGCGCGCCGAGGTCTACCGCCGCACCCGCCGGCCCGCCCCGCTGCGGATGACCGACGGCGCCCGACCGGTCTGGCGCGACTTCGACGCGGGTTACGATCCGGCCGACCGACTCGATCAGGCCATCCTCGCCAGCCGCCGCGCGGTGTTCCCCCACCTCGGCCTCCTGGCCTGAGGCCGGCCTCCCCGCCCAGGTGCGGGTGGGCCGTGCGTACGCCCACTCCCGCGTTCCGCCGAGTGACTACGTACTGCAACAGTCCTATCTCTCACCGTACGAGGACCGCACCTCCCCTCTTCCCACTGGTACCACCCATAACTACTCTGGGGATACACGTGTGCCGGTGGAGTCACCGGAGGGGAAGCCGGTGCCTTGCACACGGGTGAAGGGTCGGGTGATGGTCATGAGTTCCGGCGAACGCCCCTTGCAGGAAGTCGTCTTCCTGACCGTGGCGGAGGTTGCCTCGGTCATGCGGGTGTCGAAGATGACGGTGTACCGGTTGGTGCACAGCGGAGAGCTGCCGGCCATCAGGGTCGGGCGGTCCTTCCGGGTGCCCCAGCAGGCGGTGCACGAGTACCTCAAGGAGTCCTACGTGAGGCTTGAGAGCGCGTAGTTCCGGGTGGGCGGGGGTGGGGCCGCAGCTGCGGATCCCACCCCCGTTCGCCGGGGATTCCCCGCGAGTTTCCCGGTCACCGGGAGCACGATTACGGCCCTGGGCCCGTGGACGGTAGGCTAGGCCGTCCGTCAGTCGTATGGACTCCGTCTCTCACGGGCGAGAGTCTCAGTGAGCGAGGGTTGTTCCGTGGGCTCTGTCATCAAGAAGCGTCGCAAGCGTATGGCCAAGAAGAAGCACCGCAAGCTTCTGAAGAGGACCCGCGTTCAGCGTCGCAACAAGAAGTAAGCGCCCCCGGCCGCGCTCAGCGCGCCCGGCGCTTCCACCGCCCGCCCAGGCCTCGGCCTGGGCGGGCGGTGTCGTTTCACGGCCCGGCAGGGCGGCACGGTACGGTGCACGCAGGCCGCTCGGGCCGAGGGAATGGGGTGCACACCGTGGGCGTGGTCGTGCTCGTCACCGGCGTGGCACGCCATCTCGGTGCCCGCTTCGCCGCCGAGGTCCGCCGTCGTCCGGGTGTGGACCTGGTGGTCGGCGTGGACGTGCAGCCGCCCCGGCTGCCGGTCGAGGAGCCGGACGGACCGGCCGCCGAGTACCGCTTCCACCAGCTCGACCTGCGCCGCCCGGCGGTCTCCCGGGTGATCGCCGAGCACCGGGTCGACACCGTGGTCCACCTCAGCGTCAGCGCCACCGGCCTGGGCTCCACCAACCGCTCCGCGGTGAAGGAGTCCAACGTCATCGGCACCATGCAACTGCTCGGCGCCTGCCAGAAGGCGCCCGGGGTGCGCCGGTTGGTGGTGAAGTCGACCACCGGCGTCTACGGCTCCGCGCCCCGCGACCCGGCGGTGTTCACCGAGCGGATCCAGCCGAAGAACCCGCCCGGCGGCGGCTTCGCCAAGGACGCGGCGGAGGTCGAGGGCTACGTCCGCGGCTTCGCCCGGCGCCGCCCGGACGTCGCGGTGACGGTCCTGCGCTTCGCCAACATCGTCGGCCCCGGCGCGGACACCCCGCTCAGCGAGTACTTCGCGCTGCCCGTGCTGCCGACCGTCCTCGGCTACGACCCCCGGCTCCAGTTCGTGCACGAGGACGACGCCGTCGCGGTGCTCTGCCGGGCCGCCGCCGAGGCCGAGCCGGGCACCGTCAACACCGGGACCTTCAACGTGGCCGGGGAGGGCGTCCTGCTGCTCTCCCAGTGCGCCCGCCGGCTCGGCCGGCCGACCGTGCCGCTGCTGCTGCCCGCGGTCAGCTGGATGGCCGGGCTGGCCCGGCAGACCCGGCTGCTGGACGTCTCGCCGGAGCAGCTGCGGCTGCTCACCCACGGCCGGGTGGTGGACACCGCGCGACTGCGCGAGACGCTCGGCTACCGCCCGGCGTTCACCACCCCGGAGGCCTTCGCCGACTTCGCCGCCGCGCAGGGGCCCGGCCTGCTGCCGCCCGAGCGGCTGGCCGCCGTCACCGACCGGCTGGCCGCCCTGCTCGGCCCGGTGCGGGCCCCGGCCGCCGGCGTCCCCACCGTCCGTACCGACCGCCCCCGCCGACCCAGGAGCTGAACCCGCGATGAGTGCCGCAGCCGAGAACGCGCCGGGCGAGGCCAGGGTCATCCCGATCGAGTCCGCCCCCAGCTGGACCTCGCCCGACGACCCCGGGCCCGCCGACCGGCTCGCCGACGCCGTCGGCGGGGCGTTGTCCGGGCAGCTCGGTTCGGCGGCCACCAGACTGTTCGGCAAGGGCTGGGAGGGCCGGGCCGCGGACGGGCTGGCCTTCCTGCGCCGCCGGATCACCGGCGACTACGAGGTGGACGAGTTCGGCTTCGACCGGGAGCTCACCGAGGAGGTGCTGCTCGCCCTGCTGCGCCCGCTGGCCGAGAAGTACTTCCGGATCGAGGTCCAGGGAGTCGAGAACATCCCGGCCGAGGGCGGCGCGCTGATCGTCGCCAACCACTCCGGGACGATCCCGCTGGACGCCCTGATGACCCAGGTCGCCATCCACGACCACCACCCGCACCACCGGCACCTGCGGATGCTCGCCGCCGACCTGGTGTTCGTGCTGCCGGGCGTCAACGAGCTGGCCCGCAAGGCCGGCCACACGCTGGCCTGCAACGAGGACGCCCAGGCGCTGCTGGAGCGCGGCGAGGTGGTCGGGGTCTGGCCGGAGGGCTTCAAGGGCATCGGCAAGCCGTTCGCCGAGCGGTACAAGCTCCAGCGCTTCGGGCGCGGCGGCTTCGTCTCCTCGGCGCTGCGCGCGAAGGTGCCGATCGTGCCGTGCTCGATCGTCGGCGCCGAGGAGACCTACCCGATGATCGGCAACGTGAAGACGCTGGCCCGGCTGCTGGGCCTGCCGTACGTGCCGATCACGCCGACCTTCCCGTGGCTGGGGCCGCTGGGCGTGCTGCCGCTGCCGACCAAGTGGACCATCCGGTTCGGGGAGCCGATCGCCACCGATGGGTACCCGGCGGAGGCGGCGGACGACCCGATGCTGGTCTTCGACCTGGCCGACGAGGTGCGCGAGACGATCCAGCACACGCTCTACAAGCTGCTGGTGCAGCGGCGGTCGGTGTTCTTCTAGGTTTCCCGCGACCTTCGGGGGCCTCCCGTGGCCTCCGAGGCACGGCCGAGGGCCCCGGCGATCCCTGGAACTCCAGGGATCGCCGGGGCCCCGCGTCGTCCGGTCAGCCGCCGAGGAGCCGCAGCCCGGGCAGCAGGCCCGGGATCAGCGGGGGCACCTCGACGCCCTGCGGCTGGCCGGCGGCCGGGGCGCTGGGCGTGCCGGAGGGCGGCTGCGGTGCCTGCGGCGGGGCCGGGGCGGCGCTCGGCGAGGTCCTGCCGCCGGTGAGCCCGCTGGTGAGGTCCCCGACGAGCCCGTTGACGGCGTCCGGCGCGCTGCTGGGCAGGGTGCTCGGCAGGCCGCCGCCCTTGGCGCCGGTGCCGCCGGGCGTGCTGGCGCCGGTGCTGGCGGGGGCCCGCTCGGTGCCGCCGGGGCGGTTGTTGCCGCCGCTGGTCGCGCCGGTGGCACCGCCCTGGGCCGGGCCGTCGCCGGGCGCGGGGCCGGAGCCGTTCGCCGGGGTGTCGGCGGGGGCGCCGCCGGTGGCCGGGCCGGCCGTGTCGCCGCCCGCTCCGGTGCCGGCCGGGCCACCGCTCTTGGCGGCGGGCTGGGCCAGGCGCAGGGGCGCGACGTCCTCGCTTATGTCGTCGAAGAGCTGGTCGACCAGGTGGGCCTGCTGGGTGAGCTGGACGGGCAGCTGGCCCGCCAGTTCGGTCCAGCGGCCGTCCTCGCCCTGGGCGAAGCCGGCCAGGGCGCGCATCGGGCCGAGCGAGCCGTTGCTGCGGTAGACCGAGCGGAGCAGCTCGCGGCCCTTGATGGCGTCGGCGTGCATGTCGTCCAGCGCGCGGCGGACCCGTTCGACGGTGCCCGGGCTGAGCCCGGTGGCCGGGCCGGGGTGGCCGACCAGGGTCTTGGCCTCGCCTAGCCTGGTGGCGGCGTTGTCGAGCAGCAGTTCGCCGCGCTCGGAGTCGGTGTCCGCCAGGTCGAGCCTGAGCCCTTCGAGGCCGCGCTTCATGCCGTACAGCGTGTCCCCGGGGAGGGCGTTGGAGCTGGCGGCGGCGGCGCCGGCGAGGCTGCCGACGGCCAGTCCGGCGACCAGCCCGCCGATCGCGAACCGGCGGCTCCAGCGGCCGCGCGGCGCCGTCCGGATGGCCCGGTGCCGGCGTTGGCGGGGCACCGTGGCGCCCGGTCCGCCGGCGAAGGCCTGCTCGAACGCGGCCATCAGCTGGGCGCGTTGGACGGTCCGTACCTCCGGGTCCAGCGCCGGTCCGGGCATCGCGCCCAGTGCGTCGGTCAGGCCGACCAGTTGGGCCATCGCGACCGGACCGGCGCCGGTGGCAGCGGTGTTCGCCGATTCGGCGTCCGCTGCGCCGCGCTGCTCCGCCCGGTGGGCCTCCAGCGCCTCGGCGAAGGCCTTCGCCCGTCGGTGCTCCAGCACGTTTGCCGTCACGGGCCACACCTCCCTTCGTCGTTGTCGACACCCCGGCCTGCCGGACGGTTGCCTCGGCGGGCCAAAGCCACTCCATCGGGTGACAGGTCGCAATTCGGCTTGACCGTACGCCTGGTGGGGACTTGCATGCTGGCCAACGAGTGGTGCGGGCGGTGGGTTACGCACGGCTGATCATCGGATCGACCGTTCACCCGGACGTGTCGGTCGGGTGCGGACGGTGACGGCCCGTCGGGCCGCCCGCCGGCTATGCCGCCCCCGGTCACCGCGGCCTCACCGGGCGTCCGGCGGCAGCAGTCGGGCCAGGGTGCGGACGGCGCGGTACTGGAGGGTCTTGATGGCACCCTCGTTCTTGCCCATGATCCGCGCGGTCTCGGCCACCGAGAGCCCCTGGAGGAAGCGGAGCGTCACGCACTCCTGCTGCTGCGGGTTGAGCCGGTGCACCGCGTCCAGCAGGGCGGCGTTGGAGAGCGACTCCAGCACCGACTCCTCCGGGCTGCGCTCGCACTCGTTGGAGTCGAGCATCTCGCCGGTGGTCACCTCCAGCCGGAAGCGGCTGGACTTGAAGTGGTCGGCGACCAGGTTGCGGGCGATGGTCACCAGCCAGGCGCCGAAGTCCCGGCCCTGCCAGGTGAAGGTGCCGATCCGGCGCAGCGCGCGCAGGAACGTCTCGCTGGTGAGGTCCTCGGCGGTGGCCCGGCTGCCGACCCGGTAGTAGATGTAGCGGTAGACGGTGTCCGAGTAGTGGTCGTAGAGCCGGCCGAAGGCCTCGCTCTCGCCGGCCTGGGCCCGCTCGACCAGCTCCATGATCGGGTTGTGCTCGGTCTCGTAGCCGGGGCTCGGCGCGGTCCGGGCGCGGCCGCGGCCGACGCCGGTGCTGCCGGTGCGGCCGCGCGAGCCGGTGCCGGTGGAGCCGGCGGCGGTGGTGCGCAGCGCCAGGCCGGAGCCGTGCGGGTGTCCGAACGGGGCTCCGGCGGGCACGAGTTGGGGCGAGGCGGCGAGCTGGCTGCGGAGCAGGTTGCGCAGCAGGTCCAGGCCGGTGGAGATCTGCCGGTCGGCGACGGGGCGGCCGCGGAGGCCGGTGCGGGGGCGCAGGGGCGCGGACGACGGGCGGGAGGGTGCAGGCGCGTCGTTCCGGACGGGTGGGTACACGGGACTCCCAGAGGCAGAACTGTGGACGGATCACCTCCGCCTGCGCGGAGAGCACTCCCGCGCCGCCCGTTCGAGCGGGGCGCGTGGGTGACGTGCATCCAGGAGAGAATAACGCTTTGTGCAATGACAGCTACACCGTGTGGTCGAAGTGGTCGTTTGGGATCCATTTATCGCGCATATTCGGCTGACACTGACCGGACCTGTCATCGTTCATCCGGCTCAACGTGACCGTTCGGGCGCCCAGGGTGACCAATTCGGCGGTCAGGCCGGTGGTTTCCCAGTCTTGAGGCCCGGCAACCCCCGACTTTCCCGGTCTGGCGAACGATCAGAACCAGTCACCGGGTGACAGGTTCGTTCATTGGGCCGGAAAGCCGTACCGGAAACGGGAGTTCGCCCGTACGAGGGGCCAGGTCAGAGGCCTGGTTGACGGCTGGTCGCCCGCGTGGGGAGGCCGTGGGGAGGCCGCGGGCAGGCCTGTCGGCTGGGGGCGCGACCGGGGGTGGCGGAAGCCCGTCAGGCACAGCGGCGGCGGCGGTTCAGGGCCACCCCGGCGGCCGCCGCACCCGCGAGCACCCCGAGCGCGGCCGCGGCCGGCAGTCCCACCCGGGCCGCCTTCCGGCCGGTCCGGAAGTCCCGCACCCGCCAGCCCTGGGCCCGGGCGTGGCGGCGCAGCGCGCCGTCCGGGTTCACCACGTACGGGTGGCCGACCAGCGAGAGCATCGGGATGTCGTTGGCCGAGTCGCTGTACGCGGCGCAGCGGTCGAGGTCCAGCCGCTCGTGCCGGGCCAGCGCGTGCACCGCGGCCGCCTTGGCCGGGCCGTGCAGCAGCTCGCCGACCAGCCGGCCGGTGTACCGGCCGCCGTCGGCCTCGGCGACGGTGCCCAGGGCGCCGGTCATGCCGAGCCGGCGGGCGATCACCCGGGCCACCTCCAGCGGGGCGGCGGTGACCAGCCAGACCCGCTGGCCGGCGTCCAGGTGCATCTGGACCAGGGCGCGGGTGCCGGGCCAGATCTTGTCGGCCACGACCTGCTCGAAGACCTCCTCGCAGATCGCCTCCAGGTCGGCGGTGCTCTTCCCGGCGACCAGGCCGAGCGCGGTGTGCTGGGCGTCCGAGATGTGCTCCGGGTCCTCGGCGCCGTTCAGCCGGAACCAGGCCTGCTGCCAGGCGAACCGGGCGATGTCGCGGCGGGTGAGGAAGCCGCGCCGGTAGAGGCCGACCCCGAGGTAGAAGATCGCGGCTCCGCGCAGGATGGTGTTGTCGCAGTCGAAGAACGCGGCGGCGCGCGGGTCGCCCGGCTCGGGGGTGTGGTTCTCGGCCGGGGCCTTGGGCGCCTTGCCGGGCCTGCCCGCGGTGGGCGCGGCGCTCCCGGCGCTCTCGGCGCTCTCGGTGCTCCCGGCGGCGACCTCGGCCGGAGCGGTGCTCCCGGCGGGCGCGGTGCTCTCCGCGGGGGCGGTGGCCGACTCCGGCTCGGCCTGCAGCGCAGCTGCCGCCGCCTCGGCGGCAGCCTCGCCCGCCAGGGCGCTCCGCTCGGTGGTGGAACGCTTCGCCTGGGTGAGCCTTCGGAGCACGGCCATGTCATCGAGCATAGCCAGCCGGGCGCGCGGCGGCCGTGACGGCGGCGTGCCCGCGCGGTGAACACCGGGCGGTCCCGGGCGCCGGCGGGGCGGCCGCCGGGCGGGCGGACAATGGCCGGGTGAGCCCACTGCTGCGACGTGACAAGAGCCCGAAGCCCGCGCCGGCCGACCGCACCGTGACCCTGGTCGGCAAGCCCGGCTGCCATCTGTGCGACGACGCCCGGGAGGTGATCGTCCGGGTGGCGGGCGAGCTGGGCGCGACCTTCGAGGAGAAGGACATCACCCAGGACGAGGAGTTGTACCGGCGCTACTGGGAGCAGATCCCGGTGACCCTGATCGACGGGCGCCAGCACGACTTCTGGCGGGTCGACGAGCGCCGCCTGCGCGCCGCCCTCGGCGGCTGACCGCTCCCGCGCACCGCCGCTGCCGCCCCGCCACTCGGCGGGGGCGGTTCGCCGAATCGTTGTCAAAGACACCCCGGTCCGGCTTGGGCCGGGGCCGGTTGGTCGGCTTACGATCGAACGCGTTTGCGCCCGAGGGGGGCTGAGCACGCGAGGAGTGCCGCCATGCTTCCCGGCCCGACCCCTGGGACGCCCGAAGCCCCGCCGGGCGCCAGGGGCTTCGCCGTGGTGGACGTGGAGGCGACCGGCCGCAGCCCGTGGCGGCACCGGGTGGTCGAGATCGCGGTGGTCCTGCTGGACGAGCGGCTGCGCCCGGAGGGGGAGTTCGCCACCCTGCTCGACCCGCTGGGCCCGGTCGGTCCGACCCACGTGCACCGGATACACCAGGCGGACGTCGAGGGCGCCCCGCGTTTCCGGGAGATCGCCCCGCGGCTGCTGGAGCTGCTGGCCGGCCGGGTGCTGGTGGGTCACCACGTCAGCTGCGACCACAAATTCCTGGATCGCGAGTTCGCCCGGATCGGGGTCGCGCTGCCGCCCGTGCCGCTGCTGTGCACGATGCGGCTGGCCCGCGCCCACCTGCCGCAGGCCCGCGGCCACGGCCTGGCGGCCTGCGTGGAGGCGGCGGGCCTGGGCTGGTACCCGGCGCACACCGCGCTGGGCGACGCCCGGGTGACCGCCGAGCTGCTGCGGCACTGCGTCGGCGTCCCGTCCTGCCCGCCGGACGACTGGGCGGGCCCGCTGCGCGAGGCGGCCCGGGTGCCCTGGCCGCGGCTGGGCCGGGCCCGCTCCCGCCCGTCCGGCACGCCCGTCCCGCTGGTGCGCCGGGAGGCGCCGTACGGCCCGTGGCTGCCCGGGGTGCCCGCCCCGGCCGTCCTCCTGACGGAGCGCGGTGCTATGGGCTCGACGGCGTGATGCGCATCACTGTGTGGGGACAAAACGGACACCATCTTTGTGCACACGTTCACAAACGCATAGCCTGGCTGCCAAAGCCCAGCTTCACCCACAGGAGCACCGTGGCAATCGGCCGATCACCACAGAGCAGTTCGCAGACGCCCGACCAGGGCGCCGCGCGCCGACCCTCGCGTGCCCGGGGCATCCCGGAGGCGACCGTCGCCCGCCTCCCCCTCTACCTGCGCGCGCTCACCGCGCTCTCCGAGCGTTCGGTGCCGACGGTCTCCTCCGAGGAGCTGGCCGCCGCCGCCGGCGTGAACTCGGCGAAGCTGCGCAAGGACTTCTCCTACCTGGGCTCCTACGGCACCCGCGGCGTCGGCTACGACGTCGAGTACCTCGTCTACCAGATCTCCCGCGAGCTGGGCCTGACCCAGGACTGGCCGGTCGTCATCGTCGGCATCGGGAACCTCGGCCACGCCCTCGCCAACTACGGCGGCTTCGCCTCCCGCGGTTTCCGGGTGGCCGCCCTGCTGGACGCCGACCCGAACGTGGTCGGCGGCAGCGCGGCCGGCCTGCCGGTGCGGCACATGGACGAGCTGGAGTCGATCGTCGAGAGCCAGCACGTCTCGATCGGTGTGATCACCACCCCGCCCGGCGCCGCCCAGCAGGTCTGCGACCGGCTGGTGGAGGCCGGCGTCACCAGCATCCTCAACTTCGCCCCGACCGTGCTGACTGTCCCGGACGGCGTGGACGTGCGCAAGGTCGACCTCTCCATCGAGCTGCAGATCCTGGCCTTCCACGAGCAGCGCAAGGCCGGCGAGGAGCCGGACCGCACCGAGTCGGTGCTGGACCGCGCCCCGGGCCCGGTCCGGGCGGCGGCGGCCAAGCTGCGCCGCGCGGCGGGCGGCAGCGGCAAGGGCCGCGGCACCGCCGAGACCGCGGCCAAGGACCAGGCCGAGCAGGGCCAGTCCGGCAAGGGCGGGGAGGGCGATCTCCCCGCGGTGATGCCCGCATGAGCGAGCGAGTCAGCCGCAGGACGCAGGTCGTGCGAAGCGCCCGCCGAGCGGTGCGGGGCGGCATGAGTACGGACAACCGTGGGACCTGGGGGCGGGCGTGAGTCTTCTCGTCGTTGGACTGAGCCATCGCACGGCGCCGGTCGGCGTGCTGGAGCGCGCCGCGCTGACCGGTGAGGTGCCGACCCGGCTGCTGCACGACGCGGCCGCCACCGCGACCGTCGCCGAGGCCGCGCTGCTCAACACCTGCAACCGGATCGAGCTGTACGCGGACGTGGACAAGTTCCACGCCGGCGTTGCCGAGCTGTCGCTGCTGCTCGCCCATCACAGCGGGGTGGACCTGGAGGAGCTGACCTCCCACCTCTACGTCCACTACGAGGACCGCGCCGTCCACCACCTGTTCTCGGTGGCCTGCGGCCTGGACTCGATGGTGGTCGGCGAGGGCCAGATCCTCGGCCAGCTGCGCGACGCGCTGGCCACCGCGCAGGAGGAGCACACCGCCGGGCGCGGCCTGAACGAGCTGTTCCAGCAGGCGCTGCGGGTCGGCAAGCGGGCGCACAGCGAGACCGGCATCGACAAGGCCGGACAGTCGCTGGTGACCTTCGGCCTGGAGCAGGTCGCGGCGGGCGCGGGCGAGATCGCCGGCAAGCGGGCGCTGGTGGTCGGCGCGGGCTCGATGAGCTCGCTGGCCGCCGCCACCCTGGTCCGCTCCGGCGTCACCGACGTGCTGATCGCCAACCGGACGCCGGCCCGCGCCGAGCGCCTGGTCGAGATCCTCGGCTCCGGCGTGGCCCGCACCCTGGACCTGGCCAAGGTGCCGGAGGCGCTGGCCGACGTCGACCTGGTGATCTCCTGCACCGGCGCGGCCGGCGTGGTGGTCAAGGCCGGGGACGTGGCCGCCGCGGTCGCCGCCCGCACCGCCGACCAGCCGCTCGCCCTGCTCGACCTGGCCATGCCGCGCGACGTCGACCACGCCGTGCACGAGCTGCCCGGCGCCCTGCTGGTGGACCTGGAGAGCCTCTCCCGCGCGCACGCGGCCACCCCCGGCGCCGGTGACGTGGACCAGGTCGGCCGGATCGTCGCCGACGAGGTGGCCGCCTTCGGCGCCGCCCAGCGGGCCGCCCGGATCGCGCCGACCGTGGTCGCGCTGCGGGCGATGGCCTCCGGCGTGGTCTCCGCCGAGCTGGGCCGGCTGGACTCCCGGCTGCCCGACCTGGACGAGCGCTCCCGCGCGGAGATCACCCAGACCGTCCGCCGCGTCGTCGACAAGCTGCTGCACGCCCCGACCGTCCGGGTGAAGCAGTTGGCCGCCGAGCCCGGCGGCGCCTCCTACGCGGACGCGCTGCGCGAGTTGTTCGACCTCGACCCGGCGGCCGTGCACGCCGTGTCGGGCACACCCGTCGGCGGCCCCCAGCCCTCGGGCGGGGGCACCAGATGAACCGTCAGCCATCCCACGAGTACCACCGGGACGATCACCTCATGAATGGTCAACCGATCACGGAGCAGACTCCGGCCGCCACCGCGACCCTGCGGCTCGGCACCCGGCGCAGCGCGCTCGCCATGGCCCAGTCGGGCATGGTGGCCCGCGAGGTCACCCGGGTCACCGGGCGCCCCGTCGAGCTGGTCGAGATCACCACCTACGGCGACACCTCCCGGGAGGCGCTGGCGCAGATCGGCGGCACCGGCGTGTTCGTCTCCGCCCTGCGGGACGCGCTGCTGGAGGGCCGGATCGACTTCGCCGTGCACTCGCTCAAGGACCTGCCCACCGCCGCCCCGGAGGGCCTGGCGCTGGCCGCCGTCCCCGAGCGCGAGGACGCCCGGGACGCCCTGGTCGCCGCCGAGGGCCTGACCCTGGACGAGCTGGTGGAGAAGCTGGCCGGCGCCGGCCGCCCGGCCCGGATCGGCACCGGCTCGCCGCGCCGGATGGCCCAGCTGAACGCCTGGGCCACCGCCCGCGGCGCCGCGCTGGAGACCGTCGCGATCCGCGGCAACGTGGACACCCGGATCGGCTACGTGACCAGCGGCGAGCTGGACGCGGTGGTGCTGGCCACGGCCGGCCTCAACCGGCTCGGCCGCAGCGCCGAGATCTCCCAGCACCTCGACCCGGAGCTGATGGTTCCGGCCCCCGGCCAGGGCGCGCTCGCGATCGAGTGCACCAGCGCCGACACCGACCTGACCGCCGCGCTCGCCGCCCTGGACCACGCCCCCACGAGGGTCGCCGTGGTCGCCGAGCGGGCCCTGCTGGCCACCCTGGAGGCCGGCTGCTCGGCTCCGGTGGCCGCGCTGGCCACCTGGGTCCGACCGAACGAACTGCGGCTGGAGGGCGTGGTCGGCGACCCCGACGGCGCCGCCCTGCTGAAGATGTCCGCCAACGGTCCGATCGTCCTCGACGAGACCGCCGAGCAGCACGCGACGGCCCTCGGCCGCGCGCTGGCCGCCCGGCTGCTCGACGCGGGCGCGGCCACCCTGATGGGGGAGCGAGCCCGATGAGCCCCACCGCCGCCACCGAAACCCCGTTCCCGGGCGGCCAGTCCGCCACCGGACGGTGCACCTTCCTGGGCGCGGGCCCCGGGGACCCGGGGCTGCTGACCCTGCGCGCGGTCGAGGTGCTGTCCTCGGCCGACATCCTGGTCGCCGACCCGCTGACCGCGGTGGCCGTGCGCACCCACTGCCCGGCCGGTGTGCAGGTGCACACCCCGGCCGCCGAGGGCGCGGACTTCGACCTGGCCCGGCTGGTCGCCGAGGCCGTGCGGGCCGGCAAGCACGTGGTCCGCACCGTCGACGGCGACCCGGGCCTGGACGGCTGCGCCGCCGAGGAGATGCTCAGCTGCGCCGGCGACGGCATCCCCTTCGAGGTGATCCCGGGCGTCGCCCAGTCGGTCGGCGTCCCGGCGTACGCGGGCGTCCCGCTGCGCGGTGCGGCCGGCACCGACGTGCGCTTCGTGGACGGCACCGCGCTGCTGGCCGGCAGCCCGGTGGACCTGGGCGCGCCGGAGACCACCCTGGTGGTCCGGACCACCCTGGGCCAGCTGCCGGCCACCGCGGGCGCCCTGGTCGCCAACGGCCGCAAGCCGGAGTCGGCGCTGAGCGCCACGCTCTCCGGCACCACCACCCGCCAGCGGACCTTCACCTCCACCCTGTCCGGCATCGCCGCCGACCTGAAGGCCGCCCGGGTGCTGCCCTCGCCGGTCTCCGCCCCGGTGGACCCGGCGACCTCGGTGATAGCCGTGGTGGGCGAGCAGGTCGCCCACCGGTCCTCGCACTCGTGGTTCGAGACCAAGCCGCTGTTCGGCTGGAACGTGCTCGTGCCGCGCACCAAGGAGCAGGCCACCGGCCTGTCCGAGCAGCTGCGCTCGTACGGCGCGGTGCCGCAGGAGGTGCCGACCATCGCGGTCGAGCCGCCGCGCACCCCGCAGCAGATGGAGCGGGCCATCAAGGGCCTGGTCACCGGCCGCTACGAGTGGATCGCCTTCACCTCGGTGAACGCGGTCCGGGCGGTCCGGGAGAAGTTCGAGGAGTACGGCCTGGACGCCCGCGCGTTCGCCGGGATCAAGGTCGCGGCGGTCGGCGAGACCACCGCGCAGGCCCTGGTGGACTTCGGCGTGAAGCCGGACCTGGTGCCCTCCGGCGAGCAGTCCGCGGCCGGCCTGCTGGAGGACTGGCCGCCGTACGACCCGGTGTTCGATCCGATCGACCGGGTCCTGCTGCCGCGCGCCGACATCGCCACCGAGACCCTGGTGGCCGGCCTGGTCGAGCTGGGCTGGGAGGTCGACGACGTGACGGCGTACCGGACGGTGCGCGCTTCGCCGCCGCCGGCCGAGACCCGCGAGGCGATCAAGGGCGGCGGCTTCGACGCGGTGCTCTTCACCTCGTCCTCGACCGTGCGGAACCTGGTCGGCATCGCGGGCAAGCCGCACAACGTCACGGTCATCGCCTGCATCGGCCCGGCCACCGCCAAGACCGCCGAGGAGCACGGCCTGCGGGTCGACGTGATGGCCCCGGCGCCGTCGGCGGCCGCGCTGGCCCAGGCGCTGGCAGACTTCGGGGCCAGGCGCCGCGACACCGCCACGGCCGCCGGCGAGCCGGTCTACCGGCCCAGCGAGCGCCGTCCGGGTTCGCGCCGCAAGGCCCGCTGACACCCTCGGGACCGGGGGCGGCGATCCGTCGCCCCCGGCACTGCACAACCGTTCGGAGAGAGAAGCCGTGTCCGCTGAATTCCCGTACGTACGCCCGCGCCGGCTGCGCCAGAGCCCGGCGATGCGCCGCCTGGTCGCCGAGACCCGGCTGCACCCGGCGGAGCTGATCCTGCCGCTGTTCGTCCGCGAGGGCGTCAGCGAGCCCGTCCCGGTCACCTCCATGCCGGGCGTGGTCCAGCACACCCGGGACACCCTGCGCAAGGCCGCGGTGGAGGCGGCCGAGGCGGGCCTGGGCGGCCTGATGCTGTTCGGCGTGCCGGCCGTGCAGGACGCCACCGGCAGCGAGGGCACCAACCCGGACGGCATCCTCCAGCAGGCGATCCGCGACGTGGTCGCCGAGGTCGGCGACGCCCTGGTGGTCATGTCCGACCTCTGCCTGGACGAGTACACCGACCACGGCCACTGCGGCGTGCTGGCCGCCGACGGCAGCGTGGACAACGACGCCACCCTGGAGCGCTACGCCGAGATGGCCCGGGTGCAGGCGGACGCGGGGGTCCACCTGGTCGGCCCGTCCGGCATGATGGACGGCCAGATCGGCGTGATCCGGCGGGCGTTGGACGAGGCCGGGCACCAGGACGTGGGCATCCTCGCCTACACCGCCAAGTACGCCTCGGCGTTCTTCGGGCCGTTCCGCGAGGCGGTCGGCTCCTCGCTCAAGGGCGACCGCAAGAGCTACCAGCAGGACCCGGCCAACGCCCGTGAGGCGCTGCGCGAGCTGGAGCAGGACCTCGCCGAGGGCGCCGACCTGGTGATGGTCAAGCCGGCCATGGCCTACCTGGACATCCTGCGCCAGGTCGCCGACGCCTCCCCGGTGCCGGTCGCCGCGTACCAGGTGTCCGGCGAGTACGCGATGGTCGAGGCGGCCGCGGCGAACGGCTGGATCGACCGGGAGCGGATGATCATGGAGACGCTCACCTCGATCCGCCGCGCCGGCGCCGAGCAGATCCTCACCTACTGGGCGGTCGAGGCCGCCGCGATGCTCAAGTAGTCGGCGGTCACTCGCCCGCTCGCCTCAGGCTCGCTCGGGGCGGTGCGGGCAACGAGAAGGCCGGGCCGTTCCCCGTGGGGGCGGCCCGGCCTTCCGGGTTCTACTTCCAGCCGTTGATGTGCGCGAAGCCCTCGCCGCCGCCGATCACGTCGGTGGAGGTGGCGGCGCCGCCGCCGAAGCCGCCGGCGATGACGTCGCTGGTGTGGCCGACGCCGAAGCCGGCACCGGCCACGAACGGCTGGTCGCCCGAGGCGACGAACTCGCCGCCGCCCGCGAAGCCGACGTGCGCGAACGCCGGGGTGGCGGCACCCGCGAGCGCCAGCGCGGCGGTGGCGGTCAGTGCGGCCTTGGCCAGCTTGCTCTTCATGGAAATGCCCTCTCTTTCGGAGCGCCCCGGCGGGCGCTGCCTCTGACACGTGATCACATCCGGCCGTTCGGGTCGGCACCCCACGCGCCGGTCCGAACGTCCGCTCACCCGGCCGGTCCGCGCCTGTTCGGCGGCGGCCGGCCGGACACCTCGCCCGTGGCGCCTCGAGCGCCCGTAGCGCCCGGAGGGCCCGGGGAGACGTACCTCCCCGGGCCCTCCGTCCGTGCCGTGCCCCTTGATCAGCCGATCAGGTGCGAAACGCCCGCGTCGCCCGAGGACTGGGTGTTCTGGCCGACGTTGCAGATCTGCTTCGGGGTGCTGTTCAGGATCGGCACCTCGACCGGAACCGCGACGCCGACCACGGCGACGGCGATGTTGTGGACCTCCGGCAGGCAGATGTTCGCGTTGTCCAGGGTGTGGAAGTTCGGGCTGCCGTTGCCGTGGGTGCCGGTCTGGTTGGTGCCGCCGTTGCCCTGGACGGAGGTGGCGGCGCCGTCCGAGTCGACGATGGCGGAGGCCGAGCCGGCGGACATCGCGATGGCGGCGGCGGCCAGGCCGGCGGCGGCGAGGGACTTCTTGATCATTTCCGGTTTTCCTCTCGAGGGGTGAATCGGGGAGCGATTCGAAGGGTGGTTCAGGGGAGTGCAGCTGGGGGAACGGTCAGCCGATCAGGTGGGACACGCCCGCGTCGCCGTGGCTCTGGGTGCCCTGGCCCTGGGTGCAGTACTGCTTGCCACCGCTGTTGGCGATCGGGACCTCGACCGGGACGGCCACGCCGAGCACGCCCACCGCGATGTTGTGGATCTCGGGGAGGCAGACGTTCGCGTTGTCCAGGAAGTGGAAGTTCGGGCTGTTGTTCCCGACCGTGCCGGTGAAGTTGGTGCCGCCGTTGCCCTCGATGGAGGCTGCGGCGCCGTCCGCGTCACCGATCGCCGAGGCGGGCGCGGCGGCGGCGGCCAGCGCGGCGACGGCCAGGCCGGCGGCGGCGAAGGACTTCTGGATCATGGGGAGATCCCTCTCTGAAATGCTCTTGGTTTCCGTGCGTACAACGCGTAGAACGCTCAGACCCGGTCTGCAGTCACTGACGTCCAGATCAAAGAATGACGGCACGGAAGGTTACGGGGATTTTTGAAAAGAGTCCGGGAGGCGCGTCGAAGAGTGGTTTCCGGTCGGATTATTAGGCCGAACCGGTTAACCGCCGCAATCCGTACTCACGGTCACTCGTTGAGGCAGATTGCTTTCCGGCTGCGCCCCGCAGCCCCTCCCTTCAGGGATCTCCAGTACGGACAGGCAGAACGGTGAAAAGCATGAAGTTCTCCAAGCGGGCCGGCGCGATGCTGTTGGCGGTCGGTGCGGGCATGCTCGCCTCCCAGGGAGCGGCCAGTGCCGCCCCGGTCAGCCCCGACCAGGTCGGTGCCCTGGAGGACAAGCTGGCCACCCAGCAGGTCCCGGCGGACGTTCCGCTCACCCCGCTCGGCAGCCGCGTCACGGCCGGCATCCCGACCTCGCTGCTCCTGCCGCCGGCGCCCGGCCGCACCACCAGCACCGAGCTCATCCCGGACCGGCTGGTCCCCGAGCTGCAGACCGGGAAGGTCGGCCCGAGCGCCAAGGCCCAGTTGCCGCTCCCGCTGGTCGACCAGGGCGCCGACCTCGGCCAGGTGCTGCTGGAGGCCCCGGCCGCGCCGCTGCACGCCGACACCCCCGGCCTCGCCGTCGGCAAGCCGCTCGCCCTCGTCCAGGACGGCACCGGCCAGCTGGCCGACGGCCGGCTCAAGGTGGGCGAGGTGGACCCGCGACTGGTCACCGGCACGGTGCAGGCCGTTCCGGGTGCCACTGCCAGCCTCGGCGACGACGACCACCCGATCTCGGTCACCGACAAGGTGGGCGACCTGGCCGCGACCACCACCGCGACCACCACCGGCGTGGTGCAGCAGACCGGCCTGACCGACCTGACCCAGCTCTGAGCCCAGCGGCTCCGGGCACGGTGGAGCCCGGCACCCCGGACGCGACCGGGGTGCCGGGCTCCCGCCTGCGCCGGGCGGCTCAGCCCGGCAGCACGCCGGTCAGCCCACCGACCAGCGGGAGGTCCCGGATGCCGCCGCCCGCGCTCAGCGGGCCGGTCAGCCCGCCGGTGCCGACCGGGGCCAGGCCCTGGTCGGGCTTGACGGTCGCGCCGTTGTTGAGCACGTCGGCCGAGGAGTTCGCCCACGGGTCCAGGCGCAGGTCCTTGACCGGCGCGAGCCCGTAGCCGAGGCCGGAGGTCGTCCCGTTCAGCGCCTGACCGACATCGGTCTTCGCCAGCTTGGCCGGGCCCGACGCGGGGGCCGAACCGGTCGTGGTGGCGGCCTGCGCCGAGCCGGTGCCGAGCAGCACCGTGGCGCCGACGGCGACGACCAGGCAGGCCCCGCTCTTCTTCGAAACCATGCGGATCACCCTTCGGTGGATCGGGGGCCGGACGGCCACCGGCCGCCCGGGGATGCCGAACTGCCCCCCGGCCGGCTGGTCGGGGGGCAGTACGGCCGGAACGGGTGCCGATCGGGGATCAGCAGTCGTCCGCGGGCGGCGGGGGGAGCTCCACGTTGGCGCAGCTGTTGCCGAACGCCGGGTTCAGCAGGCCGACGATGTTGATGGAGTTGCCGCACAGGTTGACCGGGATGTGCACCGGGATCTGGACCTGGTTGCCGGAGACGACACCGGGGGAGCCGGCGGCCACGCCCTCGGCGCCGGAGCTGGCGGCGGCGGACCCGGCCGCGCCGAGCACCAGGCCGGCAGCGGCGGCGGACAGGACGGCGGCCTTCTTCACGTTCTGCATGGGGGTTGATCTCCTCGATCACACACGGGTGGAGCGTGCCGCGCCCCGGCGTCGCGGGGCGCGGCACTCGGTGAATCAGCTGTCGACGGTGCGGCGACGGCCGGTTCAGCCGGCGTTGACGCAGGTGTTGCCGAACGCCGGGTTGAGCAGGCCGATGACGTTGATGGAGTTGCCGCACAGGTTGATCGGGACGTGCACCGGGATCTGGATCTGGTTGCCGGAGAGCACGCCGGGGGAGCCGGCGGCCACGCCCTCGGCGCCGGAGCTGGCGAACGCACCGCCGGCGGCACCGAGGACCAGACCGGTGGCGGCCAGGGACAGGACGGCGGCCTTCTTGAAGTTGCGCATGTCTTTCCTCCGTTTTCTGCCCGACGGATGGGAAATGTCGGGAGCCGGGCGAGCACGAATACTCACCCGCTGGCTTCTGGGGATTGCCGTGATTGTCACTCCGGCGGCGCACACCGGCGTGTTTCGCCCATGGCTCGGGCGTCGACGCGGCCGCCGCGTTCTTCCAGCACCTCGCGAACAATTCCCGCACGGCCGGGAGCGGTTCGGGCGGAGGTGCGACCAGGGGAATTCCCGGTCAGGCGCTGAGGCAGTTATTGCCGAACGCCGGGTTCAGAAGGCCCACCACGTCGATCGAGTTGCCGCACACGTTGAGCGGAATGTGCACGGGCACCTCCACTGAGTTGCCCGAGACCACGCCGGCCGAGCCGGCCGCGACACCCTCGGCGGACGCGCCGTGCAGGTGGTGGGCGGATGCGACGCCGGCGCCGGCGGCGAGCAGGGCGGCGCTGGCCGCGGTGCCGACGACGCCGTGGGCGAGCTTGCGCATGGGCGGTACTCGATTCGTGTGAAGGGGACCGGGTGGATCGTGTTCCGCCAGAGAGAACGAGGCACCGCGCGAGGGGAAACGGTCCGGTCCGCTGATCACCCGAATGCCGGTCGCCGTCCCCGTTGGGCCGGATGGGTGACAGTGCGTCCACTGTCGCAACCGGCCCGGGTGGGTGTCGTTCTTGATGTCGCACTCCCCGTGCATCTCTGTATGAACAGTCAGGAGGCTCGTATGAGCATCAAGAAGACCGCCGCCGTCGGCGCGGCCGTGGTGGGCATCGTGGCCGCCGGCGCCGGCACCGCGATGGCCAGCTCCGGCGCCGAGGGTGTCGCCGCGGGTTCCCCCGGTGTCATCTCGGGCAACCAGGTTCAGGTTCCGGTTCACGTGCCGGTCAACCTGTGCGGCAACACCATCGACATCATCGGCCTGCTGAACCCGGCGTTCGGCAACCACTGCGCCAACCTGGGCTGATCCTGCTCCCGGTTCGGCCGGTACGAGCCGCCGTTCCGCGCTTCCCTCCTGGGGCGCGGGGCGGCGGCTCTCCGCATGTCCGGGGGCGTGTCGGGGCGTCAGGTTCCGGCGGTGTCGCAAGCCTTGTTGCGTTACTTGTCAGTACCTAGAATATGAGACCTGCTCACCTTTCTTGCTCCGCGCCGCTCGGCGCCCGGCCGGGCGGCCCCCCACCCCCCCCCGCAAGGAGTCGCGTGTGATCAGGTCCCGACTGACAGCGGCGCGGCGGCCCCGGACGGTGGCGCGCCGCTCCCCGTACGGCGCACTGCTCGCCACCGGCGCCCTCGTCGCCGCCCTCGGCCTGGCCGGCGCCCCCGCCGCCCTCGCCGACCCGGCCCCCGCGGCCGGCGCCACCCGCCCGGCCGCCATCGTCGCCCTGGGCGACAGCGCCATCTCCGGGGAGGGCGCCGGCACCGACACCAACGACGGCTACTTCCCGGAGACCGACAGCCCCACCAACTACTGCCACCGGCACCCCAAGTCGGAGATCTTCGTCACCGACATCCCCGGGGTCACCCCGATCGACCTCGCCTGCTCCGGTGCCCAGACCGGCGACCTGGTCAGCGATCCCGAACTCGCCAAGGTCACCGGCTCCGGCAGCGGCGACTTCGGCGAGCCCAAACAGGACGTCAAACTCGCCGACGCGGCGGGCAGGTACGACGTGAAGATGGTCGTCGTCACGATCGGCGCCAACGACGACTTCGACTTCAGCGGGATCATGATGCACTGCCTCGCGCAGTACTTCCCGATCCCCAAGGACCAGGGCTGCCGCGACACCATCGGCAGCGACGAGATCGTCCAGCGCGCCAAGCGGGTCCAGCCCAAGGTCGTCGCCGCGCTCCAGAACATCCGGCAGACCATGCGGAAGGCGGGCTACGCCGACTCCTCGTACCAGCTGGTCTACCAGTCGTACTTCAATCCGATCACCCCGGACATCCGGCGCAACGACTACCTCGGCAAGGTCGCCGACGGCTGCCCGGCCTTCCCCGAGGACCTGGCCTGGGGCCACAACTGGGTGGTGCCGACCTTCAGCGACGCGCTGCGCGGCGCCGCCGAGCAGGTGCCCGGCGTGCGCTACCTCGACCAGCGGCGGGTCGCCTTCGGCCACGAGGTCTGCGCGGAGTGGACCAGTTCCCCGTACGAGTACAGCAACGGGGACGTCATCAACCTCGCCGAGTGGGCCCGCAACGGCTGCGACTCGCAGATCGGCATCCCCGGGCTGTGCATGAACATGGTCCGCCAGTCGTACCACCTGAGGGTGGCCGGCTACCGAGGCGAGGGCGTCTGCCTCGGCCAGTTCTTCGCCAAGCCCGAACTGGCGCAGGCCTACTGCACCCTCAACCAGCAGAACACCACCTCCATCCAGCCGCTCACCCCCGGGCAGCCGTTCGCGGACGTCCCCGAGGACGGCTCCTGGTACCAGCTCACCAACGCGGCCAGCGGCAACGCGCTCGACCTCACCGGCGGCGGCACCTACGGCGACTCCACCAACGGCCGGGCCGCCATCACCTATCCGGCCACCGGCGGGCTCAACCAGTCCTTCGTCCTGGAGGCCAAGGCCGGCGGCAGCTACGAGCTCGACTTCAGCGGCAACCGGGACATGTGCCTGGACGCCAACGCCGCCTCCACCACCGCCGGCACCCGCATCCAGCAGTGGCGTTGCAACGGCGGCGGCAACCAGCACTGGGTCCTCAAGCCGGCCGGTGGTGGCCGCTACAAGATCGCCGACTCCCAGGACCCGACCAAGGTGATCGCCCCCGGCACCACCCTCGACGCCAAGGGCAACCCCGCCGTCGAACTCGCCACCGACACCGGCGCCGCGACCCAGCTCTGGCAGCTCACCAAACTCGGCATCGTCTACCTCCACGGCTGATCCCGGGCACCTCCGCGGCGGGGGGCCCCCCCCCCCCCGGGGGGGGGCCCCCCCGGGG